>NZ_CAWNMR010000022.1:0-309320 GCF_963875615.1 Vibrio sp. V09_P4A23P171
CTGTCTCTTGATCACAAGTCTGGTGAATCAAGAGACTTAGCCAGTTCATACCCTTCAAGGATGGTTTGTAACCTAAACCATCCTTGCCATAATGTCTTTATAGAAGCACGACCCGTTCGCTTTGTATTCTTCCAACCCCCTAATCGAGCAATACCTCTGTAAGCCCATGATATGTCCGGAGCTTCCTTCGGTAGCCCTTTTCTTTCTAGCTTTAGCCACATTAGCTTCCATGCTTTGCCTTTTAATATCGGCTCACAACTGCTCTTAGATAACTCATCTGATTCATTCATAAATCTCAACTGGAGCAACCGAGTCGCGATAAAAGCCAGAATAACGCTGAGCCTTTCTAAGTTATCTTTGCTTTGCATTCTCAATTGCTCGACTTGAGTGCCTTCACTTTTCCAGACTTTATGAAAATCTTCAATTAGCCAACGCAGCTCATAATAACTGACGATTTTAAGTGCCTCTTCCCTGCTCGTTACTGGCTCTGAGGTCAGTAAGTGCCATGCGAGCTTATCGTTACTCTCTCCTTGCTCTATGCATCCCACGTAGTAAAGCGAAATGTTATTGAACTCTTTTTTCTTCGCGGGAGATTTGAGTGTCACGGGGGCATATTTGATGTCTAGGTGAACCGTGCGAGCTTTACGGCCGCCTTTTTGCGGTATGTCGAGCACTCTTTCTCCTGCTGATTGCAGCTTGGAAGCGTAGTCATAAAGACGATTATCATGCTCTTTTATACAGCGACTTTGCATTGAGCGAACGAGGAATCGCTGTTGTTGCTCTTGCTTGTAAGTGAGGTATTCAAATAGGTCGGCTTCTCTATCGCACACAGAAATAACATCTGAGATTTTCTCGCCAAGTCGCTCTGCGACATGGCGAGAAGCTTGCTCCCATTTATAGCTTTCTTTCTCTTTGTATGGTCGAGTGGCGTACTGGTGTCCTTGTCCACGCTTTTCAATATCTCGAGTCCAGCGTTGTTGTTCAATTAAGCCAACAACCACTTGAGTTTCGGGAGCAAAAAGTAAGGTCGAGTGTATGAACATAGCCCGATTTCGATTGCCTTGATTGGAGTGCCCAAGTTCATCTTGTATGCTGCGATGGGAGTAACTTAGAGAAGTCGTATCTTCTAATGCAAGAAGTGTTTGTTGTTCTAAAGCCTCTTGCGCTGTGACATGAAAGCCCGCTTCAGCGATATCTTCTGCTTTGATTTGCTCATTACGGATAAAGCGATAAGCCCCTTCCATATCTGCAGGGGAGATGATGAGTTTCGAGACCGGTACGCCAGGTTGCTCGGCCAGAGAGGCAGCTAGGGCAACGAGTCTTTGAGTACGTCTTGGGTCATTGAGGTGAGCTTGACCAAATTGCTTTTGTGCCCAGAGGGTTGGTTCTATATAAGTCATTCTAATCATCCTTGTTATTGCTTAGATGATCAGATCATGAAACATAAAATTAGTTCAAAAAAATCCCCAAGCAGAGGCTTGGGGATTTGTGTATAAGAGACAGGGCTTAAACCTCCCTATCGAATAATTTGTTCAAGGCGCAGAAGTAATGAATTTACTTACCCAAGGCTTCTTTATAGTGCTGACGACATACCGACACGTATTTATCGTTACCACCAATAGAGACTTGATCACCTTCAGCAATCGCCACTCCATGTTCATCGGTGCGAATGACCATGTTCGCTTTACGGCCACAATGACAAATTGTTTTCAATTCCACCAGCTTATCGGCCCAAGAAAGTAGATATTTACTCCCTTCAAATAGCTCACCTAAGAAATCGGTACGCAAGCCATAGCACAGTACCGGAATGCCGATTTTATCGACCACTTCAGTCAATTGATAGACTTGATCTTTGGTTAAGAATTGGCACTCATCAACCAAAATGCAGTGACGCTTTTGTTGCTCGTGCAGTGCGTTGATCTCATCATACAAATTCGTTTCAGCAGTAAAAAGCTGGGCGTCTGATTCCAATCCTATTCTTGAACTTACTTTACCAACACCATAGCGGTCGTCGATGGCGGCGGTATAGATCACGGGCGTCATACCACGCTCTTGGTAGTTGAAAGAAGATTGTAGAAGAGTGGTTGATTTACCTGCATTCATCGCAGAGTAATAGAAATACATTTGAGCCAAAAGAGAGATTCCTGTCACTAAGTCAATTGGCGAGAGAACAAGGTTCACTCAAATAAAAAAGGATAACCCTACGCGGGGGCAAAAAAGAGGGTGACTTTCGCCACCCTGTTACCGTTGCGTTTATTGCGCTTTTTCTTTTGCGACCGTCACCGCAATCGCCAACTCTTCGAGCGACGCTGGGTTAGCCAGACTCGGTGCATCCGTTAGCAAACAAGCGGCTGCGGTTGTTTTAGGGAAAGCGATCACGTCGCGAATATTTTCCGTACCACACAACAGCATCACCAAACGGTCAAGACCGAATGCAAGACCTGCGTGTGGTGGCGTACCAAATTTCAGCGCATCCAATAGGAAGCCGAATTTCAGTTGTTGCTCTTGCGCATCGATACCTAAAATATCAAACACCACAGATTGCATTTCAGCATTGTGAATACGCACCGAGCCACCGCCCACTTCATAGCCGTTTAGTACCATGTCGTAAGCATTTGAATTTGCAACCGCTGGGTTGGCTTGCAGCTCTTGCGCGGTTAAGTTAAGTGGCGCGGTAAATGGGTGATGCATAGCATGCAAGTTACCTTCGTCATCTTCCTCAAACATCGGGAAATCAACAACCCATAGTGGAGCCCATGAATTTTCATTGGTGATCGCCAGATCTTTACCCAATTTCAAACGCAGCGCACCCAAGGCTTCAGTCACCACTTTTATTTTATCGGCACCAAACAAAATGATGTCGCCAGACTCAGCGTGAGTACGCGCCAAAATGCCTTCCACAATGTCAGCCGAAAGGAATTTCGCGACCGGAGATTGAACACCCTCTAAGCCAGCAGCGCGGTCATTGACTTTCATCCACGCCAAACCTTTCGCGCCATAAATACCAACAAACTCAGCGTAGCTATCAATTTGCTTACGAGTTAATGCCGCGCCACCCGGTACACGAATAACCGCAACGCGTCCTTTAGCATCATTAGCTGGGCCAGAGAAAACATTGAAATCCACATCTTTTACAAGGTCTGCAACATCAACCAATTCCAGTGGGTTACGCAGATCCGGCTTGTCGCTACCATAGCGACGCATCGCTTCGCTGTATGGCATCACAGGGAAATTACCTAAGTCTACATTTAGTAACTCAAGCCACATATTGCGAACCATTTTTTCAGTCACTTCACGCACTTGGTCGGCCGTCATAAATGACGTTTCAATATCGATTTGAGTAAATTCTGGTTGACGGTCAGCACGTAAATCTTCATCACGGAAACATTTTACGATTTGATAGTAACGGTCAAAACCTGACATCATCAGCAACTGTTTAAACAGTTGTGGCGATTGAGGAAGTGCATAGAAACTGCCTTTGTGCACACGACTTGGCACTAAGTAGTCACGAGCCCCTTCCGGCGTTGCTTTCGTCAAAACTGGCGTTTCAATATCGAGGAAACCGTGTTCATCAAGGAAGCGGCGTACAAAGCTAGACGCTTTAGCGCGCAGCTTAATACGATCACTCATTTCTGGACGGCGTAGATCTAAGTAACGATATTTTAGACGTTGCTCTTCTGAGTTCTTTTGGTTGAAATCCAGTGGCAAAACATCACTGCGGTTGATAATCGAAATCCCACTCGCGAGAATTTCTACTTCGCCAGTCGCCATCTCTTTATTGATTTGACTTTCTGGACGCGCGCGTACTTCACCAGTGAGCTTAATGCAGAATTCATTACGCAGTTGGTTAGCTACTGCAAATACATCCGCCATATCTGGATCAACCACCACCTGAACGATGCCTTCACGATCTCGCATATCAATAAAGATAAGACCGCCTAAATCACGACGGCGATTAACCCAGCCGCACAACTCCACAGTTTGTCCTGCGAGGGACTTGTTCAGGTGACCACAATAATGGCTACGCATAATGAATTTCCCAATCTCTAATTAGTTATCAATTCTAAGCCGCTCAGCGTCATTATCTGAGCAGCGCAAAGTTCCATTTATACGCTGAAAGATGTGCAAAATCGACCTTCCAGAATACAATTTGTTGTGTTTTATCAAGGGTTGCTGCTTTTTAAATCAATAATCAACCAAAATAGCAACACCGCTGAGAAATTGCGGCTGATTATAGCGTTAAAATACCAAAATCATCAAAACTCTCGTAGAGTATTTATTTTTAGTAATGGATAAAAGGTCAGTATGATGAATTTACCACTGCGACTCGGCCTTACCATGTGGTCACATGCAGGCTGGCAAAGTACGTTTTACGGCGCGGGAACGCCTGCTGTGCAGCGTCTTGAAAAGTATGCGAGGGTTTTTCATACCGTAGAAGGCAACACTACTTTCTATGCGTCACCTTCCATGAACACAGTGCAGAACTGGCGCGCCGCCACTCATGATGATTTTCGGTTTACGTTCAAACTGCCCAAAGCTATTACCCACGAACATAAGCTCACTGGCTGCCAAGATCAGTTAAAAGATTTTATGATGCTGATGGAGCCTCTACACTCTCGTGTTGGATTATGGACCATCCAACTGCCAGCTACTTTTGGTCCACAGCACTTAGAGCAGTTGAAAAAATTCTGCGCCTATTTTCCCGCGGGTTTTCCACTGAGTGTTGAAGTGCGGCACCTTGAGTTTTTTGCTAAGGGAGAAGCTGAAAAAGCGCTCAATCAATGGTTAGTTGAATCGTCGATTGATCGAATCATTATGGATAGTCGTCCTATCTTTTCGGCCAAACCGACGACCCACGTCATCATTGATGCTCAGAAAAAGAAACCTAAAGTCCCTGTTCACGCCATTGCCACGGCACAAACGCCGATGATCCGTTTTATCGGCCACCCAGAATTAGAGGCCAATTACCCCTTTTTTGAAGCGTGGATGACCAAACTGCCACATTGGATCGAACAAAGAAAACAACCTTATCTTATGGTCCACACGCCAGACAATATTGAAGCCCCATTATTAGCCGCCGAGCTATACCAACAGCTGCAACAACGACTCACATTACCTACATTGACAACATTTCCAGCCCAAGATGACCAGCACCAAATCACCCTATTTTGATACTAAAACTCACCACTAATACACACCCCCTATTGTGTAACAAAAGGGGGAATCCAGTTCATGCGAACACATAAAAATGTGGGGTAACAAACCATCAGGCTTTTATGAATGCCACTATCTTTTGGTATTCAGTTTCATGAATTCACAAAATTAGACAAACCTTTTATCTTTTTCCATGCGTCTCTATCACCAATTCTCTTTCTTTTTAGAGACAGTTCTGCTGAGCTCAGCATCCAAGGTGTTTTTGTACACACTTTATTCCCCTGAGCTCCTCCTGTGTTCGATTCCTGAATTTGTAAGTTACCACTGTTGAGTAAAACCTTCTGTAGTAGTTTCTGATCTTCACTGCCAAGTGCTCCCCAAGGAGTAACCGATTCATTCTGATGTAATTTAATCACTTCTCGCTTAACTTCTCCGTCAAGAAAACCCGTACGATCTTTACCACTTTTGCAATTCCAAGCAGGAATAATCCCAATTTCATACGTTAATAACACAATGCACCTTGCCATTTTGTATGGGTCACTCTCATCGGTATTATGTGCTTTAGCTTCCCAAATCTCTTTTATTTGTTGTACCAATTGTAAAACAACCGATTTATTTTTAGGGTTATCGGCCAAATATTTACCGACCCAACCTTGTGGATCAGTACTATTGCAAAAACCATCCCCCAACAGAATCTTTAAACCCTCTAGGTTTATACTGTCCGATTTCTTTTGACCAATTTTAAATTTCAAAGAAAGCTCGTTTACTCCAAAATTAAAAGGAATGATCTCTGGTTTAACCTTAATTTTTTGACAATTTCCTGATTTGTCTACCACCTCTAATTCTATAACTTTATTTGATAATTCATTCCATGAATATATTTGGTCCTCTAATTGATCACCTTCAGTGACAGACCAAACATTACCAGCGGTAACTAGAGAGGTTGATGTTAATTGTAAAGGCACCACTTCATCAGGGTTTTGTAAAGCAGACTCTAAGATCGCCTTATTAGCATACAAGGCAGCCAATATAACCTCTTTCCCTCGATTGACTCTACCGACTTTGCGCTCTTGACTATTTTTATCAAGTCCATACGGTGACAAAACCCCATGCCTTATACCTTTAAAAAGCACATCTCCCGATGTTGATGTCAGCTCAGACATCCATAGATTTACCGCATGTTCAGATTCACATATACTTCCACTGGAAATACCTTCATCATTGTAACTATGACTGAATATATCACTATCACCTAGCTTCATTTTCCCTGCAGGCGTCATAATATTATTATATGTTTCACCTGTAGGTGTAGTAATATTATTCTTTAAAATAACCCAGCTATGCTTCGTTTTATTTAGCATAGATAACTTCTCTCTCTTCCATTTTTTCTTCATTAATTTAACATCTTTTTTTCTTAAGCGATTTCTGAGGGAATTATCTATTTTCAATGTTTTTTCTATTTTATTTTCTGTAGCTTTTATCATTTCAGCTTCCTCTTCAAGAGGTAGACACTGCTCCTCTTCAGGAAGAGACTCTTGAAGTATTTTTATACGTCTCTCTTTATTTTTTAAAATACCTTGACTTTCATTTATTGCTTTAATCGCGGTTTCTATAAGAAACGTTCTATAAAATGGTTTACTAAAATCATGTGAGCTATTTTTATTTTTTCTCTTCTTAAGCCGTTTAACTTTTTTAACTTGTTTAGAAAATGAGTTATTATTTTTTTTAATAGCTTGACACCCAATTCCAGAAATAGAGGATGAAAATAGAAAAGAAGGATATATCATTTTTTGACCTATAAGAAATGTATGTCTTTATGCAAATAATTATTCTTTCACTAGCTCAGTAATTCAAATGCAAAGATGTGAATCTTTCGCGTGCTATTAGATTCATCTTTATTCATCAAAAACGTCTTGACACTGTCAGCGTATGATAGAGTTGTTATCAGCTTAAAAACCCATTAAAGACCGGACCAGTTTTAATTTTAATATAATCTCATCGAGAGTCGTGCAAGGTTAATGACACGCGCACGCTTTTCTCTTAAAATGTGCGCCTTTTTTAAGGTAGTGCAGCCGTCAGCACTGCTTGTTGCGCGCCGCTATGAGGTACACCATGAGCAATCATAAAGACATCATCTTTTCTGCCCCAATCGATAAGATTGGTGATTTCACCTTTGATGAACGTGTTGCTGAAGTCTTCCCTGATATGATCCAACGCTCAGTGCCGGGATACAGCAATATTATTTCGGCCATTGGCATGTTAGCTGAGCGCTTTGTTAAACCACACTCTACCATTTACGATTTGGGTTGCTCTTTAGGCGCGGCTACGCTTTCGATGCGTCGTCATATTCGCCAAGAAGGTTGTAAAATTGTGGCGGTTGATAACTCGTCCGCCATGGTTGAACGATGCAAGCTGCACATTAACGCCTATCGTTCGGATACGCCTGTCGAGGTGATTGAGGCCGACATTCGTGAGATTGAAATTCGTGATGCCTCTGTGGTGGTGCTCAATTTTACGCTGCAATTTCTATCGCCAGAAGATAGGCTCGCGCTGCTTGAAAAAATCTACGCGGGCCTTCGCCCGGGTGGCATACTAATTTTGTCTGAAAAGTACATTTTTGAAGATGAAACGGCGCATGAGCTGCTAATTGATCTCCACCATGATTTCAAGCGAGCCAATGGCTACAGCGAATTAGAGATCAGTCAAAAACGCAGTGCGATTGAAAATGTGATGTGCCCAGATTCCATCACAACACATAAAGCTCGCTTTAAACAAATTGGCTTTTCAAGCTATGAAATGTGGTTCCAGTGTTTCAACTTTGGTTCAATGTTCGCCATTAAATAATAGAATGCCGTTTTGGCTTTTTTCCCTAGAAGGGCCAAAACCTGATTTGCCATTTGTCTAGGGTCTTTTTACCTAATCTAGGAATACGCTTTGCATGTTTAACTTTGCCAATTTTTATCAACTGATCGCTCAAGATACCCGTCTCCAACCTTGGCTAAACGTTTTGCCACAACAGTTGACGGACTGGCAAAATGCAGAGCATGGCGACTTTGACCGCTGGGTTCGTGCGTTAAATAAAATCCCCTCGGGTACACCTGATCTGCTTGAGCTCAAACAGTCAGTCACTCTCTCAAATAGCACACCGCTGACGTTAGGCGAACAGAAGAAACTAGAAAGTTTGCTTAAAACCTTTCATCCTTGGCGCAAAGGCCCCTATCACCTACACGGTATCCATATCGACACTGAGTGGCGATCCGATTGGAAATGGGATCGCGTATTGCCCCACATTTCACCGCTGAAAGACCGTTCCGTGCTGGATGTTGGCTGTGGTAATGGTTATCACATGTGGCGTATGCTTGGCGAAGGTGCTCGCCTGTGTGTGGGTATCGACCCTTCGCACCTGTTTTTAGTGCAGTTTGAAGCGGTGCGTAAACTATTGGGTGATGACCAACGTGCTCATCTTCTGCCACTAGGCATTGAACAATTACCTGAATTGAACGCCTTTGACACCGTATTTAGCATGGGTGTCCTATACCATCGCCGCTCACCGCTAGATCATCTGATCCAATTGAAAAATCAGTTGGTCACAGGGGGCGAATTGATTCTTGAGACGCTGGTTATTGAAGGCGACGAAAATGCGGTGTTGGTCCCTGTCGACCGCTACGCACAAATGCGTAACGTCTACTTTTTCCCTTCAGCAAAAGCGCTCAAAGTGTGGCTTGAAAAATGTGGTTTTGGTGACGTGCGTATCGTTGATGAGAGTGTCACCTCCGTTGATGAACAACGGACAACTCCATGGATGACGCACAACTCATTACCCGACTATCTTGACCCAAACGACCCAAGCAAAACCTTAGAAGGTTATCCGGCACCAAGACGCGCTATTTTGGTGGCAAAAAAACTATAATTGACACAGTTTTAACGCTTGATTCTGCGTATAATATTACCCTTATCGGAGGATGCTACACGCATCCTTTTTTATCAGCTAAACTTCGGTTTATCAGTAGTTATCCATCACAAATACATAAGGTCGCAAATGTTTAAGTCAATAGCATCCGTTGTTGCAATTGCTTTACTGTCAGGCTGCACCCTAACAAATGGTGAACAATACCACCAAGCTACCCTAGCAGCGATTCAGACTTCGGAATCGAACCTCAACAATACAATGACCAATCTGGAACTTCAGTTGAGTAACCAGAATGATTACATTGAAAACCTTGAAAATCAGATGTTAAAGCTCGATCAAAAACTCTCTAAACTCAAGGTGATTGCCGCTAACGCCCAAAAGTCACATACAGAAGCAACAACCGGCGATGACCTTATCGTTCCGGCTGCGACTCCATCGATGCCAAGATCTCGTTATGACGTTATTTTAGGTGAAGTTGAAAAGGTAACGATTGATTCGATCAAACAAACATTTGACGCGCGTGTTGACACAGGAGCCGCGACTTCTTCACTTAATGCCATTGATATTGAAGAATTTGAGCGTAACGGAAAGAACTGGGTGCGTTTCCACCTTTCCGATGGTGAGAAAGCAACAGATGAAACGAACTGGATAGAATCCCCTATTATTCGCTACGTTAAAATTCGCCAATCGACCAATGAAGAAATGGAACGCAGAGCCGTTGTTGAGCTGTGGGTAAAATTAGGCAGTATTCACGAAAAAGCACAGTTCACCTTGGCTGATCGCTCTCAAATGAGCCATCCTATCCTCTTAGGACGCGAATTTATTCGTGATATCGCCCTAGTCGATGTCAGTCGCAAATACATCCACACCGAAACCAAATAACAGCAAGGATATTTATGACGTCACGAGTTCCATTTTATCTATCAGTCTTGTTACTGATAGCGGCTGGTATTACATTGAGTGTAGTTCGCCACCAAACATATGGGGTGCCATGGACACCCGGGGAAACTCGCCAAATTTGGGATATTGAAGCACGTGTTGAATTCAATGCGTTAGGCAAAGAAGCCAAAGTCTCTTTAGCTGCGCCTCATACTCAAGATGGATATACTTTGATCAATGAATCGTCATCATCACCAGGTTATGGCGTAGCTTACGTTACTACTGACACGGGCAAACGTGTTGAGTGGTCAATCCGCAAAGCAACTGGCCCACAAACGATTTACTACAAAAGCCAATTTTTAGTCGATCCTCAAGCGAAAGCGGACCCTATCCCCCCGATGGGTGATGTGGTTAAGCCAACCTTTGATGGCCCAGAAGAAGCAGCGGCTATCGCATTAATTGAACGAGCGAATCAACGCTCGGCGGATAACATCACTTTTACCCGCGAACTGATTAAAAATCTCAATGACGCCGATAGCCAAAACGCCTCTTTGCTGCTTAATAAAATGAGCAAAGTGGACGCCACACAAAAACTGCTGTCATACTCTCAAATTCCCAATAAAGTCGTTGGTGTTATTCAGCTCGAAGATGGTCGCCGCCGTCAAACGATTCAACACATGAACGAAATATGGAATGGTGATCAGTGGGTACTTTTTAACCCTGAAACGGGCACGCAGCCCAACCACCCTAACCTACTGGTTTGGGATGAATCCAACGTTTCACTGCTGGATGTCACGGGTGGGCAAAACAGCCAAGTTCACTTCACTATGCTGTCTCAAGATGTTTCACCTCAAACGGCAACCAATAATAAAATTGAGGCCGACAAACTCTTAAACTTCTCTATTCACAGTTTGCCGCTTGAAGAGCAAGCGATGTTCAAGACCATCATGTTGATTCCTATCGGCGCATTAATTGTGGTGTTCTTGCGGGTGATTATTGGGCTAAAGACCTCAGGTACTTTCATGCCGGTACTTATCGCCGTGGCGTTTGTTCAAACTCAATTACTGACGGGTATCGTGGGCTTTCTGCTTATCGTCGGAACGGGTTTGATCATTCGTAGCTATTTATCGAAATTGAACCTGCTACTGGTAGCACGGATATCGGCGGTCATCATTGCGGTAATACTCATCATCTCTGTCTTTACCGTCGTTGCCTTTAAGATCGGGCTGACCGAAGGGTTATCCATTACCTTCTTCCCGATGATCATTCTCTCTTGGACCATCGAACGTATGTCGATTCTGTGGGAAGAAGAAGGAGCAAAAGAGGTGATTTTACAAGGTGGCGGCTCGCTCTTTACTTCCATCTTAATCTACTTAGCAATGACTAACTCTTATGTCCAACACCTAACCTTTAATTTTATTGGCTTACAGCTGATCGTATTAGCTGCCATTCTGCTATTGGGAACCTATACTGGATACCGTTTAACTGAACTTCGCCGTTTTAAACCGTTAGCCGAGGAGTAAAGATGTTTTCATTATCCGAATACACTTCTCCATTTAAGCTACGCCGTAAAGGCATTATGGGCATGAACAAGCGCAACCATAGCTACATTGGTCGCTATAACGATCGCTCAAAATACCCATTGGTTGATGATAAGTTACAAACCAAATTGATTGCGCAGCGTGCGGGTTGTACTGTGCCAAAACTGATTGGTGTGATCAGTAATCAAGCGGATGTGAAGTCGATCCATGCCATGGTTAAAGAGTGGCCGGGCTTTGTGATAAAACCTGCACGCGGAAGCGGTGGTAAAGGAATTTTAGTGATTATGTCGCACAAGGATGGCGTGTACACTAAACCTTCTGGTGCGACCATCAACCAGCAAGATGTTGAGCGCCACATCAGTAATGCCTTGGCCGGACTATTTTCACTAGGCGGTAAAAATGATGTTGCTGTGGTTGAAAACCTAATTAAGTTTGACGATTGTTTCGAAGGCTTTAGCTATGAGGGTGTGCCTGATGTACGCATTATTGTCTTCAAAGGTTACCCCGTCATGGCGATGATGCGCCTTTCGACTTCGGCTTCTGATGGTAAAGCCAACTTACACCAAGGCGCTGTTGGCGTAGGTCTTGATATTGCGACAGGAAAAGCAGTACGAGCAGTGCAGTTTAATTTACCCATCACTGAGCACCCAGATACCGGCAAAGAGCTCTCAACGCTGCAAGTACCACATTGGAAAAAGCTACTCACCTTAGCCTCTAGCGCTTGGGAAATGACCGGCCTTGGTTATATGGGAACCGACATGGTGTTGGATAAAGAAGAAGGCCCGATGGTACTTGAGCTTAACGCTCGCCCAGGGCTTGCTATCCAGATAGCCAATGGCGCAGGGCTGTTGCCACGCTTGCAGCATATTGAAAGTTTAGGTACGCAACTTATCTATCCCAGCCCCGAAGAACGCGTGGCTTATGCCGCAAAGCAATTCGGTTCAGGTGAGGTAAGCGAGTAACTCTCACCAAATTTAATCACTAAAAAGCCCAATCTCTATCAGGAGTATTGGGCTTTTTTATTAGCGATGGAGGCGATGCTTACAGCATTTCGGCCATCTGCTGTGCTTCTGATTTTGGTTTTTCAGTTTGACCAAAACCCCGTAGACCGACCACATGAACGTGTTCGTGATCTTTAAACACTTTGCGCACTAATATATAAGTCGTGCCTTTCTCAGGGCTAATATTCTCTGGCGCAGCAATCAAGAGTTGCATATCCAGACGCTCGCACAGTTCAAACAAGGTTGAAATGGATTTAGCATCCAAACGCGCCGCTTCATCTAAAAACAGTAAACGACATGGAACGATGTCTTTACTGCGTAGACGACGAGATTCCTCTTCCCAACTTTGAATTACCATCAATAAAATAGACTGCCCAGTACCAATCGCTTCACCAGTCGATAACGCGCCCGATTCCGCTTGCAACCAGCCATCGGATCCGCGATTTACTTCAACACTCAACTCTAAGTAGTTACGGTAATCCAATAGCTCTTCACCCAATACTTGCGGTGAACGTTGCCCCATATCGATATGCGGGTTAACACGCTGGAACAATTTCGCCATCGCTTCGGAGAAGGTATAACGAGTACTCTCAAACAGATCTTTATGCTGACTCTGTTTTTCAGATAATCCCGCGAGTAGGATTTCATGGCTCTCGCGTACTTTCACGTTAAGGCGAACGCCTTTCACTTGACCAAAGTTAATGTTAGACAAACCTTGGTTGAGCATCCGAATACGATTTTGCTCACGTTGAATGGTTTTTTTGATGATGCTGGCCACCGATTCAGAGCTGATCGCTAAACGGTTTTCACGTTGAGTCAGCTCTTCTGTTAAGCGCGCAAGCTCCACTTCCATCTCTTCAATCGCTTCAACAGGATCATCAGTGCGAATGATGTCTTGGCGAATACGCTCACGCAGATGTTGATACACGGCGATATAGAACAAAACTTTGCGTTCTGGATGTGCGTTATCTTCCGACAAACGCAGTGCATCGCGTAGGTCGTCATTGCTTGCGACGGCTAAACGCAGTGCGCCCAACGATTTATCCGACATGGAACGCAGTTCATCGGCCGATAGATACGCTAGCTCACGTTTATGCAAGCGGCGCTCAACATCATGATCACGCGCCAAACGTAATACAGAGCACCACCCTGCTTTTGCATTCACCACAAATGTGCGCAGATCTTGATAATCTTTCTGCGCCTTTTTCAACCGTTTAACTAATGCTTTCATTTCAAGATCAGTTGCGGTTAGTGTACGTTCATACTCGCTCTTACGGGTACGTGAGGCATGCAGACGCTGTTGAAATTCATCACGACGACGTTCAGCACGCTCTTGCGCACCTTCATCGGCATGCACACCAAACTCTTGTAGCTCCTGCTTGAACTCTTGAACCGTTTCCAACTTAGCTTGATGCGAGCTTTTTAAGGCCGCTAACACTTGGTTATATTGGTTCATTTGGCTTTGAGCCTGTTTGAGCTCATCACGAGTACGGGTACGGGCGCTTTCTGCCTCGACCAATTTGTTTTTGAGCTGCTCACTTAGCTCGCTGCTTTTACTGAGCAGATCAACCGAATCGGAATAGCTAAAATAGTGGCGGCGTTCAATCACGTCTGAGAGTGCAAAGATCTGCACTTTCAATGTCTGAAGAGCTTGATCCGCTTGCTGATATTGTGCAGTGAGTGCATCAAATTGCTGCGGGTCAACCTCAAGCGCTGAAGCAAGCTGTTCTAACTCCGCGATGGCTTTACCGTGCGAGCTTAAAAACGCTTTCGCTTCCGCCAGTTGATTAATGTTCAGCTCAGCTTCATCGAAACGTGCTTGCAATGCCTCATCTTCAATGAGCAACATGTTAGGAGCCAGCTTATCGAGCATCGTTAACGCGTGTTTGCTTAGCTGTAACTGGTTGCGTTGCTGCTGTTCTTTTGCATCCAATTCAGCCAATACACGGACCAGTTGATTGCGTTGCTCACGTGCAGCTTGCAACGCTTGTTCTGGATCGGCTTCAAAAGCAACTTGGATGTGTGAAGCAACAAATTGGTTAAAGCTGTGGTATAGACGTTGCAGTTTTTGTGAATCAAACGCCGCTTTCGAGTGCTCTTCCACCACTTCTTCGCGCTCGTTACGCAGTAACTCTAAACGTTGTTCACGCGCGGCGCGGCCAAAGAGTGGGATCTCAGGTAAACGAGAATAACGCATTTGGCGGTTATTGAGCTGAACACATACCGCTCCTTCCAATTCGTCAGCATTGAACGAGCTATCATCAAAGGCATCGACATCCCCTTCAATGATGTACAGATCTTCTGGGCAGTCATCAAGCTCGACCAGCTTCTCTTTGATGCCAGATAAATCCGAAACCACAATCGCATGGCGAGCTGGGCCGTACATGGCACTGAAATAAGGTGCATCGTCAATCGTGATGTCATCGTAAATTTCAGACAGTAAAACGCCGCCTAAGCTATCTGCTAATCCTTTCAAGCGAGGATCATTTGAACCACCAGGAGACGCCAAGCGCTCGATTTCATTTTCAAGCTGCGCGCGACGTTCTGCCAGTTTATCTTTAGCGATTGATTGTGCTTTTTCTTGCTCAAGCACTTGCTGCATCTGTGACATCACAGCTTGGCTATTTTCTAATGTTGCATCACTTTGTTCACGTAAAGTATGCAATGCATCGTTGGCAGCAATCCAAGTCGGAGCGATCGATTCCAGTCGTTGAATTTCAGCCTGTTTATCTTGCTCGGTACGGCGTTGCTCACTGCGCTGTTCACGCAGCACTTCTTGTTCATATTCCAGCGATTCAATCAGAGCGGCGTGGCGCTCGCGCTCTTGCTCTAGTGTTAGCTCATCGTGCAAGTCAATATGGTGTTGCTTTTGGTATTCAACCACGGACTGACGCGCCACTTGCTGCTGATTTAAGCGACGTTCCAGATCTCGCTGCTGTGCATACCACTGTGCTTCATTTTGGCTGATTTGCTGGGCGTTACGCGCTTGCTGCATGATGGCTTTTGCATGCTGAGCCGCATCGTGACGAGGCACTTCACCCACCACACTGCGCACCAGTTTCAGTGCCTGCTCAAACTGTTCGACTGCGGCCGAAGACATGTCCAATTTATGCTTTAACGCTAATAAGGTGGTGGTGTTAGCGTCTTGCTGATGCTTGAGATCAGAAACCTGCGCTTGGGCACGTTCTGGTGTTAACTGATCATCATTTAGCAACTGTTTGGCTTTATCGAGCGCCTGTACGGCTTGTTGATATTGCAAGGCTCGCGTTTGTTGAACATCTAATGCTTGTTGGTAATCGGCCAATTGACTCTTTAAGCTATCGACCTCATCTTCAGAGATAATCGCTTGCTCTTCAGCCATCATGACGCGCTCTTGCGCCTCTTCCACCACCATCATCTGCTCTTCAAGGCGAATAGTGAGCTCTTGCAAATCCTCTTGATAGCGTTCAATTTTCTCTTGCTGACGCAGTGCGTTTTGCACCAGTTGCAAGTGATCAGAAGCGGCTTGGTGATCTTGCTCTAAGGTAGATTCTTGCTCTAACAGCAGTTCAAGCTCTTCTTGAACTTGATTGAGCAATCGATTTTGCTCAATCAATGTATGGCGAGAGCCGAACAACTCGTTACGCAACGCGAGCGTTTGCTCTAGCTTATTGTGGCGATCGTTGGCGTGGCGCATGTAATCAGCGGCCACGTAATTTGTCGATTCGGTAATCAGGTGCTTGAAGAGATCGCGATCCGCTTGCGTGGTTTTGATCGCTTCTAACGTCATGCGGTTTTCACGTAACGCCGATTCCATATCTTGGAATGCTTTCTTCACACCACCATTTTGTGGCAACAGATAATCACGCAACGAGCGAGTAATGGCACTGGAAATACCGCCGTATAAAGAAGCCTCAATCAAGCGATAGAATTTTGAACGGTCACTGCTGTTACGCAGTTTTTTCGGCACCACGCCAAATTCAAACATTTGCGCGTGATAATCCACAATGGAGCTAAACGCTTTAAAATGCGCCCCTTCAATTTTCGCGACAATCTCTTTCACTTCATTGAGTTGACGCACGCGCGCGTGGTTGTCTGAGACGTTTTCAATCAGCACATCGGTTGGTTTAACATGGCTTGGCAAGCCTTGAATCACAAACGGTTTGATATCCACTTTTTTATCGCGCCCCGCCACCTGTTGTAGCTTAACGCCAAACAGTAAACGCTGTTTGCGTGAATTCACTACATCCAACGCGGCGTAACATGCGCCCGCTTGCAGTTTACCGTATAAGCCTTTATCGCGAGACGCTTGTGAGCTGCCCGCTTCGGTGGTGTTTCTAAAATGGAGCAAACTTTGATCTGGGATCAAGGTGGTGATGAATGCCGCCATGGTGGTCGATTTGCCCGCACCGTTACCGCCTGACAAGGTGGTAACTAATCCATCAATATCAAAAGTACGAGCAAAAAAGCCGTTCCAATTGATCATGGTTAGCGATTGATATTTACCTCTCTCAATCATGCTTCACCTTCCCATTCTGTTTGCTCGTTAACATTTTGTTCTTCAATCTCGTCTTCGTTATCCAGCAAGCTGCCTTGATTCGGCTCTTGGGCGTGGACAACCGCCTCACCATCGCGGATCAAACGCAGTTGTGCTTCACGCATGTCGTCACCAATACGCACATCGGCACCAAAACGAAATACGGCTTCGCTAATGCGGAATTTATTGGTATCACCTAAATGGATGATCATCCCCAAACGACGTAAACGACGCAATGAGGTACGCACTTTTTCAAACAGCTTTTCTTTGTCTAAGTCTGAACCGCTGGCTCGGTTGGTGACGAGCTTCATCAGTTTTTTTTCATCGGCCAGAGACAGTAGCTCTTCGTACAATTCTTGATTAGTAAAGATGCCTTCGTGCGCAAGGCGTTCAGGACTCAAATAAAGAAAACAGAGCACTTTGCCGACCAGCATATCCAACTCAGACAGCACGCTACGATTGATTAAAGCAGTAGAGCGAGGACGCAGGTAAAAAAAGCCTTCCGGCGCTTTGACTAATTCGGTGTTATAGCGTTGGTAAAACAGCGCTAAACCGGGCTCAAAATCCAATAAAAAGGTGTGATTATCCAAATCATCACTAGAAACATGACGCCCAGCTCGAAGCTGGCTATCTAGCGCAGGAAATAAAGGATTTGAAATCGCTTTAGCCAGATTTTCTGGCATGTATTCATTAATATCTGTCGATGACATTTGCTTGTACCTTTGCACCAAAATCGTTGATCGCTTGCCAGTCAGGTTGGATGGCTTGGTAATCTTGCTCTGAGTAGCCAAGTCTCACCGCTTGATCAACAATAATTCGGGCTAAATCAAAATGATGTGTATGGGGATGAGTGGTGAGGTAGTCTCTGAGTACTCGTCCTAAATCAATTGGCATCCCTTGATCTTTATGACCTTTGAGCATGCTGCCGATACGCAGGGAGAGCTCATCATTGACTTGCTGGAACTCTTCGTACTCCACTTCTGGAGGCACTTGCCCCATCACCTCATCATCTCTTAACACGAGAGCTTCATCTCGCAGGTCGGTTAAACGCTCAGCATCGGCATAAGTGAGATACCAAGGCGCGTCAAAATAGTCGCTGAGTGATTGACGTAAGCGCTGGCTAAACGCTCGGTTTTGGTCCATATCAATGGCGGTACGAATGAATTTATGGACATGGCGGTCGTAGCCAATCCAGAGATCGATCGCTTGTTGTCCCCAACTGGTGATGCGATCAAGTTTCATCTGTAATCCAAACAGGATTTCTTCAATAAATTCGAGTTCAGCTTCGCCATAAACCAATTCTTGGATATCCAAAATTTGCGTTTGCAGCTCATCCCCCGCCGCTTGTAAAGTGTCTTGCAGTTCACGCAGCGTTGAAGAGGTTTCAGACAATAACGATTCACAGTTGTTGATCGCTTCACGCCAATCTTTATTCAGCAACTCTGCGATTTGCAGTTTGACCGATTGCTGCTGCTCGTCCATCACACGTTGGTTTAAATCGATACGATCAAAAATTTCCCCTACCGAGTATTTTAATACGCCGTAGACGTTCTTTTTCCAATGCCCGGGAGTACCACCTTTATTCGCGGCTTCAATCGCCTTGGCCATTTCATCGGCGACCATAGAAAGCTGAATTGAGAGCTTCAGCTTGGAAAACTCTCTATGGCGGACGTAATAGTCCGTAATACCAATAGCCAACGGTGACAAACGGTAAATGCTAACGCCATCAGTCATCTCGCTGGTGAAGCGGCTCATTAAGCGCTGTTTTACCAACTCATTGATCGCATTATTAGCACGAAACGCGGAGGCTTCACCGGTTTCTTCAAATAAGCGAGTTACGATGGCAAACGCATCGTGTAACTCACCTTCACCTAATTCTTCATCAAACCTTTCGTTACTCAATACTGCGATGGCAATAAGGAACGCCAGTCGTTCTGTCGTCAGGTTCAATGAGAAATCATGCTGCTTTACCCAACTAACCAATTCATCAATAGGTTGCTGTGCAGCGTTCTGAGTCATCTCACTCATTGTTATTCCTGCTCTATTTTCTTTTTCGCCCATACATGAATGTATCGACCTAGCGAGAGGTACGGCTCTTGTCTACATAATTGTTGTTCGAGTGCCAGTACATCTTCATATTGGTAGTCACCCATATTTTTCACATTCCCAATATAGTCACTGAATGATCGGATGCCCGATTTTCCACAAATCTCAAATCCTGATTCTTCGATCCATTGATACACTTCTTCAGGTTTTAGCCCTTGCTGAGGCTGGAGCTTAAACCGCTTGCGATGCGGCATGCCCTCCAATACATGGGGAATGTTGCCACAGACAACGTTTTTGTACACCAAGCCATGATGGTTATAGAACATGATTGATGCCATACCACCTGGCCTAACTTGCTCTAACAAATTCTGCAATGCGGGTTTTGGCTCGGCTAACCATTCCATCACCGCGTGAAACAACAACACATCCACTGGCGCACTAAGGTGCGATTGGATGGATTGCACGGGGGAATGTACCAACCGATACTGCTCAAGCAGACCATTTTTGCGGATCTCTTGTTCCGCAAGTTGAAGCATTTCCGAGGATAAATCACACAGCGTGATTTGGTGTCCCAGCTTGGCTATTTTTTGTGACATTTGTGCCAAACCGCCGCCAGCATCAAGCACTTGCAAAGGTTTTGGGTGGTTGCTCAACAAAGCGAGCAGTTGCTCAAGATCTTGCCAAACAATGACTTGACGAATTTCACCTTTGTCAGAGCCGTATATGTTTTTTGCAAATTTGTGGGCAATATCGTCGAAATTCCGGTCTTCAGTCACAGTGGCTTGAGTTATGATAGCGAATCGTGCTGCTATTCTGTCATAGGAATGGCAGGAATAAAGGGGCTTTGTTCCTTTTTATTATCAAGTGGTGTTTTTTCGGACTATTTTGTATATGTTTGAGCTGAAAAAAGTTATTTCCTCATTATTAATGCCTCTTCCGGCAATGCTAATCCTCGGTTTTGTCGGATTAATGCTCATAATGTTCACCGTCAGACGTAAGACTGGCTGTATGTTTGTCCTCTTCTCTTTAGTGGGGATATTTCTTATCTCTTTCCAACCCTTTGCAACGCGCATGCTAATGCCTTTGGAAAGACAATACTCGGCTTTTCTCCCCGTTGATGGCACCATCGATTATGTGATGGTTTTAGGCAGCGGCCACGTAGTGGATGACCAAATACCACCGACCTCGGAACTCAGCCGCACTGCGTTGGTACGCCTAAACGAAGGCATACGTGTCATGCGTATGTACCCCGGCTCAAAGTTGATTTTATCAGGCTACTCTGGCGGGTCGGAATTTAGCCATGCGCGCATGCTAGCCGTGGTGGCACTCGCGCTTGGAGTGAATAAATCCGATATTATTTTGCTAGAAACAGCTAAAGATACTTGGGAAGAAGCACGACAAGCCGCCGCCTTTGTTCAACAGCGTAGGCTGGTTTTGGTAACGTCAGCCAGTCATATGGAAAGAGCGTTAAAAGAGTTTAATTCTGCAGGTATTGACCCAATACCTGCGCCAACCAATTTCTTAGCGCAAACGAATATTGAGCAACCTTGGGAAAAATACGCTCCTCGAGCACGTTATTTAGAACAAACCGAGCGTTACTGGTATGAAACGTTAGGGCTGCTGTGGCAAGACTTACGTGATTGGGCCTCCGGGCATGGCGATACAGAGTTGGACATCAATAGCAATTAGCAATTAGCAATTGTATTCAACCCAAAACGGAGCCACTTATGTGCTCCGTTTTTCTTGATAATTGCGGCTACAAAAAATCATGGGAATAAAAAGGCACGGCCCAACTGCCAATTTTACACACGCGACCACTCAGCTAATCACCAGCGAACATATAACCTTCACCGTGCACAGTCACAAAGATTTGCGGATTCTTGGGATCAAACTCCATCTTCGCCCTCATGCGTCGAATCAGTACATCAATCGTTCGATCGTTAGGTGCATCCACACGATGGCTGATCATATTTAAAATACGTTCACGGCTAAGGACTTGATTCGGATATGACGACAAGGCAACTAATAGCTCATATTCCGCTTTGGTCAGTTTTACGGGCTCACCATTACGGCTCAGCGCTCGGCGCTGGATATCAAAGGTCCACTCGCTAAAGCGCACTAAATTCGCATTGTGAGATACACCGCTCTCTTCGTTCAGTTTGTTTTTTGCGGTCGAGATCCGCCACAGCAAGTTTTTCACTCTCACCAGCAACTCGCGCAATTCAAAAGGTTTCGTTACGTAATCATCGGCCCCCATTTCAAGACCAACAATCTTATCAATGCTATCCGTGCGCCCTGTCACTAATATGATGCCAATATCAGATTGGCTGCGTAGCTCACGCGTTAACATTAAACCATCTTCACCGGGTAAATTAATGTCTAGCATAATCAGATCTATCGCGCTGTTTTTCAAAGCATCTCTCATCTGAGTACCGCTTTCCGCTTGCGTTACCATATAACCTTCGCTTTGAAAGTATCCAGCTAGCTTACTGCGAGTGACTGCATCATCTTCAACTACTAATACGTGATAGCTCATTTACACCACTTTACTCTATAGAAATGTTCAAACCTCGGCTCGAGATTCTGTACAAAGCCATTCTATTCATAAATAGTCATAATTCTAGTCGTATCACTTTTAAAATTAAGAAAGATGAGAGTTTTTTGATTCAAAACAACCTTCCAGACATCCATTAACTTAATGAAAAAATCACTCATATTTTTTCATTTTCTTAGCGACTGCTATTCATTTTTATTAGTTACACTTAGATCAATTACTTTTTAAAAACGATTTTCGCAAAACCACCCCCTTGGAGAGCCAATACCATGCAAGACATCAAAGCTTTTAATGAACAACGTGCCGAGATTTATTGGTGGCTTTCGAGTTTATTTGTGAAAGAACTTTCGGAGCATGAATTAGAGCAATACTATACGCCCGCTATTCGCACATTTCTTTCAGGATTAGCAGAAAACGCGACACTTAAACCTGCCATTGATAAATTAGTTGATGCACTGAACCGATTACAAGACAAAGAAGACGCACAGCTTGAGCTCGCAGCCGATTTCTGTGATCTTTTTTTAAAATCCAATAAGGAGTCCGCGCTACCCTATGCCTCAATGTACATTGGAAAATCAGGGTTGCTCAATGACGAACCAGCCAGAGCAATGTCGGATTTGATGGCAGCCCATCACATTGCAGTCAACGATACACTCAACGAACCCGCCGACCACATTGCGATTGAACTGGATTTCTTAGGTAACTTGATCATTCGCTCCAATGAGCTTGAACAAGAGACACACCTTGAACAAGCCTTTACACAGCAGTGTGATTTTATTGAACAACATTTGCTCTCTTGGATCCCACAATTCCATCTTCGCTGCCAACAAATTGATCAATTTGGTTTTTACGGTGCCGCAAGCGAATTGTTGGTCGCGTTTCTTCACTTAGACCGCGACTATTTATCAAACCAGTGAGATAACCTGGTTAATACCAATTACTAAATCGGTCAATTGTGACTGTTGACCGATTTATTCGGTGGATTTTTCGTTGCTTGATGGACATTTGCGGACTAGAATCTTGACCGCAAACGATAAAAAATGAATTTAAGATGCAACCGCTGATTAGAGGCGGTTTTTGTGTTTTTACTACTTTTAGGCTTCAATATAACACCGATAGGCCTAATACCGCTGAATTGCTCTTCGTGACTATCACTTTCAGCAGTTATCGACAGGACAGAGAATTTATGGCTACGATTAAAGACGTTGCACGCTTAGCGGGCGTATCAACCACCACGGTATCGCATGTAATCAATAAAACTCGCTTTGTGGCTGAAGCAACCCAAGAACGAGTGATGGAAGCGGTATCAGAGCTTAACTATGCACCAAGTGCAGTCGCTCGCAGCTTAAAATGCAACACCACCCGTACCATTGGTATGTTAGTGACCCAATCGACAAACTTATTTTTTTCTGAGGTTATCGATGGTGTTGAAAGTTACTGCTACCGCCAAGGCTACACACTTATTTTGTGCAATACCGGCGGTATTTACGAGAAGCAACGCGACTACATCCGCATGCTAGCGGAAAAACGTGTCGATGGTATGTTGGTCATGTGCTCGGACCTCACCCAAGAACTGCTTGAGATGCTTGATCGTCATTCAGACATTCCGAAAGTGATCATGGACTGGGGCCCTGAAAGTTCTCAAGCCGATAAAATTATTGATAACTCAGAGGAAGGCGGATATCTCGCCACCAAATACCTTATTGATCATGGCCATACTGACATTGCTTGCTTAAGTGGACACTTCGAAAAAGCGGCGTGCCAAGAGCGTATTCAAGGGTTTAAGCGTGCTCTTGCCGAAGCAAGCCTAACCGTTCATGAAGATTGGATTTTGGAAGGTAACTTCGAGTGTGATACTGCGGTGCTCGCCGCCGACAAGATCGCCGCCATGGACAAGCGCCCAACGGCTGTTTTTTGCTTTAACGATACAATGGCTCTCGGTTTAATGAGTCGCTTGCAACAAAAAGGCATCCGTATTCCTGATGACATGTCTGTTATTGGTTATGACAATATTGAACTTGCTGAGTATTTCTCGCCACCGTTAACCACGGTTCACCAGCCAAAACGACGAGTAGGGAAAAACGCCTTTGAAATCCTATTGGAACGCATTAAAGACAAAGAGCATGAACGTCGTGTGTTTGAGATGCACCCCGAAATTGTTGAACGCAACACAGTAAAAAACATAACGAAATAGTGTCATTATTTAAAGCAAGCGACAAATGTCAATTTTAGGGATTTTCCTATATTCGAGACAGAACGCCGTATTAAATAATGGTAAATTTGGAATGAGCATCACGCAAATAATAAATAAACGTGATGCTCATCCAAAAATTTATATATTCTTATTATTAGAAGTCACGCACAGGGCAAACCATTTGAAAAGATGGGACGCAAAGCCTCCGGCCTAAACCGACTATTCGGTAGGTAGCGGGGTTGCCGATGGCAAATATGCAAACGTTAAGTTTACCCCTTACTGACACTCTTTCTGCATAAGTTTGCTAATCTCTCGGACCTGATTTTGGTGGCGTTTTTCCCATACACCGAGAATTTACAGCATGGATAAACCAGTACTTAAAGATTCAATGCGACTCTTCGAACAACTTGGACGCGTTAAGTCTCGTTCAATGTTTGGCGGCTTCGGCATTTTTGTCGATGACACCATGTTTGCTTTGGTCGTAAACGATAAACTTCATATTCGCGCAGACGATCTATCAACCTCTCGCTTTAAAGAGCAAGGTTATGAGCCCTATATCTATAAAAAACGTGGGTTCCCTGTCGTCACAAAATACTTCGCATTACCTGACAATTGTTGGGAAAACCCTTCGCTCATTTTACGAGATGCTGCTGTCGCACTCGAAATCGCCAAACAAGAACGAGAAGTTCAAGCCCAAACGAAGCCAGAACGCCTAAAAGATCTCCCGAACCTTCGACTCGCCACCGAACGTATGCTTAAGAAAGCAGGGATAGAATCAGTAACGGATTTGCATACAAAGGGGGCTTTGGAAGCCTATAAAGCGATTCAGCAAACCCATTCTTCTTCAATCAGTCTTGAATTGCTATGGGCCCTTGAAGGTGCGATTGAAGGCAAGCATTGGTCGGTTATCCCACAATCTCGACGCGATGAATTAGCTAAAAGCCTTTAACTTCAGAGTAAATAAATCTCTCGATTAAATAATCAAATGCGCTCGTATCACCATGCGGGCGTTTTTTTAATCCCGTTTTGAAATATAAATTCGACTTCCTCTGTCTTCTTCACTATATCTAGTAAAATATGTCGTTTTGAGGAATACCATGAATAAAAAACTTCTCTTAGGCTTGGCTTTATTTGCCTTTATTATCTTTTTGATTGTAAATTTTGGCCACTATCTAACGTTAGATAATGCCAAAGCACAGCAAATGCTATTAAACGAATACATTAGCCAAAACGTGATCAGCGCTGCTTTGATCTATTTCTCACTCTATATTGTGCTCACCGCTTTCTCTATCCCAGGAGCGGCGGTCGTCACGTTACTGGGCGCTGCGCTGTTTGGTTTTTGGACTAGCTTACTGCTTGTCTCCTTTGCCAGCACCATAGGCGCAACTATCGCCTTTTTGAGTAGCCGTTTCTTACTGCGTGAATGGATTCAAACAAAATTTGGTCAAAAGCTGCAAACGATTAATCAAGGCGTTGCAAAAGATGGGGCATTTTATCTATTCTCACTGCGCTTAATTCCGGTTTTCCCTTTTTTCTTGATTAATTTATTAATGGGCCTAACACCCATATCAACCGCTCGCTTTTACCTGATTAGCCAACTCGGTATGCTGCCCGGCACTGCCGTTTATCTGAATGCTGGTACTCAACTAGCTGAAATTGAAAGCTTATCCGGTATTGTATCTCCTTCGGTTTTGCTTTCATTTGCTCTATTAGGTCTTTTTCCTATTCTCACCAAGTGGATTATGGCCAGATTGAACAAAAACCCAACTTCCGCCTGAAGTGAATAATGATGAAAATTTGTGTTTCAAACCACCCGATAGAGGCATATATAGTTTGTCAGTATTTACAGCAATTCAATATTCGCTGTGAAGTGAGAGGCGATAACTTATACGGCTTAGGTGGGGAGCTCCCTTTTTCAGAAGAAACCTTGCCCTATATATGGCTGTTGGATGAAACTCAAATTGCCGAGGCTCAAGCACAATTATTGGCCTATCAGATAGAAGAGATAAACGAAGAACCTAACTGGGTTTGTGGACAGTGCAACGAGGAAAATGGGCCGCAGCCTGCTGGTACTGCGGTTGTTTAGATTCAGACTAACGAGTCTGATGCTGGCGGATGAACTCAATTGAATGGCGGTTAAACATCTCAGATTGTTCAACATTGCACACGTGGCCGCAATCTGGGATTTCTAATAACACACTTTGTCTATGCATTGCCACCATGTCTTTAACGGGTTGAATGAACATATAGTCTCTCTCTCCCATAAGATAAAGAGTAGGAATGGGCAGCTCTTTCTCTTTGAAGCATTTCATCAGAGGATTGACTTCGGAAGTCAGCATAAACCAGCGTTTAAACTCTTTTTGGCACAGCTTCTTCGCTTCTCGAATAAAAAGATGGCGTGACTCTTTTTGGTTGCGTTGTGGCATTACAATGTAAGCAAACAGACGATAAAGCCACATGTAAGGAATGATGTGTTTACTCAAATTACCCAACTTTACGAGCACTTGAGAGCGCACATTCAAACGGGTTATCGCTCCCCCCAAAACCATAGAGCAAACTCGCCCAGTCGCCATTTCAGCAAGATTACGCACAATAATGGTGCCGAGTGACATTCCAACAAAATGAGCAGACTGAATTTTCAAATGATCGAGCACTTTGAGAATATCAAGAGTGACGGATTTAAACGTGTAACGATTTGCCATCAACTCTTTAAACAGTTGGTTTGACTTGCCATGACCTCGTAAATCAACTAATAACAGGTTGAAATGCTCACGGTACGCTTTGATTTGCTTAAACCAGATGGATGAACTTCCACCTGCACCATGCACAAAAACAACCCATTCATCACTGGTGGGATGCAGGTAGGTCTTATGGAAAAGTAGGCTATGAGACATACAAAACCGTTAATCAGCTTCAATTTGAGAAACGCAAGACTACCACAAAACGGGGGCTGAATAGCAAAAAATCATGCGGGCTCGTTCGGCTAAACAAGTAAGGCGCCAAAGCGCCTTACTTGTTATAAAAACATCAGTCATGAAACGCGAGATGATACATCTTGATGTACTCTTTCGCTGAATCCTGCCAGCTAAAATTTTGTCGCATCGCCCTCTGCTGAACCTCCAACATAGTTTCGGGATGTTGAAGATAAAACAGCATCGCTCGCTGCATTGCAATAAGCAGTGCTTCTGGAGAAGGATCATGAAAACCAAAGCCGGTCGCTTCTTCAGGAAACTTATCATAATCACGCACGGTGTCTTTTAAACCACCAACTTCACGAACGATGGGCAGCGTGCCATAAGCCATGCTGTAGATCTGATTCAAACCGCAAGCTTCAAATTCTGAAGGCATTAAGAAGAAATCAGAACCGGCTTCAACCAAATGTGCAAAACGATTGCTATAAGCTTCAACAAACGCAAATTTATCAGCATGCTTCGCCGCCATTTTATGTAGCTGAACAGCAACTTCAGGCTCTCCTGTGCCAACAATAATGAGCTGAGCATCATTGCGTAAGAACGACTCTAGTATAGGTAAAATATAGTGGAAACCTTTTTGGTGGGTGAGTCGACAAACCATCCCAAACAAAGGCAAGTCACGCTGAGGTAATTGCAGCTCCTCTTGCAACATGCGCTTACTCGCCCGTTTGCCCGCTTGAAGTGATTCAGCTTCATCACAGTAGCCAAGAGGAAGAAATTCATCGTTTTGTGGATCCCACTCGCTATAATCACACCCATTAACGATGCCGTGCAAATCTCTAGCTCGGTGAACAAAATCATCTACTAACCCATGAGAGCCAAGCGGTGTTAGCAGCTCAGAAGCATAATTAGGGCTAACGGCATTGATTTTGTCAGCAAAGGCAATCCCTGCTCTTAGCATACTGACGTGATCGTGTCCGTAGCGTAAAAATTCCATGCCAGATAAGTTCAATTCTGGGATGATCTCTAATTGATGATAAGAAAAAATACCTTTAAAAATCGCGTTGTGAACGGTCAATACGCTTTTCATATCAGAAAAATAAGCGTCATGCTGGTAACGCGTTTTCAACAAAAATGGAACCAACCCTGTATGCCAATCATTTGCATGGATAATCTGTGGTTTTTTACCGAGCTTAGGTAAAACATCTAGGCTAGCTGCTGAAAAGAAACCAAAACGCTCGCCATTATCAGCGTACGCTTGGTTATTCTCGCCATACATTTGTGCTCGGCCAAAATATTGTTCACATTCAATTAAGTACACGGCCACTCCATCTAGCTCCATCTGGCGGACCAGATATGAAGTATGAGGCCAATGGGTAAGCTCAGTTTCTAGCACAACAGGAGCATCTGAAATGCCCAATATAGAACGATAAGCAGGTAGCACAATAGCTACCTGATGACCTAACTCTTGCAGTGCTTTAGGCAGTGCTTTGGCCACATCGGCCAAACCACCACTTTTGATCAAACCTTGAGCTTCTGAAACGGTAAACCAAACATCGATTTTTTCCATTCTAGAATCCAACTTTTGTTCCTTTTGCGATAACAACGATACCCTCATCAGAAACATGGAAACGTTGTCTATCGAGTTCTAAATCTTCACCAATGATAGTACCTGGCGCTATTTCGACATTTTTATCAATAATCGTACGCTTAATTGTACATCCTTCGCCAATTTTAACATCACCGAGGATCACGGATTCACTCACTAAAGTGTTGGCTCCGATGTTACTGCGATAGCCTAGTACCGATTTATAAATCTTCGCACCTTGAATGTAGCTTCCGCCGGAGATCAAGCTGTCGGTGATCTGTACTTTACGATCGTGTGAATCAACAAAGGTTGCAGGTGGCAACGGTGGATAATAAGTGTGGAGAGGCCAGCTACGGTTATACAACGAGAAATCGGCATCATGCTCTAATAGATCCATGTGCGCTGCCCAGTAGGCCTCAATCGTACCAACATCACGCCAGTAAGTTGTGTCTTTTTCGCCTTTGATTTTATTGGTTGAAAAATCATAGACATAAACCTCTCCTTCTGGGAAAAGTTTAGGAATAATATCTTTGCCAAAATCATGGCTGGAGTGATTATCTTCAGCATCACGACGCAATTCTGCACAGAGTTTATCTGTATCGAATATGTAGTTACCCATAGAAACAAGTGCAAGGTCTGGGTGCCCAGGGATCGCTTTAGGGTTGCAAGGTTTTTCTTCAAAACCGACCATTTTTCCGGCTTCATCAACTTCAATCACACCAAACTGAGACGCTTCTTTCAGCGGCATTCTCAGCGCAGAAACGGTCAGTTTTGCGTCTACACGTTTATGGAAATCGAGCATCTGGCGGATATCCATTTTATAGATATGATCAGAGCCAAAAATACATACTTGGTCGGGGGTAGAGAGTTCAATAAAACGAATATTCTGGTAGATAGCATCCGCAGTACCTTCGTACCAGCGCTTGCCATCACGCATCTGTGCGGGGATTGAATCGATAAACCGATCAGTGATGCCCGAAAGGTTCCAGCCTTTCTTCATATGTAAATACAACGATTGTGATTTAAATTGTGTAAGCACGTAGATACGCATCAAATCCGCGTTTACAAAATTATTCAAAGCAAAATCGATTAAACGATAACTGCCACCAAATGGCACTGCAGGTTTACTACGAGATTCCGTTAAAGGCATCAAGCGCGAGCCTTCGCCACCAGCAAGGATCATTCCTAAAACACCAGCCATTTTAATTCTCCTTATTTCATTCTTATATTTGCATTCCATACCTTAATTTACAGGGGATGTATGGATGCTATCCTTATTGACCACTTGCAGTGGGCTGTATGAAACTCCCTCACCACCCTAAATGCAATCGGTTGTTTATACGTTATCGAATTAAAGAAATAATACAATTTTAAATACGCTGTTCTGACTTGTCTGAACCCTTTAGTTTGCTAACTCCTAACCTAGCTCACATTTACAGCTCGGTGTAACATATAAACATAACAATGTATTAACTAATCATTTTTATTCACTTTATTGATGCATTCTTAATTTTATATACACTCTCTTTTTATTAAAAATACAACGAATTTATGACGCTATGTTTACTAGGTTAAAGACATAAATATTAATTACACCAAATAGCTCCATTTTAGTTGTTGAACCGACTGAACAATTCACAACATGCTGGTGCAATAAGGCTATCTCCTGTGTACAAGACTCTGAACATCCGACACCCCGCCCGCTCACGGATAGTTCATCATTACGGTCTTACTCGACAAATGTCAAAATATTGGCGATAGATTCACTATGAATTGTATGAATAGTTGAACTTGCTCAAACTCCAGCCAAAAAAAAGGTAGCCCGAAGGCTACCTTTTCGCATTGATCACATTAAAGGCTATTTTTTAGCGTTTTTACGCTTATCGGTAATTTCCCACCGCCCATTATCGTACAACGCCGTCCAACCTGAGGGTTTACCCTCTATCTCAGTGCGTACATAGTGTTCTTTTGACTTACGACTAAAGCGTACAACCGCCGCCACACCATCAGGATCATGTGTAGGCGCATCAGCTAAGTATTGATACTTTGGTGCGAGGCGCTCTTTGAAACGAGCCAATTCTTCAACCAATGGTGCACGTGTCTCACGAGATTTAGGGAAATTGCTCGCCGCAAGAAACAGACCTGAAGCGCCATCACGCAGTACAAAATACGCATCCGAGTTTTCACAAGGCAATTCTGGGAAATGGATAGGATCTTCTTTTGGTGGAGCAACTTCGCCGCTTCTTAAGATCTTACGCGTATTTTTACAGTCATCGCTGGTGCAATCCATGTACTTACCAAAACGACCATTTTTCAGCACCATGTTTGACCCACACTTGTCACACTCGACAACTGGGCCATCATAGCCTTTAACTTTAAACTCACCGAATTCTACAACGTAACCTTCGCAGTTCGGATTGTTCCCGCACACATGCATTTTACGTGTGTCATCGATTAGGTACGCATCCATCGCCGTTTCACAGATAGGACAACGTTTTTTAGCGCGCAGTGCAGCTGTTTCAACATCTTCTTCCAAGACATTGATGACGCCTTCTTCGTCACCTAGGTTAATGGTGGTTTTACAACGCTCTTTAGGTGGCAGTGCATAACCAGAACAACCAAGGAACACCCCTGTAGAGGCTGTACGAATTCCCATTGGACGTGAACATGTCGGACATTGAATGTCGGTCATCACGATGTGGTTGGGTTTCATACCACCTTGTTCTTCATCCAGTTCAGCGGTTTCTAAATCTGCAGTGAAATCTTTAAAGAAATCGTCCAAGACTCCTTTCCAATTTGCAGATCCTGCTGCAATTTGGTCCAGCTTTTCTTCCATTCGCGCGGTGAAGTCATAGTTCATCAAATCATTGAAGCTGTCATCCAGACGATCGGTGACGATTTCACCCATTTTCTCAGCATAAAAACGTCGCTGATCCACTTTCACATAGCCGCGATCTTGAATGGTAGAGATGATAGAAGCATACGTCGATGGTCGGCCTATACCACGCTTTTCAAGCTCTTTTACCAGCGCAGCTTCCGTATAACGTGCCGGTGGCTTAGTGAAATGTTGTTTTGGATCTAACGTTTGCAATAACAACGTTTCGCCCACTTTCACTGGAGGTAAAATTTGGTCTTCATTCTTACCCATTGGACGTTGAACTCGTGTCCAACCATCAAATTTAAGGATGCGACCTTTCGCCTTAAGGGTAAATTCTGCCGCTTTCACGCTCACAGTGGTCGAATCGTATTGAGCTGGCGTCATTTGGCAAGCAACAAACTGATTCCAGATTAGCGCGTATAGCTTATGAGCATCCGCTTCCATACCTTGTAAATCATCGGCTTTAACATCCACACTGGATGGACGAATCGCTTCGTGCGCTTCTTGAGCGCCCTGCTTACTTCCATAAGCTAACGGATTCTCAGGTAAGTAGGCTTGTCCAAACTCACTACCAATATAGCTGCGAACCGCTTCAACCGCTTCAGCACTTAAGTTGGTTGAATCGGTACGCATATAAGTGATGTAACCTGCCTCATACAAGCGCTGAGCTAGCATCATCGTTTTCTTCACTCCGTAACCCAAGCGAGTACTGGCTGCTTGCTGTAACGTCGAGGTGATAAAAGGAGCGGAAGGTTTACTGCTGGTTGGGCGGTCTTCACGTTTACACACTTCGTAAGAAGCTTTTTCTAAAATCGAAACCGCTGATTTAGCTTCCGCTTCGTTGACAGGTTTAAACGCTACATCATTTTTTTGCGCAACCAACAGACGGAAATCCGTTTTATCTTGCGTTTTCGTATCAGCATGGATATCCCAGAACTCTTCAGGGACAAACGCGTTAATTTCACGCTCACGCTCAACAAGTAATTTCACCGCCACCGATTGGACGCGACCCGCAGACAGGCCACGCGCCACTTTTTTCCAAAGTAATGGAGAGACCATAAAACCCACCACACGGTCCATGAAACGACGCGCTTGTTGGGCGTTTACACCGTCGATATTCAATTCACCCGGTGTTTGGAAGGCTTGTTGGATTGCATTTTTAGTAATTTCGTTAAATACAACTCGTTTGTATCGCTGTTCATCGCCACCGATGATCTCACGAAGGTGCCAAGCGATGGCCTCTCCTTCGCGGTCCAAATCGGTTGCGAGATAAATGCAGTCGGCATCTTTGGCAAGCTTTTGCAATTCCGCCACTACTTTTTCTTTACCCGGCAAAATTTGGTAATTCGCTTCCCAGCCGTGATAAGGGTCGATGCCCATCTTCTTAATTAACGAACTGCGGTCTTTCTCGCTTTTCAAGCGTGCTTTCTCTTCAGCGCTAAGGTTCTTTGAAGAAGAACTAGGCGTTGCTTTTTTAGCGGTACTTTGACCTGCGGTTGGAAGATCACGAACATGCCCTACGCTCGACTTAACAATAAAATCTTTACCAAGATATTTATTGATCGTTTTAGCCTTGGCTGGCGATTCCACTATAACGAGTGATTTACCCATAATTGACTCAAATGCCCTTAATCATTACGCGAAAGTAAATCGCATGACGTTCTAAATTATTGCTTCTTTTTTTACTATCGAGCCAGTTAACAAGAAGATCAACATGTTTTTTAAAAATAAAATTCAACCACTCAATAATTGGTCAAAATGCAACCAGAGCTCAGTGGTCTATTCTCCGCCAGCTTTCCAACCTAAATTGAGAAGTTTAAAATCGAATCCTGTGGTACTTATGATCTTGACTTTCATTGCTGCAGCACTCTACTAAACGTGCTTTGGCGCTCATACTAAAGTGAGTATTATCAGTTCGCGAAATAAATCCAATGAAATATGCCGTAAGTCACACATTCTCATTGCATAAAAAATCGGCTTTCTTGATTAAGCTTAGACGTGGCTTCTCTCTTTGGTCAAAGCTTGAGAATCCACTCCATCGAATTTTGCGCCGAATTCTATTTGAAATCATTGAAATTACCTACCCTTTTACGGCACTATCCTCGCACATCTACTCATAGGATCGTAAAAGATGAGCGAAAAACAATCTATTACTGAATTTGATTTGCTACTTATTGCAAACCAAATCATTCAAGAACATGACGCTTATATCGTTGGCATGCGCGCCGATAGCGTTGAAGAAAAAGAGGATGTATTAGTTTTTAAAGGCAACTACTTTTTAGACGACAAGGGGCTGCCAACACCTAATACCACTGCGGTATTTAACATGTTCAAGTACCTTGCCTTGCATTTATCAAAGCAATTCACTCTCGTTCAATCGTAATTCTTGATGAAAAAAAGCCTCATTCGAGGCTTTTCATTATTGGGTTTAAAGGCTCAATACCTAGTGGCTTAGTTGCGCAAGCTGTTCAAAATAATCAGGAAACGTTTTCGAAGTACATTTAGGATCATTAATCGTCACTGCGGTATCGCTCAGTGCAACCAGCGAAAAACACATCGCCATTCGATGATCGTCATAAGTGTCGATTGCCGCATGCTGTAATGACGTTGGTGGTGTGATGATAATGTAATCATCCCCTTCCTCAACCTCTGCACCCACTTTACGCAGTTCCGTCGCCATTGCGGCTAAACGATCGGTTTCTTTAACACGCCAATTATATACGTTGCGAATGGCTGTGGTGCCTTTGGCAAATAATGCGGTCGTCGCAATGGTCATAGCCGCATCAGGAATGTGATTAAAATCGAGATCAACCGCATTAAGCTCTCCACGACGAGCGATGACATAATCATTCCCCCATTCGATGACTGCGCCCATTTTTTCTAGCGCATCGGCAAATTGAATATCTCCTTGGATACTGTTTTTACCAATACCAGTAACTTTTACTTCGCCACCTTTGATAGCCGCCGCCGCGAGGAAGTAAGAAGCAGAGGATGCATCTCCTTCCACCAAAAACTGCCCAGGAGAAACATACGATTGCCCAGCTGGGATCACAAATTGAGTGTAGTTATGGTTGATCACTTTTACACCAAACTGCGCCATGATGTGTAACGTGATATCAATGTAGGGCTTTGAGACCAAGTCACCGACGATGTTGATCGTCATTTCACCATAAGACAGTGGCGCAGCCATTAAAAAGGCGGTCAAAAATTGACTCGAGATTGAACCGTCAATCGCCACGATTCCAGCTTTAAGGCCGGTTGCCGTAATTTTTAACGGCGGGAAGTCTTCGTTTTCAAGGTACTCAATATCAGCGCCCGCTTCACGTAACGCCGTAACGAGATGACCGATTGGACGCTCTTTCATCCTCGGCTCACCAGTCAAAATGAATTCACCCTGTCCAAGAACTAATGCTGCCGCAAGTGGGCGCATTGCCGTCCCTGCATTACCTAAAAACAGCTCAACGGATTGCTCGATGCTAAAAGGCCGACCCAAACCTTTTATCTCACACACCGTTTTGTCGTCTGACAAACGATACTCCACACCAAGTTTTTCTAGTGCGTTGAGCATGTGGCGAATGTCGTCACTGTCTAACAAGTTCGTTAGCTTAGTCGTACCACTTGCCAGAGCGGCAAGCAGTAGCGCTCGGTTTGAGACACTTTTGGAACCGGGTAAATTGACTTGCCCATTAATTTTTTTTATTGGTTGTAACGTGAGGCTTTCCATTCGAGTTGTGTTTCCTTGCATCTTCCAAAGAGCTCCTGTTTGCTCTGGGAAAATGAAAATTCTTCGTACTTGCAGCCTATCTAAAAATAAAAGCGAACTCCAGTACAAATATGGCCTGATAGTAATGATTGGCAAACTATTGAAAAATCCCTACTATCCTCATTCCGTGGCCTTATCTTGATGGTTAACCCAGATCGGATCGAACATGACTATTTACCTTCCTCAACTTGCGCTTGATGATTTCTCTTTTCCTTCCGCTGATGAGGCGCTAGAAGAGCCAAATGGACTGCTCGCGTTTGGTGGGGATTTACAACCAGAACGTATTTATAATGCTTATCGACACGGAATTTTTCCTTGGTATGGCCCACAAGAGCCTATTCTTTGGTGGAGCCCCGCTCCGCGAGCTGTGTTTAACCCACAAACTTTTTCTCCAGCTAAAAGCGTTAAAAAATTCCAGCGAAAACATCAATATAAAATAAGCCTTAACCATGCAACTAAAGAGGTAATTACAAGTTGCGCCAACGTAAGATCCGCAGATCAAACTTGGCTAAATGAAGAGATGCGCAGCGCCTACCTCGCCCTTGCGGCTTCTGGCCGTTGTCATTCGGTTGAGGTGTGGCAGGAAGATAAATTGATCGGCGGGCTCTATGGCATACAAATGGGCCAAATGTTTTGCGGTGAGTCGATGTTTAGTATCAAAGCCAATGCATCAAAAATTGCGCTTTGGTATTTTTGCCAGCATTTTCAATCACACGGTGGACAGTTGATTGATTGTCAGGTGATGAATCCGCATCTGGCATCATTGGGAGCTTTCGAATTAGAGCGCGACGATTTTCTCAAATCCTTGCTATCTTTTAGAGATAGCTCTGTCGATGAGCGCTGCTTTACACCCCAGTGGATCACCTTGCCTAATGAAGGATAACCATGAGCTCAGATTTACAGCAAATACGCATCGGTTTAACCAATAACCACCCTTGTAGCTATTTAAAAGATAGGCAAGAACGTGTCGCTGTGACTTTAGATTCCGCCATGCAATCGCCTGAGAATTATGAAATTCTACTCGCAAATGGTTTTCGACGCAGTGGGGATACCATTTACAAACCTCACTGTGACAATTGCAACTCCTGCCAAGCATTGCGTGTTTTTGTTGACCAAGTCAAGCTATCAACCAGTCAAAAGCGGTTACTCAAAAAGGCACACGCTTTTCAGTGGCAGTTGAAACCAACCATGGATTCGGGTTGGTTTGCACTCTATGCCCGCTATATTGAAGCGCGACATAAAGAGGGCAGCATGTACCCTCCCAACGAGCAGGAGTTTGCAACCTTTTCCGCTTGTCGTTGGCTAGATACTCAATACCTGCATATTTATCAAAACGGACAACTGGTCGCGATTGCGGTGACGGATATTTTACAAAACAGTGCCAGCGCCTTTTATACCTTTTATGATCCAGAGTCAGATCTGTCACTCGGGACACTTGGCGTTTTATTTCAACTGCAATATTGCCAAGCCACACAGAAACAATGGTTATATTTGGGTTATCAAATTGATGAATGCCCAGCAATGAACTACAAAGTACGCTTTGAGCACCATCAAAAGCTAGTAAATCAACGTTGGCAAGGGTAGAATACGCCCCAACTTTACATATTTATCTTTTAGCGGCAGAATGCGTCCGTTAAAAATCGCCAAGTTTCTAAAGAGGATTAAATGGCTAAAGAAGACGTAATTGAGATGCAAGGCACTGTCCTTGATACTCTTCCAAACACAATGTTCCGTGTTGAGCTAGAAAACGGCCACGTAGTAACAGCTCACATCTCTGGTAAAATGCGTAAGAACTACATTCGTATTCTTACTGGTGACAAAGTAACTGTAGAGATGACTCCATACGACCTAACTAAAGGCCGCATCGTCTTCCGTGCTCGTTAATCTCTGATTTTCGAACGCAACAAAAAACGGAGCTAAATGCTCCGTTTTTTGTTACTTATAGAACTGGATTAAATGCAATGCATAGAAGAAAGCACGCCTCAGCGTGCTTTTGTTATTAGGTGATAAGCATCGGGATTACCGATTAGTGAACCGCTTCTTCACGAGAACCAATGTACTTAAACTTAAGCTCTTCGCCATCTAAATCCACTTTCACTGTGCCACCATCGACCAACGAGCCAAACAACAACTCATTCGCTAATGGCTTTTTCAGCTTATCCTGAATCACGCGGCCCATTGGACGAGCACCCATCTCAATATCGTAGCCTTTCACAGCAAGCCAATGACGAGCATCCTCAGAAACCTCTAACGATACACCCCTCGCATCGAGTTGAGCTTGTAGTTCAACAATAAACTTATCAACCACTTGATGGATTACACGCTCATCCAAACGATTAAACCAGATGATGTTATCTAAACGGTTACGAAATTCGGGTGTGAATACTTTCTTAATCTCTGACATCGCATCAAAACTATTGTCTTGTTGGATAAGACCAATCGATTTTTTCACTGTCTCTGCAACACCTGCGTTGGTTGTCATCACCAAAATGATGTTACGGAAATCCGCTTTTCGTCCATTGTTATCCGTTAAAGTGCCGTTATCCATGACTTGAAGTAACAAGTTAAAAATATCAGGGTGCGCTTTCTCAATCTCATCAAGTAGCACCACTGAATGTGGATGTTTAATCACAGCATCAGTTAGCAAGCCACCTTGGTCATACCCAACATAACCAGGAGGAGCACCAATTAAACGACTCACTGAGTGGCGTTCACCATACTCAGACATATCAAAACGCAGCAGCTCAATGCCAAGTAGCTTCGATAACTGCACTGTCACTTCCGTTTTACCCACGCCTGTTGGACCAGCAAACAAGAATGAACCCACCGGTTTATTGTCGGCACCTAAGCCAGCGCGTGAGAGTTTGATCGCCTCACTCAATACATCGATAGCGTCATCTTGTCCAAATACCAACATTTTCATTTTTCTATCAAGGTGCTGCAAAATGTCTTTATCGGAAGAAGAGACCGATTTTTCTGGAATACGCGCCATTTTAGCAACCATAGCTTCAATATCGGCCACTCCAACGGTTTTCTTGCGGCGACTTGCAGGTGCCAACCTTGAACGTGCACCCGCTTCATCAATCACATCAATCGCTTTATCTGGCAAATGACGTTCATTGATGTATTTTGCAGAAAGCTCTACGGCCGCACGTAACGCTTTATTGGTGTAACGTACATCATGGTGCGCCTCGTATTTTGTTTTCAGACCCATGAGTATTTTAGTGGTGTCATCCAACGATGGCTCGACCACATCGATTTTTTGAAAACGGCGAGCCAGCGCACGCTCTTTTTCAAAGATGTTGTTGTACTCTTGATAAGTCGTTGAGCCGATGCAGCGCAATTTACCGCTGCTAAGCAGAGGTTTGATTAAGTTAGCCGCATCCACCTGACCACCAGAAGCGGCACCCGCACCGATGATGGTATGAATTTCATCAATAAATAGAATCGCGTCCTGCTCTTTTTCAAGCTGTTTCAAAATGGTTTTAAAACGCTTTTCAAAATCGCCACGGTACTTAGTTCCAGCGAGTAATGAGCCAATATCCAGTGAATAAATAATGCTATTTTGAATGATTTCAGGCACTTGGCCTTCCACTATACGCCACGCCAGCCCTTCCGCAATCGCCGTTTTACCGACTCCCGCTTCTCCCACTAACAGCGGATTATTTTTACGGCGACGACACAACACTTGAATGGTTCGTTCTAGTTCTTTATCACGCCCAATTAGCGGGTCAATCAACCCTTGCTTTGCCAATTGGTTGAGGTTGCTGGCAAAGCTTTCCAAACGTTCATCAGAACTGACTTCATCAGCTGATTCGCTGCTAAAAGAGTCGGAAGAGGCTGAATTATCACTTGCGCTGGAAGCTTTAGTGATGCCGTGTGAAATGTAGTTGACGATATCTAAGCGACTGATGTCATTTTTTTTCAGTAGGTAAGCCGCATGTGACTCCTGCTCACTAAAGATTGCAACCAGTACATTCGCCCCTGTGACTTCATTGCGGCCAGAGGATTGCACATGAAATACAGCACGTTGCAGCACACGTTGAAAACTCAATGTAGGTTGCGTTTCACGTGTTTCGTCACTTTCAGGAATAAGAGGTGTGGTTTGATCAATAAAAATATCAAGCTCTTGGCGTAAGGCATCCAAATCCGCTTGGCAGGCTAATAAGGCCTCTCTGGCTGCATCATTTTCTAATAACGCAAGTAGGAGGTGCTCGACGGTCATGAATTCATGTCTTTTGTCTCGCGCTCGAGCGAACGCGCCGTTTAGACTCGACTCTAGTTCTTTATTAAGCATAAGTACCTCCTTAAGGAACCACTTTGTTGCTCCAGCAAGCGACTACGCTTGCTCCATAGTACAAAGCAGTGGATGCTCATTTTCCCTTGAGTACAAAGTAACTTGAGCTACTTTGGTCTCTGCAATCTCGGCACTGAACGTGCCACAAATTGCTTTCCCTTCATAATGCACCTTGAGCATTATCTGTGTTGCTTTGTCGATATCCATCGAGAAAAATCGCTCAAGGATTTCAATCACAAACTCCATCGGCGTGTAGTCATCGTTATTGAGAACTACGTTGTACATCGCTGGTGGTTTAATTGCTGTCTTCTCTTTCTCCAGAAGATCTGAGTCTGGAGTCACCCATTCAAAATGTTTACTCATGATGACCGTATTTAGAGTGCTTCTCTACCTAGTGGAACCGTGTGCCTCTCAGTAACCATTGTGTCGTTGGAATCTATTAATGTTATTAGTGCTACCGACACAGTTGAAAAACAACCCTTACTTAGAGACTAATGCAGCAATTGTATCGCTGCAAATAAAACATTGCTATTCCGAACTATCAACGGCGTAGTTGATTAAAAAGAAAACAAAAGCAACTGCTTTCTTTAACTATTTCATTCTTAACGCCCTATTTAATCGTTACAACAATGTAAACCTGAAAAGTGATTTATTTGCAAATATGTCGAGTATCATACCTTTTGCCTATTGACTGTGCCGAATCATTGACTACATTGGTCAATTAGTGACTAAAAATTTGGCAGCGGCTGAATTGATATTCACATTCGGGTAACGTTTTTAGGATAAGTTTCTCGATAACAACATCAGTAACTAAAATGCAATGAGGGATGTAAAGCATGGCTACAGGTACAGTAAAATGGTTTAACAACGCCAAAGGATTTGGGTTTATTTGTCCAGAAGGTGAGGATACCGATATTTTTGCTCACTATTCAACCATTCAAATGGAAGGCTACCGCACACTCAAAGCGGGCCAACAAGTTTCCTACGAGATTGAACAGGGGCCGAAAGGTTATCACGCTAGCGCTGTTGTTCCAATCGAAGGTCAACTTGCAAAATAATCGCTGCCAAACGTGTATTTGATGAAAAACCCGCCGAACTGGCGGGTTTTTTTATTGCTTAGAGGTGAATAACTGAAGGTTAAGCGCCAATGATCGCGTTCAAGGTTTGGCTTGGACGCATTAGTGCTGATGCTTTTTCAAACACTGGCGCATAGTAACCACCCAAATCACCCGGAGTACCTTGTGCCTGATTCAGCTCAGAGACGATAACCTGTTCATTTTCTTGTAGCTGCTTCGCAATCGGTGCGAATTCCGCCGCTAAATCAGCATCCGCCGTCTGCTCTGCTAAGGCCTCAGCCCAATAGGTTGCAAGATAGTAGTGACTGCCACGGTTATCAAGCTCACCAACTCTGCGCGATGGTGATTTATTGAGATCAAGGAACTTACCTGTGGCTTTATCAAGCGCATCGGCTAGTACTTTCGCTTTCGCATTTCCAGTGACAACACTCAAATGTTCCAAAGACGCCGCCAGCGCCAAAAATTCGCCTAACGAATCCCAACGCAAGTGGTTTTCTTTCTCAACCTGCTGAACGTGTTTTGGCGCAGAGCCACCAGCACCTGTTTCAAACAAGCCACCGCCATTCATCAAGGGAACAATCGACAACATTTTAGCCGAAGTACCGAGCTCAAGAATGGGGAATAGATCCGTGAGGTAATCACGCAGTACGTTACCCGTAACTGAGATGGTATCTTTACCCGCTTTGAGACGCTCAAGTGTGAACAGAGTCGCTTCAACGGGTGATAGGATCTGAATATCTAAGCCAGCCGTATCATGATCAGCAAGGTAGACGTTGACTTTTTTGATCAATTCACGGTCATGCGCGCGCTGATCGTCTAACCAGAAAATCGCAGGAACGCCAGTAGCTCTGGCGCGAGTCACGGCCAGTTTCACCCAGTCTTGGATCGGTGCATCTTTCACTTGGCACATGCGGAAAATATCACCAGCTTCAACAGCTTGCTCTAGCAATACTTTGCCGGAGGTATCCACAACACGTACCGAACCCGCTGCATCGAGGATAAAGGTTTTATCGTGCGATCCATATTCTTCAGCTTTTTGCGCCATAAGGCCCACGTTTGGCACACTGCCCATCGTGGTGGGATCAAATGCGCCGTGCTTTTTACAAAAATCAATCACCGCTTGATAAACGCCAGCGTAGCAGCGATCGGGGATCAGTGCTTTGGTGTCTTGTTGCTTGCCATCTGGCCCCCACATTTGACCAGAAGCGCGCAGCATTGCTGGCATTGACGCATCAACAATGATATCGCTTGGGACATGTAGGTTAGTAATACCTCGGTCAGAATCGACCATAGCAAGCGGTGGCTGCGTGTTATAAACCGCTTGAATCGCGGCTTCAATTTCTTCTTTCTGTGCTTGTGGCAATGCTTGTATTTTCGCGTAAACATCGCCTAGGCCATTGTTGACATCAACACCTAATGAATCAAACAACGCGCCATACTTCGCAAATACGTCCTTGTAGTACACTTTAACGGCATGGCCGAAAATGACTGGGTCAGACACTTTCATCATGGTTGCCTTCATGTGCAAGGAAAGCAGCACATCTTGCTGTTTCGCTGCTGCGATTTGTTGCTCGAAAAACTCAACTAGCGCTTTTTTGCTTAAGACTGAAGCATCGATAATTTCTTTATCAAGCAGCGCAAACTCTTTCTTTAAGACTTTAGTCGAGCCATCATGGCCGACAAACTCAATTTTGACCTTAGTGTCACCTTCAATGGTGACTGACTTTTCTGTTCCATAGAAATCTTTGTCTTGCATGCTGGCAACATGTGAACGGGATTGCGGTGACCATGCGCCCATTGAATGTGGGTTTTTCTTCGCATAATTCTTGACTGATAATGGTGCGCGGCGATCGGAGTTTCCTTCACGCAACACAGGGTTAACCGCACTACCTTTGATTTTATCGTAAGTCGCTTTAATCGCTTCTTCTTCGTAGGCACTTGGTTCTTCAGGATAATTTGGTAGGTCGTAACCTTTTTCCTGCAACTCTTTAATCGCGGCTTTCAATTGTGGGACCGATGCAGAAACGTTAGGCAGTTTAATAATATTCGCTTCTGGTTTGGTCGCCAGTTCACCTAATTCGGCAAGCGCATCACTTACACGTTGATTTTCTTTTAAATGTTCAGGGAAGCTGGCAAGGATACGCGCAGCCAGTGAAATATCGCGGGTTTCAACGCTAATGCCTGACGAGGCGGTAAAGGATTGGATAATCGGCAATAAAGAATAAGTGGCCAGTGCTGGTGCTTCGTCTGTGATGGTATAAATAATTGTAGGTTTTTCTGTAGGCATGAAAAATTTCCCTATTTGTTCTAGCAGCACCATTGGATGAAACAGCGCTGTGTGATTGTCCGTGTCAAGTGGGTTAGCATCCTCGCGACTTGAACACGATAGCGTCACTCTTTCAAAAACTGAATCGAATGTCGTTGAGCGTTATCCGATTTTAGTCATTGAGTGAAAATACGTATACACCCAAACCCTTTATTGATACTGAATCCAAATAGCATGGGTTGAGTATAATTAAACAAAACTAGGATAATAGTCTATTATCTTGTGCGTCAATCCTGTTTCTGGGCGCGCAAATCATAGCTTAAATCCAAAGTTCAGAAAACTTTCAAACACACTTCATTTACATTTTTGCAAGGTAGTTAACATGTCATCCCGCTTGCGTCGTGATTCTTCATCAGTATCAAAACCCTCTGGCTCTTCTCATTTTAAACGGCGCGATCCACATCAGCGCTCAACCGCCCGCTCCTCCTCATCTGCAGAAGAGGTAAAAAAACGAGTATCACTTGCTGATCGAAAAGTCATCATCTTTAATAAGCCTTTTGATACGCTAAGCCAGTTTACCGATGGTGATGGGCGCAAAACTCTCGCTGATTTTATTCCCGTAAAAGAGGTGTATGCCGCAGGTCGCTTGGACAGAGATAGCGAAGGTTTGATGGTGCTCACCAATGACGGCATCTTGCAAGCAAGACTAACGCAGCCGCAGTCAAAATTACCAAAAACGTATTGGGTTCAAGTAGAAGGAGAACCCGCTCAAAACGATTTAGATAAATTGCGCCAAGGTGTAGAGCTAAAAGATGGCATGACGCTGCCTGCCAAGGTTGAGATTTTGCAACCGCCTACCTTGTGGGAACGTAATCCACCGGTTCGTTTTCGCGCACAAATCCCAACCACATGGCTTGCGATTACCATTACTGAAGGTAAAAACCGGCAAGTACGACGTATGACAGCGCATATTGGCTTTCCAACACTGCGCTTAGTGCGCTACGCGATGGGCGACATTGTTTTAGGCGATCTACAACCCGGTGAGTGGAAAGAAATTACCCTCTAACACCGCTCTCAAAAAACGGAAGCCTCTTTATTTAAGAGGCTTCACTGTGTTTATTTATGGCGTTCTTTAAGCTTATCAATCACATCACTCAACGCTAATCCTTGGTCTTGCAATAGCACCAATAAGTGATAAATCAAATCAGCAGACTCACACACTAACTCCGCCTTATCGCCCGACGTCGCCGCAAGTGCAACTTCAACGCCCTCTTCGCCCACTTTCTGCGAAATACGCTTTGTTCCACGGGCATAAAGGCTAGCGGTGTAAGAGGAATCAGGGTCGGCACTCTTGCGGGCAGCCAATAGCTGCTCAAGCTGATGAAGCCACACCATTTGAGACTCTTCTTGTGCATCGTTATCCCAACAGGTTGTGGTTCCAGTATGGCACGTTGGCCCAATGGGATTCACTTTGACCAATAAAGTGTCGTTATCACAATCGAGCGCCATGTTTTTTAACTGTAACACATGACCAGAGGTCTCTCCTTTGGTCCAAAGCCGCTGTTTGCTGCGAGAAAAGAACGTCACTTGGCCTGTTTGCGCGGTTTTTTGCAACGCATCTTGGTTCATGTAACCCATCATAAGCACTTGACTTGATTGAAAATCTTGCACTATCGCCGGAACAAGGCCATCAACTTTGTTCCAATCAATACGCTCAGAAAGTGCAACCGCACTCGATACTTGAAAACTCATCGTCTTACCTCTACACCTTCTGCTTGTAAATATTGTTTTAATTCGCCGATATTGATGATCTGCTTGTGAAAAACCGATGCCGCCAACGCACCATCGACATGAGCTTGTTGGTAAGCTTGCGCAAAGTGCTCCATCGTTCCCGCCCCGCCAGAAGCGATAAGTGGCACGCGACACACAGCACGTACCTTCTGGAGTTGCTGTAGATCATAACCATTGCGCACGCCGTCTTGGTTCATCATATTCAATACGATTTCACCCGCACCACGTTTTTGTACCTCTTGTACCCAATCGCAAGTTTGCCACTGCGTTGCTTTAGTGCGCGTCTCATCGCCAGTAAATTGATAGACCTGATACTGACCCGTTTCTTGATCGAAGTAAGAGTCAATGCCGACCACAATACATTGCACGCCAAATTTATCCGCCAAGTCAGTAATCAACTGTGGGTTAGCGAGCGCTGGAGAGTTAATGGAGACTTTATCTGCACCAAATTCTAAAATTCGCGCAGCATCTTCGGCAGATTTAATACCGCCCGCGACGCAAAATGGAATATCAATCACTGCCGCGACACGCGCAACCCAACTTTTATCCACCACTCGGCCATCACTCGACGCGGTAATGTCGTAAAACACCAACTCATCCGCACCCTCTTCGGCGTAGCGTTTTGCAAGCGGTACGATATCACCAATGATTTCGTGATTGCGAAACTGCACCCCTTTCACGACTTGTCCATCGCGAACATCCAAACAAGGAATTATGCGTTTTGCCAACATTCAAATGCCTCCTGAGCGGTGAACTTACCATCTAATAAGGCTCGACCGACAATCACGCCTGCGACGCCACTGCCTGTTAAGGCTTTGATGTCCGCTAAGCTACCGATACCACCTGAGGATTGAAACTGTACTTGTGGGTACTGTTTGCATAAATCGATATACAACTCAACGTTAGAACCGGCTAGTGTGCCATCGCGGGAAATATCAGTGCACAATACGTGTGTCAAACCGACCGTTAGGTAATCATCAATCAAGGCTTCTATCGTTACACCTGAATCTTCTTGCCAACCTGAAATGGCCACTTTACGTGTGCCGTCTTGATCAATGTTGATGTCGAGCGCTAGCACAATTTTTTCTGCGCCATACTTTTCCATCCATCCTTTGACTAATTCAGGCTGTTTTACGGCCGTAGAACCGACAACCACGCGCTGCGCACCCGCATTTAATAAATCCACCACATCTTGCTCACTACGCACACCGCCACCAATTTGAATATTGGCAGGGGTACTGGCAAGCAGTTTGGCAATCAGATCAAGCTGTCGGGCTGAGGTATCTTTTGCACCCGTTAAATCGACAAGGTGCAACCAGTTAGCTCCAGCCTGATGATAGAGGCGAAACTGCTCTGCAGGGTCCACTTTGTATTCGGTAACTTGACCATAATCGCCTTGAAATAAGCGAACCACTTGGCCATCAATTAAATCTAATGCTGGAATAATCATTGCTAATTCCCTTTTATAATTCCAAGAAGTTCTTGATCAGTGCTGAGCCAGCTTTGGATGAGCGCTCTGGGTGAAATTGGACACCATAGTAATTACCGCTTTGCAGCGCCGCGGTGAAAGGCTTACCGTATTCACATTCGGCAATCGTGTATTCACCGACGGGCATGGCGTAGCTATGGACAAAATAGAAATATTCACCCTGCTCAATGCCTTTAAACAGAGGATGGCCTCTTTCGGCATTGACCGTATTCCAACCCATATGTGGCAGTGGTAAATCGCCTGTATCCATCAGGCGAACCTCGCCGTCACATAATCTCAAGCATTCCACAATATCATTATCAACAATGCCATTAGCTTGATCGCTAGCTTGCTGTCCTTTTTCTTCTGACAGCTGACCTAACAGTTGCATGCCTAAGCAGATGCCGAGCAGTGGCTTTTCAACCTGTTTCACCAAGGTGATTAAATCGCGCTGTTGCAGATTTTTCATCGCCTCACTTGCCGTACCGACACCGGGTAAAAACAGCTTATCTGCCGTCAACACCACATCAGGATCTTTTGAAATAGTGACTGGGTACCCCAAGCGTTCGATGGCAAATTTCACGGAAGACACATTAGCGCAGCCTGTATCAATGATGACGACCTTTTGCGGCTGGCTGCTGTGATCACTCATCGCTTCGCGGACTGACGACATTACAGTACTCCTTTGCTGCTAGGTAGTTCATTGCCTTCCACTTTAATGGCTTGGCGCAATGTGCGGCCAAAAGCCTTAAAGAGACTTTCAATAATATGGTGATCATTCTCGCCACTGGATGAGAGGTGTAGCGTACAGGCCAAAGTATCGGTTAATGAACGGAAGAAGTGATATACCATTTCAGTGGAGAGATCGCCCACTTGCTCACGTGTAAAGGTGGCCTCAAATTTCAGATAAGGGCGACCCGAGAGATCGAGCGCACATTGTGCTAAACACTCATCCATCGGCAACGAAAAACCAAAACGACCAATACCACGCTTATCGCCTAATGCCTCTTTTAAGGCTTGCCCGAGTGCTAATGCGGTATCTTCAATGGTGTGGTGATCATCAATGTGCAGATCCCCATTAACGCTCAACTTCAATTGAAAACCGCCATGGGTTGCGATTTGGTCAAGCATGTGGTCAAAAAAACCTAACCCAGTAGCAATTTGATTGCCGCCCGCTTCATCCAAATTGACCGCAACTTTAATGTCGGTCTCTTTAGTGGTTCTCACCACTTCGGCGCTGCGCGCTTTCACGGTCAAGTCTTTAACTATTTCACGCCATCCCATACTTTTCGGATGATACTGAATGCCACGGATCGCCATATTTTCAGCCAGTTGCAGGTCGGTCATTCGATCGCCAATCACCACTGATTGCTGAAAATCGACTTTGCCTCCTTGCAGATACTCTTTAACCATCCCCAGTTTGGGTTTGCGGCAAGAGCAATTATCTTTTTCAAAGTGCGGGCAAATCAACACATCATCAAAGAGCACTCCTTGGGACTGAAAAATATCCATCATCATCGCATGAGGGGCATCGAAATCGGCTTGAGGATAGCTATCCGTCCCCAGTCCATCTTGGTTGGTGACCATTACCAGCCGATAACCCGCAGCCTGCAAAGCCAGTAGGCTTGGGATCACATACGGCTCTAGTTTCAGTTTGTCTAAACGATCAACTTGGAAATCGACCGGAGGCTCAACAATTAAGGTGCCGTCACGATCAATAAAGAGAATTTTTTGCTGTTTGCTCACTGGAATATCCTTTTCTATTGGCCAGTAACGTTACTTAAACGACTGGCTCTTTATTCATTTTGGGCTATTTATGGTGCTCGATTACTGATAATAATTGCGAATAAAAGCGAGTGTTTTTTCACACTCTTCGCGATTACCGATACTGATCCTCACACAATTTTCAATCGGAGAATTGCGTAAAATGATGCCGTGATCCCAAGCGGCTTTAAACAATGCATCGCCATCGGGAAATTTCACTAATAGGTAGTTTCCCCACCCTTCAAACACAGTTAAATTGGGCACCATATACAACCCTGCTTGTAAGTAAGCACGGTTTGCATTGAGATCCAACACTTGGAATTTGGTACGAGCCAGCCCAGCTTCCGATAACGCTTGCACGGCAATGTCTGCTACCGGAATTGGCACGGGATAAGGTGCAATTACCTTCTGCAGCACATCAATCAGCTCTTTATTGGCCAAGGTAAAACCGCAGCGCAAACCGGCAAGCGCAAACGCTTTAGATAAGGTGCGTAAAATCGCCAAATTCGGGTATTGCGCTAATAAATCAACGGTTGAGGCTTCTGGACAGAAATCAATGTAGGCTTCATCCATCACGACAATAGCGCGGTCTTTAGTCATTTCCAGCAAAGCAATAATATCTTGGCGCTTAACCAAATTGCCGGTTGGATTATTAGGACTACAAACGAAGATCAACTTCACGCTGTCTAAATTGGCACGAATGGCTGACAGATCGAGCTGCCAATCCGCTGTTAATGGCACAACTTTACGCTCGACACCGAACGTTTCAGCGCTAATCGCGTACATACCATAAGTCGGCGGACAGTATAAAATAGCGTCTTGATTGGGCTCACAAAATGCGCGGATCAAAAGTTCAATCCCTTCATCAGCACCGCGTGAGGTCAACACCTGCTCTGGCTGTACCTTGGCATAAGCCGCATACGCATCGATCATAGCTTTGGGTTGGCAATCACTGTAACGGTTCAAACGTACAAAATCGGTTTTGTACTCATTATTGAATGGCGATTCGTTGGCATTGAGCCACACATCACCACTGCCGCCAATACGGCGAGCCGATAAGTAAGGTTTCAGTGCTTGAATTTGCTTACGAGCCAGTTTTTCCATTATTTTTTCGCCTTTTGCAATTTTTCGACTCGAATGGTGACCGCACGTTTGTGTGCATCCAATCCTTCAGCTTCTGCCATTGTGATCACGGTTGGCGCTAACCCTTGTAAGCCCTCTGCGCTGAGTTCTTGCACCGTCATGCGCTTACTAAAATCAGCTAAACCAAGGCTAGAATAAGTACGCGTGTAACCGTATGTTGGCAAAACGTGGTTGGTACCCGAAGCGTAGTCACCGGCTGATTCTGGTGACCACTCACCTAAGAAAATTGAGCCAGCGTTATCAAGTAACGGCAACAGCTCACGAGGGTTCCGCGTTTGCACAATTAAGTGCTCAGGACCGTAGTAGTTCGAGATAGAAACCGCTTGGGTCAAAGACTCAGCGATGATAATCAAACTAGAAGCCAAGGCTTTTTCTGCAATGGCGGCGCGAGATAAGCTTTTTAGCTGCTTTTGCACTGCATCTGTTACTTGATCGGCAATCACCGCTGAAGGGGTCACTAACACAACTTGTGAATCAGGTCCGTGCTCAGCTTGGCTAAGCAGATCTGCCGCGATAAAATCGGCATCAGCCGTATCATCAGCAATCACCAACACTTCCGAAGGACCCGCTGGCATATCAATCGCTGCACCGCGAAAATCATTGCTCACTTGACGTTTTGCTTCTGTCACGTAGGCATTACCGGGGCCGAAGATTTTGTCTACTTTAGCAACGGATTTAGTCCCATAAGCCATTGCTGCAATCGCTTGACCACCACCAATGTTGTACACCTCATCAATGTTACACAGCTTGGCCACGTAGAGGATTTCGTCCGCAATCGGTGGCGGTGAGCAGAGCACCACTTTACGACACCCTGCAATTTGTGCAGGAACACCCAACATTAATACGGTAGAAGGTAAAGGCGCACTGCCTCCGGGAATGTACAAGCCCACCGTATTAATTGGACGCGTGACTTGTTCACACACCACTCCCGGCTGCGTTTCCACTTTGATCGGTTGCAGCTTTTGTGCTTTATGGAACTTAGTAATGTTCTCATAAGCTTGTTGAAGCGCTTGTTTCATCTTGTCAGAAAGACGCTCGCACGCCGCATCAATCTCACCACTTGAAACGCGAATTGAATCCGGTTTCACGCGGTCAAATTTTTCAGTTAACTCAATTAAAGCTTGGTCACCTTGCGCTTTCACCTGCGCAATCACGGCGCTCACGGCAGCAGTGACATTGGCTCCTTCAGTAATGGCCGGGCGTTCTAAAATTGAATCTTGCTGAGTTTCACTCAACGATTGCCAAACGACAGTTCTCATCGCCGTTACTCCATCATTTTATCGATAGGTAAAACCAAAATAGAACTCGCCCCTAATGCTTTTAGGCGCTCCATGGTTTCCCAAAATAGGTTCTCGGTACTGACCACATGTACTGCAACACGATTTTTCTCCGCCGATAAAGGCAGCACTGTTGGGTCTTCCGCTCCCGGAAGTAAGTCTTTAATCGCTTCTAATTGATCAACCGGGGCATGCAGCATGATGTATTTGGACTCTTTGGCTTGAATCACGCCTTGCATACGCGTCAATAAACGAGCAATCAATGCTTGCTTATCTTCACTGAATTCACCTTGACGCTGAATGAGTGTTGCTTTGGATTGGAAGATAACTTCAGCCTCTTTGAGGCCATTCGCTTCTAATGTTGCGCCGGTAGAAACAAGGTCAGCAATCGCATCAGCTAGGCCAGCTCGTGGCGCAACCTCAACAGAACCTGTGAGCACACAAGTGCTAAAATCAATGCCCTTTTCATCCATGTACGCTTTGAGTAGCTGCGGATAAGTTGTGGCGATGCGTTTACCCGCCAAATCTTGAGGACCGTTGTATTGCTGATCTTTATTGATCGCGATGGATAAGCGGCAACCACCAAAATCAAGACGGCGCAGTGAAACAAACTCACTTTTCTTATTTTGCGACAAGCGTTCTAAACGCACCTCTTCCAGTTCATTCTCACCAATGAAACCGAGATCAACCACACCGTCCATCACCAGCCCGGGTATGTCGTCATCACGCACTAGCAGTAGGTCGATCGGCATATTGAGAGAGTGAACGACAAGACGCTCACCCATGATATTGAATTTCACGCCGCATTTTTTAAGTAAGTCTTGGCACTCTGAGCTCAAGCGGCCTTTCTTCTGGATGGCAATTCTTAGGCGTTGTGTTTGCATGACAATTTCCCTGTGCAATGTATTGAATGTATTTGGAATTGAGTTAAAGCAAAATGAAAAAACCCTCGGGAGATTTGCGTTCTCCCGAGGGTTTTAATCTAAATGCTTTGACTTAACCACCGGGAGTTTCCTGCCTCCCGGGTATGCGTACACCTCCCCGAAAGATTATTTAGGGTGATGGTGATGATGAATGTTCATTACAAAATTACGCATACTTATCAGCTCTTATTGGTTTGCTGTCTTGACTCCACACTAACCAAGCTGATGTTCTTTTTCAACTAAAAATTTTGCTTTTTTAAAATCTTTTTTCGCCGTCGTGCACCAGTAATAAAAAAGGGAAACTTTCGTTTCCCTTTTATCAACTCTATTTAACCAAAATACGGCTACAACGTCTCGCAATGTGTCATTTTTGATTTCGCCATAGCGGCCATAATCATGCACACAATGATAAATGCAACAGAAGCACAAGCCAACGAGATCAGCACTGACGCTGTCATTCCTAAAACAACAAAACCGACACTCGAAACCAAGGCCGTAGCCAGTGCATACGGCAATTGTGTCGCAACGTGATCGATATGGTTACAACGCGCGCCTGTCGACGATAAAATGGTGGTGTCAGAAATAGGAGAACAGTGGTCACCAAAAACGGAACCAGCGAGCACCGCGCTCAGCATAGGGAGTATTAGAGCGATATCGGTCGCCGCGGCCATATCTCCAGCAATGGGCAACATGATGCCAAACGTTCCCCAAGAAGTGCCGGTTGAAAACGCCATCACGCCCGATAGTAAGAATAAGATGACCGGTAGCCAATGCGGATCAATATTACCTTGAACCAAAGATGACATGTACGCACCGGTTTTCATGTCCCCAATAACAGAGCCAATTGTCCACGCAAAAATCAGGATCAAAATCGCACCAAACATCGATTTAGCACCGATCCACAATGTATTACGGATGTCATTCATTGGCAGCTTTTGCTTAAACACAGTAAACAGAGCCATCGCCAAGCCAACTAGCCCGCCGTAAATCAATGAAGCGCCGACATTGGTGTTTTCAAACGCACCCAGTAGATCAAATGCTTTACCGTCTGCGGCTAAAGATTGACCACCCGTAAATAACATGGCTGAAACCGTTGCAATGATGAGTAATACGATAGGCAGAACCAGATCCAACACTTTGCCATGTTCGCTCTCTTTGATATCAAGCTCTTCATTTAACTCATGTGCGTCTTGGCTATCGTTTTCATTTGCGTCGTCAAATCCACGGCCTTGGGAGGCATTAATTTCATGCTGGCGCATTTGACCAATATCTAATTGGAACCACACCACCGCAAACACCATCAGTAATGCAAAAATGGCATAAAAATTCATTGGTACTAAACGCATGTACGCGCCCAATGCCGAATATTCGGTAATCCCGTGAGAAACGAGAATACCGCCAATAATCGTCATAATGTACGCGCCCCAACTAGAAGCTGGCATCACAACGCACATTGGTGCTGCAGTTGAATCAAGGATATAGGCAAGTTTAGCGCGAGATACATAAAAGCGGTCAGTCACAGGGCGAGAAATAGAACCTACGGCTAAACTGTTAAAATAATCATCAACGAAAATAAACACACCCAAAAATGCCGCCAGCAGTTTTGAGCCACGTTTACTTTTTACGCGGACTTGTGCCCATTCGGCAAAAGCACGAGTACCGCCAGACAAAGTTAATAGCGCGGTCATCATACCTAATAAAAGCAAAAACCCGACGATACTCATATTCCAAGTGTTAATGCCGCCATCAGCAACAAAGACGCTTGATACCTTAGTAGCAACATAACTGAATGCACTACCAAAAGAATAATCCGCGAGTAATACCGCGCCTAGTACAATACCGACACCTAATGAAACAAGTACTCTGCGTGTAAGAACAGCCAAACTTAATGCTACCAGAGGCGGTAACAGCGACAGAGGAGATGATGCAAAATCGATTAAATTCATGATCTTCAAAAACCAGTAAGTAAATGGTTAGAGATCTACTGCAGACAAATTACGAGCTAAGATAACCACGTAATTCATGTTGAACTAAGCGAAAGGGAAGCGAACACTTCACCCAACCCTACAGTAGCGCTCCATAGTTTAAAAAAAGAATAGACTATGGCAGTGTTGTTCCTATTCGAATACAACCCCAGCAAGCTGCTTTAATGTGCATACTTACTTCGGCGATAAAACCTTTCACTTTTGTTCATTGGCATTACCCCAACAGAAGTTACTATTTTTTACCGCACCTCTACGTCAAAGAAAGTACAATAAACCACCGTTATTAAGTCATTTTAACAATGATAAATGTCTTACTTCGCTTTAGGTAAATGACATTGTACTTAACAACGAATGCATTGCAACCGATCATGTCATCAAAGTGCATCAATTATTGGTCACATTCATTAAGAAACATTGAGACTTCTTTCATAATGTGGTGCAATGAATATCACGAAGATTATAATAAAAAACATTAATTATAAGTCTATCTAAAAATCATTGATGATCTTCTTGATACTACTACTTATGTATGAAATTAGCTCATCACTAACAAGTTCATATTTTTTTGATTTTTATTTATCTATAAAATTTTCATTAATATTTGAATCTAATATTGTAAGTACCAATTCAGCAGTTTATTATTGCTGTGTCGACTAAATTAAATCAAATAGGAATAGTCATGTCTGAATTAACAAAAACTCTACTTAATATTCGTAGCCTACGCGCTTTTTCCCGTGAACTCACTCTAGAGCAGCTTGAAGAAGCACTAGATAAATTAACGATCGTTGTTCAAGAACGCAGAGAAGCGGAAGAAGAAGAACGCTCTGCTCGCGCAGAACAAGAAGCGAAGCTGGCTGCGATTGCAGAACAGATTGCCAAAGACGGTATTGATGTAAGCGCATTAATTTCTGCACTTTCTGGTGAAACTAAGAACAAAGTTAAAGTTCAAGGCAAACGCGCACCTCGTCCAGCAAAATACAAATATCTTGATGCCAATGGCCAAGAAAAAACATGGACAGGTCAAGGTCGCACACCTTCTGCAATTCAAGAGCAACTTGATGCAGGTAAATCTCTAGAAGAATTCGAGATTTAATAACTCTTTAGCAAATAAAAAGGCTCCTAACGGAGCCTTTTTATTATTTTAATCTTTTATCTTTCCCAATACGCTTCTTCTAAGCTGTCTTCACGTTCAGGTAAACCACGTGACAGACGAGGTGAATGCTGGGCTAGCACCTCATAACTGGCACGGTTGGAATATTTGCAAACTTGCGAGAAGGATGAATAGGTTAAAAAGTTATTCTGATGCTTGCTCGAATTAGGGACGTTCTCTTTATGATATTTATTGGCTGCCATATCATGCAGCAATGCCGATAACGCCGCATCTCCCGCACCATTAGTATTTTTAATTTTCTCAGGTCCACCCATATACGGTGAAATATGAGAATAAACACGTATCGGATTTTCACAACTTATTTTTGATGCTGGGCGGCTAAATTCATAACGATTGAATTCAGCAATAGAACCAGGTAATAGTGGCAACGATGTTTCACGTTTCGCCGCATCTTCAGTATATCCTGCCATAAATAAACCGACTGGGCCTGCGGTGCATAATACAAGATCAACCCAGTTTAAGGCTTTATTTGACGCTGCAAGGGGATCACTTTCCCCGGTTAATGCTTCGGCTTCATCTTCATTCATGGCAACAACAGTGACATGATCACGCAAAAAATTTTGCCAAAATTGAGGGTCATCTTGAATAACAAATTTAGTACCTAAGGTTAAAACAACAGGTACATCATATTTCTTAGCATATTCAATCGCTCTCATTGTTGCCTCTGGCATTGGATCACCAGTTTTGCAGCGAATTAAATAAGCAGTCAGTACTAAGGCTGAAGCACTTTTAAATATTTTTTCTGGAACACTTTCTGCGCGAAGTTGGTTCATTTGCCCTTCACTAATAGCAAAGGTTCTTTCTCCATCCTCTGTGATCAAGGCAAAGCAGCGCCCAATCGCTCCATCGACCGCTTGTAAATAATTCAGATCCATCCGACTTGATGTATTACATAAATAACGATAACCGTAGCTACCAATTTTTATATCTTGGCTCATCACACCTAACAACGTTGAGCGATCATCTGCCAGCACCGAATAATTGTGTAATGTGTTGCCAATCGTTCCCCCAGCATATTCGTTAGTAATCAGACCATTTTGTTTGAGCTCAGTGTACAAAGCTTCGGCCTTCTGATCGTCAATCACTAACGAATGGCCTTTACTAAGCTCATATTTTTCGATGAGGTCAGTATTTACTTTCGCTTCTATATCCACCAAGGTCTGGTCGATACCAATAATATGTGTACGTGACATTTTTTTATTTTCTTGTGCTTGGATAACAAGTGGGTCACGTGCATGAACAGGAAAGTAATGCTTTGATTTGCGTTGGCCAGGAAATTTCATAACGTCAGTCTGAGTAGAGGAGAAAAAGATGCGCGATTCTACCGCGCACCCATTAGCGCGGCAACTAAGGCAATTATAGCAAACGTTTGCTCTTGATTATTTTTATTCACCTTCCATAAAGCTGAGATCAGGTAACCTATCTAAATGCTCTGAATAGCGTTTTAGGTCAAATTGCCCTTCGTTTTTCATCACATCAAAAATCTCAATTGCAAGCGCACAAGCAATAGAGGCAACGGCATCCTCCCTTGAGTGACCTGTCATCATCAAGCGCATCAAGGTTTCTTTGACCTTTAACGGATTTCCGTCCGCGAGTTGATTCTCTACTGTTTCGATGAGGAATGCGTCATCCATAATCTGATTGTCATCTTGCATTTTGTGGCCTTTTATTACGCTTTAAAATGGCACGCACTATGCCATAAGCCATTGTAGAATTCTAAAACTAATTTCTGCTGACATTGACAGATACGACGCCAATTAAACCAGATAGAAGTGTGATTGCTGTCTCGGATCTGTCGCGACGAAAATCTTTCTGCTAGAATCTGCGACCAAGTCAATTGAGTGGTATTAAGTAATGTCAGACAACCGCAGCGCAAACAGCCAAAAGAAAGTCATCGTCGGCATGTCCGGTGGTGTTGACTCCTCCGTTTCGGCGTATCTTCTCAAAGAGCAAGGTTATCAAGTCGAAGGCCTGTTCATGAAGAACTGGGAAGAAGATGATAACGAGGAATATTGTACAGCGGCGGAAGATTTAGCCGATGCACAAGCCGTGTGCGATAAGTTAGACATCCCTCTTCATACCATTAATTTTGCCGCCGAATATTGGGACAACGTATTTGAATATTTCCTTGAGGAATATAAAGCAGGGCGAACTCCCAACCCAGACATTCTTTGTAACAAAGAAATCAAGTTTAAAGCCTTTTTAGAGTTTGCAGATGAAGTGTTAGATGCCGATTATATCGCCATGGGCCACTATGTTCGACGCACCTTCCCTGAAGGTAATGACAAACCACAAATGCTGCGCGGCTTGGACAACAACAAAGACCAAAGCTACTTCCTCTATACATTAAGCCATGAACAAGTGGCTCGTAGCTTATTTCCTGTGGGTGATTTAGAAAAACCCGAAGTTCGACGCATTGCGGAAGAACAAGGTTTGGTGACGGCGAAGAAAAAAGATTCAACCGGTATCTGTTTCATCGGCGAGCGCAAATTTACCGACTTCTTGTCTCGCTATTTACCAGCACAACCGGGTAAAATTGAAACACCAGAAGGTCTCGTTATTGGTGAACATCAAGGCCTGATGTACCACACTTTAGGTCAACGCAAAGGGTTACACATTGGTGGCCAAAAAGGCGGTGGCGGTAACGAAGACCCATGGTATGTCGCTGATAAAGATCTTAAACGTAACGTTTTGATTGCAGTCCAAGGCGCTGATCACCCATTATTGAAATCTCATGGCTTGATCGCTTCCCAATTACACTGGGTTGATCGTACACCAATCCAAGCAACGCTAAGCTGCACGGTAAAAACGCGTTACCGTCAAACGGATATAGCGTGTACCATCATCCCTATTGATGATGAAAACATTAAAGTAATTTTTGATGAGCCACAAGTGGCCGTCACGCCTGGTCAATCCGCGGTTTTCTATCAAGGCGATGTGTGTCTTGGCGGTGGAATTATTGAGCAGCGAATTTAAACAACTTAGGAGTAATAAACGTGGCTAACACCCTTTATGACCGTACCATCGCTTTTGCGGGTATCTGCCAAGCTGTCGCTTTAGTGCAACACGTAGCAAAAAATGGTCACTGTGATTCAGACGCGTTTGAAACTTCTCTAACGGCTATCTTAAGTACTAATCCAAACAATACACTTGATGTCTTCGGCTCTGAGGCCAACTTAAAAATTGGCCTCGAATGTTTGGTGAAAGGTATTGATAGCACGCCATCAGGGAGTGAAATCACTCGCTATATCATTAGCCTGATGGCATTAGAGCGTAAATTAAGCGCTCGTCGTGATGCGATGTCACAGCTGGGCGATCGTATTCAAACGATTGAACGTCAAGTCAACCATTTTGACTTGCTTGATGATCAGATGATCAGCAACCTTGCCAGTATCTACTTGGATGTTATCAGCCCTATTGGCCCGAGAATCCAAGTCACTGGAACCCCTACCATACTTCAACAAACTTCAACCCAGCACAAAGTGCGCGCCTTACTCCTTTCAGGAATTCGTTGCGCTGTCTTGTGGCGTCAGGTTGGAGGAAAGCGTCGCCATCTGATCTTCGGTCGTAAGAAAATGATCGAACAAGCTCAGATTTTATTAGCTCGAGTCTAATATTGACGCAAAGAATTCACTCTCACACTTAACCTCAAAATTCAGGAGAAAAACATGGAACTGTCAGCCTTGACTGCTGTTTCACCGGTAGACGGCCGCTACGGAAGTAAAACGATTGCGTTACGCAGTATCTTTAGTGAGTTTGGTCTCCTCAAGTATCGGACCATTGTTGAAATTCGTTGGTTACAGAAGCTTTCAGCCACTGCTGGAATTGCCGAAGTTCCAGCATTCAGTGATGAAGCCAATCAATTTCTTAATGCGATAGCAGACAATTTTAGCGAAGAAGATGCCGCTCGTATTAAAGAAATTGAACGCACAACGAACCATGATGTTAAGGCTGTAGAGTATTTCTTAAAAGAAAAAGTAGCGGGTGTTCCTGAGCTGCACGCCGTTAATGAATTCATTCACTTTGCTTGTACTTCAGAAGACATCAACAACACATCTCACGCGCTAATGCTCAAAGAAGCGCGCGATACCGTGCTTCTTCCTGAAATGCGCAACATTATTGATGCGATTCGTCACTTAGCAGAAGAGTATCGCGATATTCCGTTATTGTCTCGTACCCACGGACAGCCAGCATCACCAAGTACTATGGGTAAAGAGATGGCTAACGTAGCGTACCGTATGGAACGCCAATATAAGCAGATTGCCAATATCGAGATTCTCGCAAAAGTAAACGGCGCAGTAGGTAACTACAACGCTCACCTTTCAGCCTATCCAGAACTCGACTGGCATACCTTTAGCGAAGAGTTTATCACTGAATCGCTAGGTGTGGCGTGGAACCCTTATACCACACAAATTGAGCCACATGATTACATCGCAGAGCTATTTGATGCCGTTGCCCGCTTCAATACTATTCTGATCGACTTCGATCGTGACATTTGGGGCTATATCGCTTTGGGCCACTTCAGACAAAGAACCATTGCGGGTGAAATTGGTTCATCGACAATGCCACATAAAGTCAACCCGATCGATTTTGAAAACTCAGAAGGCAACCTAGGCCTTGCTAATGCCGTGTTCAATCACCTAGCACAAAAGCTGCCTATCTCTCGCTGGCAACGTGACTTAACAGATTCAACCGTGCTGCGTAACCTTGGTGTGGGTGTTGGTTATGCGATCATCGCCTACACTTCAACGCTAAAAGGGATCAGTAAACTGGAAGTGAACCGTGATGCGCTGCTTGCTGAGCTCGATAAAAACTGGGAAGTCCTTGCTGAACCAGTGCAGACGGTTATGCGCCGCTACGGCATCGAAAAACCGTACGAAAAATTGAAAGAACTCACGCGCGGTAAGCGAGTCGATGGTGAAGCAATGCGCCACTTTATTGATGGCCTTGCGCTACCTGAAGCTGAAAAAGCACGCTTGAAAGAGATGACACCAGCCAACTACATTGGCCAAGCAATTGAGTTAACTGACAAATTGTAATGCTCTTCAATCTAGCCAATTAATGACAAAGCCCACTTAGTGGGCTTTGTTTTTTAAGGTCGTATTTTATGTTATATCATTTTTGATACCATAAAAAACGTTAGGCGTACTGCTGTTCAAACTCTTGCATAAAATCAACTAAGGCTTGAACGCCTTCCAGTGTCATCGCATTGTAAATCGAGGCACGCATACCACCCGCGACTCGGTGACCTTGCAGCGAGACTAAACCACGTGCTTCAGCCAACTCTAAAAACGTACTATCCAACTCTGGTTTCACTAATTGGAAAGGCACATTCATCAGTGAACGGTTGTCTGGGTGAATGGTATTGCGATAGAAAGGTGACTCATCAATTGCGTTATAAAGCAGCGCTGCTTTCTCGCGGTTGATTTTCTCAATCGCCGCGACACCACCCTGCCCTTTTAGCCACTTGAACACGAGACCCGACAAATACCACGCAAACGTAGGCGGCGTGTTGAACATAGAATCTTGTTCAGCTTGCACTTTATAATTCAATATAGTCGGTAGCACATCACTGGCTAAATCAAGCAAATCATCACGAACAATCGCAATACAGATCCCCGCTGGCCCAATGTTTTTCTGCGCTCCCGCATAAATGACCCCGTACTTTGAGACGTCTATTTGGCGCGACAAAATCGTAGATGACATATCAGCTACAATCGGTTTGTCTGTATCTGGTAAATCATTAATCTCAATACCATCTATCGTTTCATTCGGACAAAAATGCACGTAAGCCGACTCAGGATCGATTTTCCATTCGCTGGCTGGTAATACCGCTGTTTTGCCCTCTTTGGTCACTTTGGCGTTGAAAACATCGATTTCACAATATTTCTTCGCTTCTTTGACCGCACTTTCAGCCCAGTAACCCGCATCAATATAGGTCGCTTTAGTCGCATCGCCTAATAAATTTAAAGGCACCGCCGCAAACTGAGCGCGCGCTCCACCCTGACAAAATAATACTTTGTAATTACTCGGGATATTAAGCAAATCTCGCAGATCTTGCTCCGCTTCTTGAGCAACATGAATAAAAGGTTTACTGCGATGACTAATTTCCATAACGGACGTGCCAAGCTCGTTCCAGTTAATAAACTCGGCTTGCGCTTTTTCCATCACGGCTTTAGGTAAGGCTGCTGGGCCTGCGCTGAAATTATAGACTGGGCCCGCTTGATTTGATTCCATGAGTTCCTTGCTCCTGCTATCGACAATTAATGTGATTAATACCACTTTTTGATGTGGATAAAAAGCGAGAAAAGAGCTTCTATCGGCTCTTTTCTCTTACTGATTGCTAAAACTCGCGAAATCGTTTGCTTGAGCGCCGTTCGCTATCGCATCAATGCCGGAAGTAATAGTGTCAATAGCGGCATTTGGTTGCCATTTTCAAATTCCAAGTTGCCCTCTTTCAGTTCAGCTTGGAGTCGATATCCTTGATCGGTTTGCTGCATAATTTCCATCACAACAAGCTCATCAATACCTTGCTGGATAAAAGGAAAATCTTCAACCAGCTGGTCAGAAATGAAGGTATCAATGTGGCCGGTTAAGGCTGGTAAAATGGTACTCGGATCTTGCACCACATTATTTGTCCCTTCAGGAACCGCTATCTTCCAGTTTGATTCAAACTCACCTTGGCCAACTTTTAGCGCCATTTTATTCATCGATAGATAAAAACCTTTCTCGAATAATGATTGCACATAAGGTAGTGCTTGCTGAATGTCCTCATCAGAAAGTTCTGGGCTGTTTTGGTAAAGCGTTGAAAGCTTCTCAAAAGCGTCACCATCTAAATCACCCAAGGTAAAATAAAGATTGAGGTCCTTCACCTCGCCTTCGCTATAAGTTAATTTATCCATCTCAATCAAGTGATTACTATCAAAACGAGAAGGCTCTCCTTTTAATACCGAATCAAAGGAATAACGCATGTTGTCCATACTCAGCGTATTTTCACCTAGGCCATCGACAAGATTAATTTTTGCTAACGCCAATGACTGTTGTCCTAGCCAGAAGCCTTTATCTTGTTTACCTATACCTTGACCAGTTAGCTGTGAAAGCATCATTTTTTCACCACTGGTAAAATCCAACTCAACAGAAGGAACATTGAGTTGATAAGTGATTTCACCTAGCACCGAAATATCACCTTTCAATGTGGCGGGCGTTGTCGAAAACGTCATCTCGCCATCTTCACTTTGGTAGTGCCAACTGTCTAGCGCCACAGTGTATTGAGTATTGCCATTCAACTGCGTGATACTGGTCATCGTCAATGGTAGATTTTCTTGATCAGCTATAACGGATGTTGCTGTTAAACTCAACAGGCCATGCTTAACCTCGCTATTGACTAAAACTTGGGTCGGTAAACCATCGGCAACAAACTGTTGTTTGAGCGTTTTATCTGCAATCTGATAGCGGGTTTGCACGGTTGATGAAAGGTAACCGCGCTTATAACTGACAATGTCCGCCTCGATTGAACCTGAAGAGATATTTGCAATACCGTTAGTGATCACCTTTTCACCGATTTGCCCGACAGCCAACGGCCAACATGCTGCTAAGACGATAGCACCACCAACCGCACCAATGATTTTTAACTGTTTCATAGCGTTCCATTCCTGAAGATTTTACCCAGTCTACCGTAAACAATTGAAAACCAAAACATGGAGTTAGGTCAGAGTATTGCTAAGATGTGATGAGAAATTCTAAAACCTAGCTCTCAAACCCACTGCGTAATACTTGCTACAGTAGTCAAAACAGCGATGACAGTAGAGGCTTGTGTGAACCATTACGCACTACTTTGTTTAGACAATAACCCAATCAGCACAGAACAGTTGCGAGCTGAGTTAGCTCCGTTCGCCGCTAAATTTGATCTTCATACAGCGGACACCATAGATGAAGCTGAGCAAGCCCTAGAATATTTGCACGAGCAGCAACAAACGATTGCATTGGTCATTGCCAGTCACCATGAGCAGTTTGATGGTGCGGATTTTTTGACTCAACTCGATAAATCAATCCACACGCGTTCAGCGCGGAAAGTGCTGATAAGCTGCGGACAAGATATTCAAGCCATTCTCACCGCCGTCAATGAGGGGCGATTAGATCACTGCCTCACTAAGCCACTACAAAATAACGTGCTCTATAAAACCGTCCAAAAAGAGCTCACGACCTACATCTTAGATCACGATAAAGACAACATTCTCAACTACAGCACAATACTTGATCAACAGCGCATCTTACGCGCGCACATCGATAATAAAATGCGCAGTTATCGAGATGGTTTTATCTCCGATTACCACAAGCTTTCTGATACAGAACTGGCTGAACAAGTAATTGGTGCTTTACACCAATTTTTTGAAAATGAAGATGAAACTCGCGCCTGCCGTACATACTCCACTAATCACTTTCTTACCAAAGAGGGAGAAGAGAACCGCTTTCTTTGGTTCATCACTGAAGGTGAAGTGGCCCTGTATAAAAAAGATGATTTAGGGCAACAAAGAGAAGTGGTTCGCCACAAAAAAGGCAACATTGTCGGTGGTATGTCTTTTGTGACTGGTGAGAAATCTTTTTCTACTGCCGTCACCCTGACTAAAACCGATGTGATTAAACTAGACCGAGATGTGTTTGCAAAAGTCATGCATTCGGATACTCGGCTATTGCCCCTATTTACTAACTTGTTGCTCCGCCATTTTAACCGCCGCTTACAACGCAGTATTAACACTAAATTGCAACTACAAAAAACGCTCGAATCACTTGAGTCAGCTCATCAGCAATTAATCGAGCGGGAAAAAATGGCCATGCTCGGTCAGCTTGTTGCAGGCGTCGCTCATGAACTAAACAATCCTGTCGCCGCAATTTTACGTGGAACCGAAACATTGTCAGACAAGATTGAGCACTTAGTCCAAGAGACTGAACATAAAAATCTGCAACATAAAGGCAGCCAACTATTAAGGAATGCACTTTCAGCCAAACCTACTTCTACATCAGAAGAGCGGGCACGCGCTAAAGCCATAGAAAATGAAATTCATCATCGTTTGATCGCGAAAAAATTGGTCAAACTCAATCTAGATGATGATCTTGCGCTCCGACAATCAGCTAAACACGATCCCGAAAAAACGTTAGAAACACTGGAACAGTTAGAAAACTATTTCCTAACAGGTAGTACACTTCGTTCTATCAATGTTTGTGCACAACGCATCGCCGATATGGTACGAAGCCTTAAAGGGTATGCTCGCCCTGATGATGAAGCGCTGCACAAGGTCAATATTCATGAAGGTATTGAAGACACTCTGGTTATTTTCGAAAATCGTCTTAAGCGCCACAAAGTTGAGAAAGAGTATGCCGACTTACCTTTGATTACCTGTCAGCCGATTGCATTACAACAAGTATGGACAAACCTCATTTCCAACGCTATTGATGCCTTCCCAGCCAATGGCGTACTGCACATTGCAACCACATTAGCAAAACAGGGTAATCAATCTTTTGTAACCATTAGTTTCACGGATAATGGTTGTGGGATCCCGTACGAGCAGAAAGAGCGTATCTTCACATTAAATTACACGACGAAAAAAGAAGGTAACTTTGGGCTCGGTATTGGGCTTTCTGTCTGCCAACAAATAGTCCACCAGCATCAAGGTTGGATCGATGTTCAATCTGAACAGGATAAATACACGACAATGACGGTATGGCTGCCAGTTAGTCGATAACTTGTCGTGCTGATGATTAAGGAGAATATCATGAACAAATTTTTGATCTTATGCGTGGACGATGAACGTGAAGTATTGGACAGCGTCATACAAGACCTCGACGAATTTGAAGAGTTTTTTATCTTAGAAGCCGCAGAATCTGTTGCAGAGGCAAAAGAAGTGATTGCCGATCACCAAGCTCAAAATATCAAGCTGGCTTTAATTTTGTGCGATCACATTATGCCCGAACAAACAGGCATTAGTTTCTTAATTGAATTAAGCCACAATGAAGAGACGCAACATACACGCAAAGTACTACTAACAGGCCAAGCAGGGCTAGAAGACACCGTAGAAGCGGTGAATCATGCCAGCCTACATTTTTATGTAGCCAAACCTTGGGATGGGAACAAACTTCGCGATGTTATCAAAGATCAATTAACACAATATATGATTGAAAACGAATCAGATTTAATGCCTTGGGCCAGAGTCTTGGATGCCGAGAAAATCTTCAATGCGATCGCACAAAACCGCATCAGTTTTGGTGAATAAAATATCCTAACGAAGAAATGGCACTCTCTTTGCTTATTTTTTGCGAAGACAACAAAAGAATGACACTTTTTAATGGCGACAATGTCAATCTATGCACTATGATGTCTAAATTCTTTAATGTCACCGCGGGTATTCCGCGACTGACCATGGAAATAAACTAAAAATATAGGTTTATAGTGACTATGCGTAAAACAATCATTGCAGCCGCTTTGCTGCTAGCCTCAGGCCAAACACTGGCAGAAATAGACCGAAATAGCCCATCCGTCATGAGCAATTTTAGTTATGACTATATCGAAGCTCGTATTGGAGCAAGTCCAGTCACCTTTGGTGCTGCGATGAGCAAATCAATTCACCCAAATGCACATGTTATTGGTCGTATAGACTCTGAGTTTGAAGGTGATTTTGACGCAGCCGCAGGTTTTGGCTTTCATGCTCCTATTAACAACTGGGCTGACTTCACGGGTGAAATGCTATTACGCCTCGTAGATACCCGCGATAATAAAAGCGCCGATACAGGAATGGAATTAAACCTTGGCGTACGTCAATGGCTTGGACCACAGTTGGAAGTTGGTGGCAAAGGTGGCTTTGTCTCTATCGATGACAATGATGACTGGATTGCGTCTGTTTATGCCCGTTTTCATTCTACAGAACTGTTCTCTCTCGGTGCCGAAGCTCGTATCAATGATGCTTACGGCGATCAGCTGATGTTTACGACTCGTTTTAAGTTCTAGGTGTAAGCTAAATACAATAAAAAGCCGAGTCTTACGTCTCGGCTTTTTATTTGATAACTATCTTTATTTATTTAATAACAGTGCTACAAAACTGTCAGCGTCATGAGCAGCTTTCTAATAATTGACGCTTGCGAGGCTCTTGCAGCAATTTCCAATGAATACCTTCGATCGCACCAGCAAACTTCCACAGTAGTTTTACATCGACGTCACTACCGTACGTTTTTCTCACTTTAGAAAATATCGTAGGAGCACCTAAGCGCATGAACGTTTCCACATCATTAATGCCCGCTTTTTTAACCATACGCTCTAACGTTAACTGCATGTTTGGTAAGTCACGTAGTCGACGGCTTGCAGAGGATTTTTGAAAGCTACGTTGCTCAACAGAATAGCGAATGGAACGTTCAATGATCGTATCTAGGCTCTCATGATTGCTCACAAAAAGCTCAGTAATATCATAATAATTAACGGTTGCTGTGGTCTGCTTTTTAACGTGTTTGTATTTTTCGCAGCCTAATTTTGTGAGTGCATCATCGAGCTCTTCACCTCCACGAATAAAAACAGACTCTTCACTAATCAGTGAATACATCGCTTCTTTTTGGAAAAGCCCAACACCGCCAAACATTGAACGCTTTTGAAATGCGCCAAATTTAATAACGTAATTGAAAAATGCATGCTCAATCATATCCATTGATCCTTAATCAAGTTCCCCGATTAATAGTGATCACCAGATAGCAGCGTATTTTTGCGAATAAAAAGAGTAAGTTAGTAACAAGCTTGTAGTAGTTTAGTATTAGCTTGCTTAATATGGGTACTATCATAGTTAACGATACAAAATAAGTCTGGGCATACATCACATCAATAGACATATCTCAGCAGAGTTATGAGATAGAAATCACATCATTGTGTTTATGAATAAATTTTTTTGACACATACGCTTTCCATTAACGTATTAAGATTAATACATCAAGAAAACAAATTAATGCGATTGACGGTGAATTGATTGCTTATTTGGGTTAGCAGACGGTAAAATGCCTTCAGTACAGATCGAGCACAAAATTATGAATCATCTATCTTTTTACTGGCTTCCAGATCATCATCAAATGCTCATCCAAGGGTTAGAAAGTGAATTTTCTCAATTGGTTGAACACTCACTCAGCACAGGAAAAATTTCACTTCCTCCTATTCCTGATGTTGTTCTAAAAATACAGCGCTTATGTACATTAGAATCTACTGAAATTTCAGATGTCGCCGATTGTCTACTTGAAGATCCCGGACTGACTGCAATTGTAGTACGCGTAGCAAACTCTGTTGTCTTTAATCGTCGAAATATTACCTGTACGGATTTAGTCACGGCTGTATCACGCTTAGGCATACTACGAGTACGCGACATTGTAACAGCCCAAGCGATTGAGCAGTTAAAGCACTCCATAAACTTAAGCAAAGAATGCAATAAAATATTGGTTAATAGCGCCGCCATATCGCGAGAGCTTGGCGCAACCATGGTGATGGTAACTCATGCATTTAAACAGCTAGAACCAAGCCGATATCAACATTTAGAGCAGGAAAAAGCCTTACTTGTCGGTCTACTTGCGGATATTGGCTTGTTTTGTCTGGTACACGAATATCATTTATATCTTGAGAAAGGCAACTATCTCGATCAAGACATCGCCCTACAGATTTTTCAGTCGCGATGTTCAAAAACCAGTCAGCTTGTGTTAAGAAGTTGGGGGTTCGACTCAGATTTCCTTGAAGTAGCAGGAAATCAATCTTTAGTCGCATCTTCTCACGAAGTCAGTTACCTTGATGTGGCACGTATTGCTCACCATCTTTTACTGTTTCGTCGTCAAGATGAAGAGATTGAAGAGCATGACGTCGAAATAAATGCGACCGGAGCTGAGGTGCTATACAACTTAAGTAACCTTAGTGAGCTTGAATTCAAATCAAAACTCAATGATGTGATCAACGCAAGCGGCTTCTAAACCCAAAATAATCAGAGGATGAGATGTTCTCAGGGATGTTATTTATTTTTGCCCCACTAATAGTGGGGTATCTATTTTCTATTGCCAATCAACAGTGGCTAGCAGCATTAAATAAAGCCACGTCTTGGTTAGTTTACGTCATTCTGTTTCTGATGGGTTTAAGCTTGGCAGCCCTCGATAACTTGGGCAGTAACCTACAGTTGATACTCAAATTTACCACCGTATTTTTCTTGATGATCGGTGCTTGCAACTTGTTGGTCTTGCCTTTTATTGACAAATTCCTACCCATAAAAACCGATGCGAACCATTCAAAACTGCCACTATCTAGCATGGCGTTAGAATCCGTAAAGCTGATTGTGGTTGTCGGTGGAGGATTGGCGCTTGGGGTTGTATTAGGATTCGATTTAAGTTGGGTGAGCACTGCCAGTGAATGGATCTTGTTCGTATTACTTTTCTTTATTGGTATTCAGTTGAGAAATAGTGGTTTAACTCTACGACAAATTTTGCTCAATAAATACGGAATGGTCATCGCATTAGTCATTATATTGACCTCTTGGATTGGGGGGATCATTGCGGCCATGATTCTTGATATCCCAATTTATCGAGGACTAGCCATGGCTTCCGGTTTTGGATGGTATTCACTTGCCGGGATTTTAATGGGTGATGCTTTCGGCCCCGTCTATGGTGGTGCCTCTTTCATGATAGAGCTACTTAGAGAACTGGTTGCTTTAGTGATGATCCCCATGCTAATCCGAACCAAACCTTGCTCTGCCATCGGCTATGCTGGGGCAACCGCGATGGATTTCACCTTGCCCGTGATCCAGACAACTGGCGGGGTTCGTTGCGTACCGATCGCGATTGTCAGTGGGTTTATTCTCAGCCTACTGGTGCCTATTCTTATGCTGTTCTTTGTATCACTTGCAGGCTAGATCTCAGGAATCACTTTAGCCTTCATTTAAACTAACAATAGGGAGTAGAAAACTCCCACACAATAACAAAGCCCAAAGGAAGATTTATGAAACGTGTTCTCGTTGCCCTACTGCTCTCAACTTCAGCGAATGTTGCTCTCGCTGCTGATAACCAATGCTTATCCGAAAAATATGACGCTTATGTCGACGCGTCTCTCCATTGGTATAGTGATCTCGCAGACTTAACGACCGCGCAATATCCTGAACTTACTGAAGTTAGCCAATGGTTTCTGCAAGGACGCCAGCATCACTTTGAATTAAGCCGTGCGGCAGTCCACTATTACCTAAGCAACGATCCTTCTAAAGTCGCCACCTCGCAACCTGTAGAAGCTTGGTTAAAACTAGAACAGCACGACATTAAAGTATTGGCCTCACGCAGTGATGATCTCGGCCACATTGCTAAAATCACCTATGAAGATCGCCAAGCAAAGCCTAACGAAAAAAACTATGAATTACGTTCAGCTTTAGCCGAATTGCTCAGTCATCCGAAGCAGATCGAAGCTGCGTTGAATAAATATAACGATGCCATCGCCTTGATCGAAAAGAAAGTCTGTAACTAGTCGCCGCCTCTACTCTAGCCGAATTAAGACGGGACAACTGTCCCGTTTTCGTTTAGATTGTGCCGCTCGCATTCCATAAAATCAAAATAACGAAGCTGTATGGTATCAGAACAAAAAACTGCAAATGTGAGTTTCGAGAGCTTGTTACGGATCTTCACTGTGCCCGAAGGCCCCGACTCAACACTGACAAAAATAGACCAAGAGCTATCGCGCAATTTGAACCTCTTCTTGCGTGAACATATTGTCGCTGAAGAAAAACCACTCAAAGAGATCGAAAAAGATTTCTCTAATCCGCAAATTCCAGAGTCACCGGAGTTCGTTTCAGAACATACTCAGCATTTGTTGGATAATTTAGTCGCTCATTCAGTGCATACCTCGGCTCCTAGCTTTATTGGTCATATGACATCTGCACTGCCATATTTCTTGATGCCGTTATCAAAGATCATGATTGCGCTGAATCAAAACTTAGTCAAAATTGAAACGTCAAAAGCGTTTACACCGCTAGAACGGCAGGTTTTGGGTATGTTGCATCGTTTGATCTATCAAAAAAACGACGCTTTTTACAGCCAATGGATGCATAGCGCTAATCATTCGCTCGGTGCATTTTGCTCTGGCGGAACAATTGCCAATATCACGGCATTGTGGGTGGCTCGTAATAATGCTTTGAAAGCCGATGGTGATTTCCAAGGCGTCGAAAAAGAGGGGCTGTTTAAAGCCATGCGTCATTATGGTTACCACGGGTTAGCCATTTTAGTGTCTGATCGTGGCCATTACTCTTTAAAGAAAGCCGCTGACGTATTGGGTATCGGCCAAGAAGGCTTGGTTTGTGTAAAAACCGACCACAACAACCGCTTATGCCCACAAGATTTGAAAGCCCAAATGGCACACCTAAAAAGCCAGAAAATTAAACCTTTTGCGGTTGTTGGCGTCGCCGGAACGACAGAAACAGGCAACATTGATCCCTTAAGAGATATCGCCAATATTTGTCAGCAAGAAGGTTGTCATTTTCACGTAGACGCCGCTTGGGGCGGTGCAACATTAATGTCGAATAATCACCGACACTTACTCAATGGTATTGAGTTGGCTGACTCCGTCACAATTGATGCACATAAACAGCTCTACATCCCTATGGGTGCAGGCATGGTACTATTCAAAAAGCCTGATGCTATGCATTCAATTGAGCACCATGCGCAGTATATTTTGCGGAAAGGTTCAAAAGATCTAGGCAGCCATACGTTAGAAGGTTCTCGTTCAGGTATGGCCATGTTGGTGTACGCTAGCATGCACATTATTAGTCGCCCTGGCTACGAATTATTGATTGACCAAAGCCTAGCTAAAGCTCGCTATTTCGCCGATCTAATTAAAGAACAAGACGATTTTGAACTGATTTCTGAACCCGAACTGTGTCTTTTAACCTATCGCTATATTCCTGCTTTTGTTCGCCAAGCACTGCAACAAGCCTTACCCAATCAAAAAGCAGAACTGAACGAGTTGCTAAATGAAATCACCCAGTTTGTGCAGAAAAAACAGAGGGAAACGGGGCGTTCATTTGTCTCTCGAACTCGTTTAAACCCAGAACGCTGGGACAAGCTTGATACCATCGTATTTCGCGTGGTACTAGCCAACCCGCTAACAACACACGCTATCTTGCACTCGATCTTAGATGAGCAGCGACATATTGCCACGCTAGCCCCTAATTTGATGGCCAAAATTGAGCAGCTTGCTCAAAAAATCATCAGCTAGAATCCCTGTAAGTTACAGCGAATTGAAAATTTATTTCTTTTTGCTGTAACTAATACATCATTAATGAGCTGGAAATTTCCATTAATCATCGATTTAAATCTAAATTCTGTAGTTTTCATGAAATTTTGTTTGAGGCTTGTCATGTTCTCATCAATTGTTAACTTGAATTGTTACGGAAATCTACATCCTAGGTTTATACTCATTGCATGGCGTTGGTTTAACTTACCTTTTTGGAAATGTGTTATTTCCAATCCCCCCAAAGGGCGACCGGGTAAAACCAACGAGTTGTTCTCTTCGCCCGCGTGAACACTATGAATACATTAGAAAAAATTCAAAAAAACCTGGAAAACTTTAGCAAGTCGGAACGTAAAGTCGCCGAAGTAATTATGGCTTCGCCCCAAACCGCGATTCACTCAAGTATTGCGACGCTCGCCAAAATGGCCGATGTCAGTGAACCAACGGTAAACCGCTTTTGTCGACGACTCGACACCAAAGGCTTTCCCGACTTTAAGCTTCATTTAGCGCAAAGCCTTGCTAACGGAACTCCGTATGTAAACCGAAATGTTGAAGAAGATGATGGCCCAGACGCCTACACCCATAAGATTTTCGAATCGACTATGGCGTGTTTGGATGTGGCTAAAAACAGCTTGGATCCAATGCAAATTAACCGTGCAGTTGACTTACTCACACAAGCAAAACGGATCTCTTTCTTCGGTTTAGGAGCCTCTTCTGCTGTAGCAAAAGATGCCCAAAACAAATTTATTCGCTTTAACATTCCGATCACTTGTTTTGAAGATATCGTGATGCAACGCATGAGTTGTATCAACTGTACCGACAATGACGTAATTGTTTTGATTTCGCATACAGGTCGTACTAAAAGCCAAGTGGAAATAGCCAATCTTGCGCGCGAAAATGGTGCGACTGTCATTGCGATTACGGCAAAAGATTCACCGCTGGACAAAGCAAGCTCGTTGTCGATCTCTCTTGACGTACCTGAAGATACTGACGTCTATATGCCCATGGCAAGCCGTGTGGTGCAAATGACGGTAATTGATGTACTGGCTACTGGTTTCACCCTGCGCCGTGGCTCTGGTTTTCGTGAAAATCTTAAACGCGTCAAGGATGTACTAAAAGACTCGCGCTACGATAAGCTGTCACAGTTCTAAGATAATCGCGATCCTAAAATAATCGTTAGAACGGAGCTCAATTGCTCCGTTTTTTTATCAACTTTGCTTGCTACTTTCAGGCGCGACGGGATCATGCCTAACTTCTACCTGATTGGATGAACTCGGTTGCCACTCCTCACACTCACCTTGGCACTCGCAAACTTGATTTAATATATGGATTAACCTTTCTTGTGTTAAAGGCAAAGGGTTACCTTTAATCGCGACCGACTTTAAAGCGTCTAACGCCACGCGCTCAAACGACGTATTGCACACACCAAACTGGTTGAGTTTAGGCAGTTGCAACTTATCTAACATCATTTTCACCCACAGCACGCCATCTTCAACGTGAACATTTGTTCTGCCAGTCACGATTTGAGCGATTTTTTTATAACGTGTAAGTACATCATTTCGCCCTGCTTTTTGCGCTGATCGAATGTTTTCTCGCATAACATGAGGGGCTAAACGCGCCGTGATCACGCTGTGTGGGGCATCAAGTTTTCCTCCCAATGCCGATGCCAAGCCATGTGCAGCGCCAAGCTTTGCATTGGTAATTGCCATTCCTCCAAGCATTGCTGCAAAAGAGAGATCCGCTCGCGCTTTATGATCATCTTTTCGACACGCTGGCAATATAGAACGACTGAGTTTGCGCAGCCCCTCTTCACACACCATATCGGTGAGTGGATTGGGTTCACCACACACATAGGCTTCCATTAAATGCGTAAAAGCATCCATTGCGCCTCTGCCAGATGTGTAACTGTCGGTACCATAGGTCAACGTGGGGTCAACAATCGCAACATCTGCCAGCATATCTGGGCTGCGCAAGCTTACTTTTACTTTGTCTTGTCCCGATTTCAACACAGCATTACGCGTGACTTCGGATCCCGTACTGGCGGTGGTTGGAATAGCAATAAATGGCAGCGGTTTTGTCTTTAACGGCACATTTCGGCCAACCACTTCCACATAATCATAAACGTTACCTTGGTTAGGAATGATTGCCGCGAGTGCCTTGCCCATATCAATCACACTGCCGCCACCAATAGCAACGACCATGTCCGGTTGAAAACGTCGGCCTAAAACGGCCGTTTCCTCCACCATGGTAATATTAGGTTCACCAACAATAGCTACATGCTGATAGCGCATATTCTGCATTTTCAGGTATTGAACAATAGGGGAAGCTCGTTGTTGTTCTTTTCCCGAAACCAGCAGTACGCTATAACCATATTGGTTAAGAACAGAAAGTGAATTCAATAACGCTCCTTCTCCAAAAATGATCCGCGTCGCCGTCATAAATTGGAACATGAATAACTCCCTTTTCTCTCATCTAGATTAGCTCTGTTTAGAGTGCACCTATCGTTAAAAAAATTTTTTGATGCAGTGCAATGTGGAGCAAATAACCACATAAAAAACACAAGTTTATGCGGCATGTCACAGCCAAGCCATTGTTGATCTATTCCCAACACCATCGAGAGGTAAGCTTGCTTTGATTAAGGAATAAGCAATAGCTTTTACCTATTGAAGTAACTGGTGAATGCCACTTTATTTCCGACCTTGAATCGGGCATAGTTGCATGCAACAAGAATGAAGGAGAAAGCTATGTTCGTTGTTATTTTTGGCCGCCCTGGTTGCCCCTACTGTGTTCGCGCAAAAGAACACGCTGAAACATTGAAATTAAAACGCGATGATTTTAACTACCGTTATGTCGATATTCACGCGGAAGGCATCAGCAAAGCTGATTTAGAAAAGACAGTGGGTAAACCAGTTGAAACTGTGCCACAAATCTTTATTGATCAAGAACACATCGGTGGTTGCACTGATTTCGAAGCTTATGCGAAAGAACATTTAGGCTTATTCGACGAATAAAACCAAGAAACATAAAAACCCGCTGATTTTTAGCGGGTTTTTGCTATTTATAGATAAATGGCTCTTTCTCTCAAATTAAGTCAATGAAATGTCAATTGTCACAAATTTCACTTATCTTTTTGCAATATTCAGATACAATTCCCACACTTTACCTACCCCACTTGGCACACATAACGAGTTGAGCCGTGAATATCGACGTCGTACTTTTGCTTGATCAGAACCCTATTCTTCTTATTTTTGTTGTCTTAGCGATTGGCCTTGGTTTTGGCAAAATTCGTTTTGGTAGCTTACAACTGGGCAACTCTATTGGGGTGTTAATTACATCTCTCATCATGGGGCACCTTGGTTTTTCCTTCAATGCTGAAGCCTTAACCATCGGTTTCATGCTGTTCATCTATTGTGTCGGCATTGAAGCTGGCCCTAACTTTTTTGGCATATTTTTCCGTGACGGAAAACATTATCTCATCTTAAGTTTAGTGGTGCTCATTACCGCCACTTGGATTACCTATTTTGGCAGTTATTATCTCGGCCTCGATTTTGGCTTAGCTGCTGGTATGATGGCAGGTGCATTAACCTCCACCCCCGTATTAGTAGGCGCACAAGATGCGTTAAACTCCGGGCTAGCCACCATTCCAAGAAATATGGATTTATCCCTTATTTTAGATAATGTTTCGGTGGGTTATGCGATGGCTTATCTAATTGGCCTTATCAGTATGATCATGTTTGCCAAGTTACTGCCTAAGTTGCAAAAACAAAACCTCTCTGATTCTGCTCAACAGATTGCTCAAGAGCGTGGTTTGGGTGGCAGCTGTCAACGCAAAGTCTATTTACCCATCATCCGTGCCTATCGCGTTGGTCAAGAGTTGATCAACTGGATTGATGGGCGCAATTTACGTGAGCTTGGTATTTATCGTCAAACGGGTTGTTATATTGAACGCATCCGACGTAATGGCATTCTTGCCCATCCTGACGGTGACGCCATCTTGCAAGAAGGGGATGAAATTGCACTGGTTGGCTTCCCTGACAGCCATGCAAGGCTAGACCCTAGCTTTCGAAATGGCAAAGAGGTGTTTGATCGCAACCTACTTGATTTGCGCATCTCTGAAGAGGAAATTGTCGTAAAAAGTGACAGTATTGCCGGTAAACGCCTATCGGATCTGAATTTATCCGAATATGGCTGTTTCCTGAACCGAGTGATACGCGCACAAATTGAAATGCCAATGGACTTAGACATTGTGCTTGCCAAAGGTGATGTGCTGCAAGTCAGTGGTGAAAAAAGCCGTGTTCAAGGCTTGGCCGATAAAATCGGTTTCATCTCTATCCATAGTCAAATGGCCGATTTACTCGCCTTTTGTAGCTTCTTTATTCTCGGCATTTTGTTTGGTTTGATCACCATGACCTTTGGACAAGTCTCCTTCGGTTTAGGCAACGCGGTTGGGCTACTGCTTTCTGGCATTATGCTTGGTTTTTTACGAGCCAACCACCCCACTTTCGGCTATGTACCGCAAGGGGCATTAAATATGGTGAAAGACCTAGGTTTGATGTTCTTTATGGTAGGCATTGGCTTAAGTGCTGGCGGGAAAATGTTCCAGCACCTCTCAGAAGTGGGCGTACAAGTGATCGGCCTTGCATTTTTAGTCAGCGTGGTGCCAGTCGTCTTTGCCTATTTGGTCGGTGCGTACATTTTGAAAATGAACCGCGCGCTTCTATTTGGTGCGATTATCGGTGCACGAACTTGCGCACCAGCGATGGATATCGTTAACGACTACGCAAAATCGACCATTCCCGCATTGGGTTATGCCGGCACCTATGCTATCGCCAATATACTGATGACACTGACAGGAACTATTTTAATTTTACTCAGCTAAACCTAATAATCCTCAGTGCTACTCGCCCAAAGTCACATATGTGGCTTTGGGCGAGCCATCGCCCCTCTATTTACTTCGCTTTTATCTCAATGTTTGCCGCTTTATCGGCTCAGAACTGCATCTTTTCTCCTGAATTCAACTCACCACTGCTTAATTTTTCAAACAAAAGGCAATCGTTTGCTTTTTATCTGGCAGCAGAAAATAGTTCTGGTATGATGCGCACAGTTTATCGATATCCTTATTAGTGTTGAGCTAAGCGATATCTTCTCTGTATGACGTTTGAAAAAGATAGGAATGTCTAAATGAGCCTTGCTGATCAAATCCTTGCCGTCAATGACGACCTCCCAATTCGCACTCACCAACCTGTTCATAGCGGCAAAGTTCGCTCTGTTTATTGGCTAACTCCAGAAGATAGCCAGCGTTTGATCAAAGAAAAAGGTTACAACGTTGCTCCTGATGCACCTTTAGCCATTATGGTAATCAGTGACCGTATTTCCGCTTTTGATTGTATCTGGCATGCCGAAGGTGGCATCAAAGGTGTACCGGGTAAGGGCGCGGCATTGAACGCGATTTCAAACCACTGGTTTAAGCTATTTCAAGAGAACGGGTTAGCCGATAGCCATATTTTAGATATTCCCCATCCTTTTGTATGGATTGTGCAAAAAGCCAAGCCAATCAAAATTGAAGCGATTTGTCGCCAGTATATTACCGGTTCAATGTGGCGTGCTTACGAAAAAGGTGAACGAGATTTTTGTGGTATTCAATTACCAGAAAGCTTGCAGAAAGATAAAAAACTGCCAGAACTGCTCATTACACCATCAACCAAAGGCATCTTAAAAGGCATTCCCGGTGTTCCAGAAGCCGATGATGTCAATATCTCACGTCATAATATTGAAGAGAATTTTGCCGCTTTTAACTTCAGTCGTGTCGAAGATATTGCCTTGTACGAAAAGCTATTAAAAGAAGGCTTCAGCGTCATTAGCCATGCACTCTGCCAAGTAGAGCAAATTTTCGTCGATACCAAGTTTGAGTTTGGTTATGTCACCGATGCCAACGGCGTTGAGAAACTCATTTATATGGATGAAGTGGGTACGCCGGACTCTTCTCGCATCTGGGACAGCGCTTCCTATCAGCAAGGACGTATTGTGGAAAATTCGAAAGAGGGTTTTCGTCAATTCTTGCTCAACTACTTCCCTGACCCAGATATTTTACTCAATAAAGAACGGATGGCTGAGCGAGAAGCGCTTGCACGTGATAATGCGCTGCCTTTGGCTGCATTAATGGATATTTCCAACACCTATCTTGCGATTGCAGAGAAAATTGTTGGCCAACCGATCGTATTAAGCCGAAACCCAAAGCAAGAGATCATTGCGATCCTGCGTTCTCAATATGGCTTGATTGACTAGCACTCAACAATAACGGGGCATTAAATATGCCCCGTTATCTGTTTATACCCTTACAGGGTGATAAGAAATTCATCTGGTTTTGTATTTTTTATCAAAGATTGGCTTTTATTTTGAATCAATTGGATCTGTTCAGAATCCAACGCATACGGCATTACTAATTTTAGCTCTTCAATCCCCTCTAATTTCGCCAATCTCACCAGTGAAATTAAATTCGCTTCATCACTACGGCGTGTTGATAACGACTTCAACGCCATTTCCCATAGGCGATCCTCTGGGCTTGATAATTCTTTAATGCTGTCTTTCCATACCGTACCAAAAATCGGTGCAAATGACGTCATGGCTTCGAGGAATGTCCATTTCTTATTACATGACGCACCAAGAAATGTAGTGTAATCAAACACCACCCGTCTCCTTTCTTGTGTATTCATTTTGTCCCCCGACAAATTGGCAGCACACTGTACTCAATATCATCCATGATTGTTCATATAGCAATAGGATATAAAAAAACAGTCTTTTATGCCTTAAAACCGAATGGATTGGCTATATCAAAACCAGGTTTGTAACAAGGCATAAACAGACTTACTGACATATGTGTCTGATTGATTAATATTTCAAACCGTGAACAAAAAGTCGCTTTATCACTTAAAGTGATCATCGCTCAACACTACTTTTGAAATCTCTGCTTAAGGAGACCAATAGACAAAAATGTGTACATTGATGCCCTCAGCAATTAACACGGAGAATTCTACCGTTTTTATCGGCATTCTTCAGTATTCTGTGCCATGTGTCGCCGCTCGTCTATTTACAATCTCATGAGTAAACCGTTATCATTTTTGAGTTCCCTTCTACCCTAAAATAGGCCGACAATGAATAATGATAAACGCCCTCTTTATATTCCCTATGCGGGCCCCGCTCTACTCAGCACGCCTTTGCTCAATAAAGGCAGTGCATTTTGTGCTGAAGAGCGCAGTTCCTTCAACTTAGAAGGCCTGCTTCCTGAAACGACGGAAACGATACAAGAACAAGTTGTTCGCGCATACCAACAATACTGCAGCTTTGAAAGTGATATGGATAAGCATATCTATCTGCGTAATATTCAAGATACCAACGAAACCTTATTCTATCGTTTAGTACAAAACCACATCACTGAGATGATGCCCATCATCTACACACCAACGGTGGGTGCCGCATGTGAAAACTTTTCAAATATTTATCGTCGCGGCCGCGGTCTGTTCATTTCCTTTCCGAATCGAGATCGCATCGATGACTTACTCAATAATGCAGCGAACCATAACGTAAAAGTTATCGTAGTGACCGATGGTGAACGCATTCTCGGCTTGGGCGACCAAGGAATTGGTGGCATGGGTATTCCTATCGGCAAACTGGCACTTTATACCGCATGTGGTGGTATTAGCCCTGCTTATACTTTACCGGTCCTGCTCGATGTTGGAACCAATAACCCACAGCGCTTGGCTGACCCGATGTACATGGGCTGGCGTCACCCTCGGATTACCGGGGCCGAATATGATGCATTTGTAGAAGAGTTCATCCAAGCGGTGCAACGTCGCTGGCCTGATGCACTGATCCAATTTGAAGATTTTGCGCAAAAGAACGCAATGCCACTATTAGAGCGTTATAAAAACCGTATTTGTTGTTTTAACGATGACATTCAAGGCACTGCGGCGGTGACTGTAGGTTCGCTATTGGCCGCATGCAAAGCCGCGGGCAGTCAACTCTCCGAGCAACGTATCGCTTTTCTTGGTGCGGGCTCTGCAGGCTGTGGTATTGCCGAAGCAATCATCGCGCAAATGGTGTCAGAAGGTATTTCAGATGCTCAAGCTCGTTCTCAAGTCTATATGGTTGACCGCTGGGGTCTGCTGCAAGAAGGAATGCCTAACCTACTTGATTTCCAACAGCGCCTCGTGCAAAAAAACAAAGACACGCATGATTGGAATACAGAAGGTAATGGTTTCTCATTATTGGAAGTAATGAAAAATGGCAAGCCAACGGTGTTGGTTGGTGTTTCTGGGGCTCCGGGACTATTCAGTGAAGAGATTATCACAGAGATGCATAAACACTGCCCACGCCCGATTATTTTCCCACTATCGAACCCAACCAGCCGTGTTGAAGCGACGCCCAATGACATTATCCGTTGGACCAACGGTGAAGCACTCGTCGCCACAGGCAGCCCGTTTGCTCCCGTGTTGCATAACGGTAAAACCTACCCAATTGCACAATGCAACAATAGCTATATTTTCCCTGGTATCGGCTTAGGCGTACTGGCGGTCAATGCACGTCGAGTTACTGATGAGATGCTGATGGAATCAAGCCGCGCACTCGCCAACTGTTCACCTCTGGCGCTTAATGGGCATGGTGCGTTACTTCCACCACTGGAAGCCATTCACTCCGTTTCCAAGAAAATTGCGTTTGCGGTAGCGAAAAAAGCAATTGAGCAAGGCGTTGCACTGGAGATCCCAGATGATGTGTTAGAAACCGCCATTGAGCAGCATTTTTGGCAGCCAGTATACCGCCGCTACAAACGCACTGCTTTCTAAGCTACTACTCTGCTGTCCCCTAAGCTTCGGCTGATGTTTAGGGGCTTTTTCTGTGAGTCAATATGATGAACTTTTTAGCGCCCGCAGGGCATTACTTATCACCGTATTTAACGGAGATATCAACCGCATTGATCGCTTGTTTGCTCGTGATGCTCGGTGGGGAGATTAACGCCGCGATGCGCAAGCTAATGCGCAACCAACACTTTGTCGTTCGCACATTTACGTTTATATTGATTAACGCTTTCGGCTACGGTTTGGTGATCATCAAAGCGAGCCCTTACCTTGCTCGGACACTTTCGCAGTTAGAATCAGGCATGATGTTCAGCATTATTATGCTCTGCTTTATTGCTATCGGGATCTGGGCACAAAGGAACCGTCAAATTTAGTGTTAAAATTTTCATCTTCAAATCACTCTCGCCCTATTTGGAAAAAGCGGGTTCACACGCTGCTTCGCTACGTGTCTGTACTGTTGTTCATTTCAAGCCTTTTTGTGCTTGGCATTGATCGCTGGGTCAGTTGGCAAGCCGAAAAACAAATCGTCACCGAGCAAAATCAAGTCGGTCAATTCCAAGTCGCTGTTGTACTTGGAACCAGTAAGTACTTGGGTAAAACGCTCAATGACTACTATACCCACCGAATTGAAGCCGCGATCGCTTTGTATGAGCAAGGCAAGGTAAAAGGGTTTTTACTCAGTGGTGATAATGCTCACCGTTCGTACAATGAACCGTGGACGATGAAACGCGATCTGCTGCGCGCTGGGATCCCGAGCGAACATATTTACTTAGATTATGCAGGGTTTCGTACTTTGGACTCCATTGTTCGCGCAAAACGTATCTTCGAAACCGACAATTTTTTGATCATTTCTCAACAATTTCATTGTGAGCGAGCACTCTTTATTGCCAACTACCATAACATTAATGCTCAGTGTTTAGCGGTTGCAGGGCCAACAACTCGTTCTGGTTTTAAAGTGAGGCTGCGTGAGGTCTTTGCTCGTACGAAAGCATTTTTAGATCTCTATATCACGAATACTCAACCTAAATTTTTAGGTCCCAAAGAACCCATTGTGATCGAAGAGTTACCCTTAGAGCCAACCGAAGATGAAAGCTAAAAGAGGCACTGCGCCCCAGAAACCTTTCCTTCGACAGATTTCCGGGCCACTTTGGTTACGCTAATGTGGATAAGACATCAAACAAAGCGTCAATTTCACTGCGCGTGTTGTAGTGCATAAAACCGATACGGACAACTCCACCGCTGTTTTCAAGATCTAACTGACGCACTAAACCAAGCGCATAGAAATGCCCATTCCACACACAAATATTATGCTCGCCCAATGTTTTGGCCACAAATTCTGGATGGTGATTAGCTAAGCGAATGGCAAAGGTCGGTGTACGTAGCTCACTGTTAGCCTTGGTCAGGCCATAGAGCTTAGCCGAACTCAATCCTTTAAGTTTATACAGAAAATACTCACTCAATTGGCGTTCATGCTGGTTGTATTGAATGAAACTATCGATCAAACGCTCTCTTAACGAGCCACTCGCGTCTCCCCATTGCGCCAAATATTCCACTGCAGCAATCACGCCTGCCAAACCTTCAAAACTCTGTGTACCGGTTTCAAAACGTCCCGGACCAATATTGGTTGCTGGTTCAACTTTGTAGGGTTTAAGTGCATGTAACCACTGCGAAGCGATATAAGCGATACCAACGTGTGGACCAAAAAACTTATATGCCGAACAGGTTAAAAAATCACAGCCTAATTCTTGTACATCAATCAAATGGTGCGGAGCATAGTGAACGGCATCCACATACACCATCGCGCCGACTTGATGCGCCGCATCCACAATGCGTTTAACATCGACAATAGATCCTGTGGTATTCGAAGCATAAGTGACCGCTACCAGCTTTGTTTTAGGATTGAGCAATGACAGTAAGTGCTCAACATCCAAAGTACAATCTTGTTGGTTCACCTTTACCTGGTGCACTGTAACGTGCTTATCCTGCGCCGCTTGCTGCCAACTGGAGACATTGGAGTAATGGTCAAGCGCAGTAACAATCACTTCATCGCCCGCTTGCCAATCTCGGCTAATGGCTCGACTTAGCTGAAAAGTCAACGAGGTCATATTCGCGCCAAATACAATATTTCCTGATGACTCAGCGTTCAGAAGCGCTTGCACCGACTCACGAGCCTGCTGCATTAAATCAGTGGTGATTTGGCTTGAAAAATAGTGTCCGCCCAAATTAGAGTTAAAATGGCCCAGATATTCACTCATTTTTTCTATTACCGACTTAGGTACTTGCGAGCCACCTGGACCATCTAAGAAACTCACTGACTTACCATGATATTTTTGCGACAAAGCACTAAACTGCGTACGCACTTTTTCAGGAGTGAAGATCATTTCGGCCATCCTTAGCGGTTAATACAAAAACATCCATATGACCTTCTTGCCCATGCTCAATTGAGCGAATAGGACAAGCGTTATGCCATAACTTACTGTCCGCGAGCATCGCAATCTCACCATTTTCTAACACTTTCCGAAAGAAAGGGGCTTCATGGCAGTCTTGATACAGCATAATTTCACCGCCGACGATGTTGTGGCGATTCACCCCCACCAACGCAATATGATCAAAACCGTCTTGATGGACACCTTCTGGCGCGACTTGCGTCTCATCAAACACAGCAGCAATTCGGATCTGATGGATTTCAATCTCTTGCCCATTAGGCAGACCATTCGTACTCACAAACACCTCGCACACTTCTCTCATCCCTTCACTTTGTAACGTAGAGGGTAAAATAGGATCGAAATGACGCTTAATGTTGCCTTGAAAATGATTGATTTGATCGGTTTGCATAAAGTCATGCTTGTCCAACGCCTCGACTTTCCCTTTGTTAAATTGAACCACAGAGTAGCGCCGTAAACGATACTGACCATCAGCATGCTCCGTATGTGGTAATTGCGCAAAGGAGGGAGCAAGTTGTTGAATCGCTTTTTGACTTAATTGCGTAATCTGTAAAGTGTTTTCGTGTACAGCTAACATCACCAACTCCTTAATTAAATGATTGGACACATTAAATTAACAATTAATTTACATTAAGGATACGCACTAATATTGCACATTCAAGTAAAAATGAATGTTATATCTGTATGTGACTAGCAATATAAAATTTAATACTTAAATAATCACAAAAATAAGAATTAACATCCAATAGCGAGCATGACACATAGCGATTTTTAGACAAGCTCACTACTTCAAGGTTAATAAGCTTTTAAAAACAATGAATTACCAACATTAGAATGATGTAGGAATGGTATATAGACCATGGGCGGGTTTAAAGGAAATATCAGTAACTAATTTATCAGCTCGATTCGACTAAATTTAGCAAGTATTAATCCATGAGCCATATAGCATCTCATTAACTCGAAATTAGCACCATTTAAGTAGTAAGCCATGCCAAAAATTAGACTAAAGTTAATACTAGATCATCAAACTAATTGATATATTTGACTATTAAGACTTAGTTGAAACATCGCTCAGCTGATAAGGAGATCCTCAACTCGTGAACTCTAGTATTAAAGTCACACTGTGGACTTTCATCGCATTAGGTTTCAGTGTAATCAATGCCTATGCGGCTATGGATCCTAAAGATAAATTTCTCCAAGCATTGGAGGGCATTGAGCAGATCACCTATTCACTACCGATCAAGGCAAAAGCACAAATTAGTGAACTAGAAGAAGACTACATCATATTGTCACAGCCTTCCGCTCTCGTTGTACGTTACTATTTGGCCAAAGCCACTGTATATGGGCTACTAGAGGAATATGATAGGAGCTTAGAAGCGGCACAATTAGGATTAAAGCGAACAGAACACACCAACGTTGAAACGCTCACTCTCAAACTAAGAGAGATTCAAGCTTTACGGCACCAAAAAGTCGACGTGTTGCCGAAACTTGACGCACTGTTAGTTGAAGCAGGAAACGATCACAATGCACAAATCGAATCAGAAGTATTACTAGCTAAAAGCCTCTATTACCAAGAGCAAGGCGAGTTTAAAAAATCGTACGCCGCAATAATGACCTCAATTGATACAGCAAAATCAATAGATAACAAAGAGTTAATGGAGAGAATATCTCACGGTCTAGGTCAAATACTGGTTCAGCTACAAGATTTTGATCGTTCACAGCTGTTACTTGAAAATTCCTACAGTTACTTCAAGCAGCGTAAAATGTCCTATAGCCAGTTGGTTAGCTTACTCGACATCTCTAAGTTGCAAGAGTCACGTAATCAAATCACGGCGGCGATCGAAACCTATAAAACCGCACTCAAGCTAGCACAAATACTGGGTGACGGGCGACATCGCTTTCGTATTAACATCGAACTTGCACGGCTTTATCGAGATACCAACAACCGAGATCAAATGCGCTTTTTCTTGAAAAAAGCGGAGGAACTGCAGTACAGAGAAAGCCAACCAGGCTACCTTGCCACTTTTCAGCTATTACAAACACAAGATCTATTGGAACAAAAACGCTACGGTGAAGTGATTGAATTTGTAGAACCACTCATTGTGCATATCAAGCAAAGATCAAATCTACTTATTCAACAGATAGAGTTGTTAAAAGTGGCAGCACAGGCTTATGCTGGGCAAAACAACTACAAACAAGCCTATGAAACTTATGATTTTTATCATTTACGATCGCTCACACTTCGCAATGTTGAACAGATAGAGAACTTACAGAGACAACAAATGTTGTTTGATCTTGAGCGTCTACAATATGAAAATCAGGATCTAAACTGGAACAACGTACTTCAAAAGCTAGAAATTGAAAACCATCAGAAAACGTTTCATCTATTAGGTGAAATCGTCTTTTTCCTTGCTCTTGCATTAATCGGATTATTGGTCATATTTATCTGGGCCAACCGCTCTCGCATCAAAATGGGCATGCTTGCCAAAACGGACACCTTGACTGGCTTGTATAATCGACGCTACATGGAAGAACGATTTGCAAAACATCAATCCAAATCTTACCAAAATAGTAGCGAAGCGCTTATTAAACTCGCACAACGGATTTTGATGTGGCAACAAACTTGGTTCAAAGGTCAATCTTCACCTAAAAAAAACGCCGAACCATTCGACTCAGCGCAATTAGACGAGCAGATCCAACATAATGAGGATGCAAAACCGATTAGCCTTATTTTAACCGATATTGATTATTTTAAAGTCATTAATGACACTTATGGTCACGCCTTCGGCGATCAAGTATTAGTGGAAATTGCGGCTATCTTTAAGTCATCGGTACGCTCTTCCGATGTTGTCGCTCGCTACGGTGGGGAAGAGTTTCTCATCTTACTACCCGACACTGACTTAAGCGTCGCTAGCGAAATTGCCGAAACCTTACGCCGAAAAATTGAAGACCACGATTTTGTAACCGAATCACGAGAATCGGTATCCGTCACTTCGAGTTTTGGCGTGTTGACCGCAACGAATACGGATTTAGATCTCCAAGCATTGTGTGAAGAAGTCGACCAACTGCTTTATGCGGCTAAAGCCAGCGGCCGAAATTGCTTAAAAACACGTTGGCTGACTTATTAGCCAAGTCCCATCATTGCTTAGTTTGGCTATATAACGATTATTTCTAAGCTAGCCCATGTAATCGCTTTAATTGACTCGAGATATTCCCTACAATCGTGTTAAATTTTCGAGCATTTTCGATACTGGAGTCCCCATGAGCAACGTGAAACATTGCAAACTTCTTATTCTTGGTTCTGGCCCGGCTGGTTATACGGCAGCCGTTTACGCAGCTCGCGCTAACCTTAATCCAGTTCTCGTTACCGGTATGCAGCAAGGTGGTCAGTTAACGACCACTACAGAAGTAGAAAACTGGCCAGGAGACGCCGAAGGCCTCACGGGCCCTGCTTTAATGGAGCGAATGAAAGAGCATGCCGAGCGCTTCGAAACCGAGATTGTGTTTGATCATATTAATGAAGTTGATTTTTCACAGCGGCCATTCCGCCTTAAAGGTGATAGTGCAGAATATAGCTGCGATGCTCTGATCATTTCAACAGGAGCATCCGCACGTTACCTAGGTTTAGATTCAGAAGAAGCCTTTAAAGGACGAGGAGTTTCCGCTTGTGCTACTTGCGATGGTTTTTTCTATCGTAACCAAAAAGTTGCAGTAGTGGGCGGCGGCAATACCGCTGTGGAAGAAGCGCTTTATCTATCTAATATTGCGGCACAAGTTCACCTCATCCACCGCCGTGATTCGTTCCGCGCAGAAAAAATACTGATTAACCGTCTGATGGATAAAGTCGCAAGCGGCAATATAGTGCTACACACTGACCGTACCTTAGAGGAAGTCTTAGGTGATGAGACTGGCGTGACGGGTGTTCGTATGAAACACACCCAATCAGAAACTACAGAAGATCTGGACGTGATGGGCGTCTTTATCGCGATTGGTCACAAACCGAATACCGACATGTTTGCTGGTAAGCTAGAGATGAAAGAAGGCTATATCGTGGTCAGATCTGGCCTTGATGGTAATGCAACTCAAACTAGTATTGAAGGTGTGTTTGCTGCTGGTGATGTGATGGATCACAACTATCGCCAAGCGATCACTTCGGCAGGAACGGGTTGTATGGCCGCCTTAGATGCGGAACGTTACCTAGATAGCTTGAACGATAAGTAGGAATGAACGACAAGTAAACAAAAGGTTATTTTCCAGTTTTATAACAAAACCCTACAGCCCGGTGGTATATCCATCGGGCTTTATTTTGTATACTACCGCCCTTCCGTTTACATAATAATTCTCATTAAGCCTTCGAAATGGATAAGAAAAAGCAACGTAGCTTGAATAATTGGCTCAAACAGCAAAGTAAACTGGCAAAACGCTGGTTAATGATTGCTGTTGGCCTTGGCGTATTATCAAGTGTGTTTTTGCTGGCTCAGGCCGCACTCCTCGCCTCCATTCTGCATCAACTGATTATTGAACAAGTTGATAAAGCAGAGCTCATTCCCTATTTTTTTGGTTTGGTGGTGACGATTGCCGCACGTGCCGCGTGCGCATGGGGGCGTGAAATTGCGGGTTTTCGCTGCGGAGAGCAGATCCGCATTTATATCCGTCAGTTAATACTGGATAAAGTTCGCGAGTTGGGCCCTGCTTACATTAAAGGTAAGCCTGCCGGTGCATGGGCAACATTACTGCTTGAACAAGTCGAAAACATGCAGGACTTTTTTGCGCGCTATTTACCGCAGATGTCATTATCTGTGTTGATCCCGTTTATGATTTTGATTGTGGTCTTTCCCGTCAACTGGGCGGCGGGTTTGATTTTCTTAATCACCGCACCCTTAGTGCCGCTGTTTATGGCCTTAGTCGGTATGAAAGCAGCCGATGCTAATCGTAAAAATTTCAAAGCTCTGCAGCGGTTATCTGGTCACTTTTATGATCGCCTGCAGTCGATGACTACAATACGCCTATTCAACCGCACACAAGCCGAAGCCGATCAGCTTAAAGGCGCTTCTGAAGTCTTTCGCACTCGCACAATGGATGTATTGAAAATCGCCTTTCTATCATCAGCAGTGTTAGAATTTTTCACCTCGATATCGATCGCCATCACCGCCGTTTACTTTGGTTTTAGCTTTATTGGCGAGTTGAATTTCGGCTACTACGGTACAGCCGTAACTCTATTTTCCGGCCTATTTATCTTGATCCTTGCGCCTGAGTTTTATCAACCATTACGTGATTTGGGCACCTTTTATCACGCCAAACAACAAGCTGTCGGCGCGGCTGAAAGCATTGTCGAGTTTTTGGAAACAGACATCAGCAAAGTGAAATCAGGATCTATCTCGCTCGACGGTGCACAGCAGATTGACATTGTAGCGCAAGATCTCGAAGTGTTTAGCCCAGAAGGAAAACGCTTGGTCGGCCCAATTTCATTTACGTTAGATAACCATTCAACCACTGCGCTTGTCGGGCCAAGCGGTGCAGGTAAAACCAGCTTAGTAAACGCCATTTTAGGCTTCATGCCTTACCAAGGCAGTTTGAAAATCAATGGTATTGAACTGAGCAATCTTGAGCATACCAGCTGGCGTAAGCAGATCAGTTGGGTTGGGCAAAACCCACTATTGGTGCACGGAACCATCGTTGAGAATATCAGCCTCGGCAAGCATGACATGAGTGACGAAGCGCTTCATTCGGCTTTAGATAATGCCTATGCGGCTGAATTTGTCGACAAACATGGTTTGGATTACGCCATAACCGATCGATCTGGTGGATTATCTGTCGGACAAGCTCAGCGAATTGCACTTGCTCGCGCGCTGCTACAAAACGGCAATTTTTGGCTACTTGATGAACCAACCGCCAGCTTAGATGCACGCAGCGAACAGTTAGTGATGCAAGGTTTGAACCGCCAAATTCAACACCACACCGCTTTAATCGTGACGCACCAATTAGCACCATTAAAATCGGTGCAACAGATTTTGGTGATGCAAAATGGGGCGATAATTCAAACAGGCGATTACAACACACTCAGCCAGCAAAATGGTCTGTTTTCCGATATGTTACAAGCTAATCAAGCGCTTGATGAAGCCAATAAGGGGAACCTTGATGCGTGATCTCATCCCTTACCTTAAATTGTATAAAAAGCACTGGTTTGGTTTATCTCTCGGTATGCTGCTGGCCTTTTTAACCCTGTTTGCCTCGATTGGTCTACTGACCTTATCCGGCTGGTTTTTATCCGCAGCGGCCATTGCTGGCTTAACCATTGCTCGTGAAACATTCAACTACATGCTACCGGGCGCGTTTGTACGTGGGTTTGCCATGGGACGCACTGCAGGACGTTGGGGTGAGCGCGTTGTCAGCCATAATGCTACATTCAAGCTGCTGACGGATCTGCGTATTTTCTTCTTCCAAAAACTCGCGCCACTGATCCCAGGACGTGTGTCAAACCTCAGAGACGCTGATTTACTCAACCGTCTAGTGGCAGATATCGATGCTATGGATCACGTCTATTTACGCTTAATCAGCCCAGTAACCGTGGGTGTGCTGGGCATTAGTGCGTTAACGGCATTCTTATGTTGGTTCGACCCTGCCATTGGCTTAACCCTTGGTGCAATTCTTCTAACGCTACTGCTCGTGTGGCCAGTCCTCTTTTATAAACTGGGTCAGCGTAATGGTGCCGAGCTCACCCAGCACAAGGCGGATTTGCGTATTGCAACGCTTGACTGGTTGCAAGGCTACAGTGAACTGACCCTGTTTGGTGCAGAAAGCCGTTACCGTGAAGCGATTCTTAGCGCGCAGCAAAAATTGCTGGTCAATCAATTGGCTAACGCTCATTTTTCTGGCCTTGCACAAGCACTGCTCATGCTCGCTAATGGCTGGACGCTTGTGTTAGTGATCTGGCTTGCCGCCGATGGTGTGGCAGGCAATCAACCCGACCCGATGATTGCACTGGTGGCTTTTGCAACTATGGCAAGTTTTGAACTGCTGATGCCGATTGCTGGTGCATTTCAACATTTAGGGCAAACACTCACTTCTGCTCGCCGCCTCAACGATATTATTTTGGCTGAGCCTGAAGTCCAATTTCCTACCGCTTTAACTCAGCACTCAGGTCAATTTGATATTGAATTTTCAGACGTAACCTTTCACTATCCTGACAGCAGCCAAGATGTGCTACGCGGTGTCAACCTCCATATTCCCGCAGGGCATCGCGTTGCGATAGTGGGGCAAACAGGCTCTGGCAAATCGACCTTAATGCAACTGCTGTCACGCTATTGGGATCCACAGCAAGGTAGCGTCTCCATTGCAGGTACCCACTTAACAGCATGGAATGAGAGCGAACTTCGCCAAACCATCAGTGTGGTTAGCCAACGTGTAGATGTACTCAATGGCACGCTGCGAGACAACCTCGCGATGGCCAATCCAAGCGCAAACGATCAACAGTTAGCTCACGCCTTAACGCAAGTCGGTTTACATACTCTATTGGACGATCTAGGTTTGGACGCATGGCTGGGTGACGGCGGCCGTCAGCTCTCTGGTGGAGAGAAACGCCGCATCGGTATCGCGCGCGCGCTGCTCCACAACGGTTCAATTTTATTACTCGATGAACCCACGGAAGGCTTGGATAAACAAACCGAGCAGCAAATTCTGGCTCTGTTTCAACAGCATTTTGCGCATAAAACGGTCCTCTTTATTACTCACCGCTTGGTCGAGTTAGAAACAATGGATGCTATTTGCCTGATTGAACAAGGTGAAATCGTAGAATACGGTAGCCACCAAGCGTTATTGGCCAAACAAGGCCGCTATTTCCAACTACAGCAAACCTTGTAGCCATAGTTTGTCATTTGCTCGTTATGAGACTTATCTTTTTTAGGAACACTATGCTGAATTAGGTAACTGAAGCTTGCTATGAAAAATCTTCGCCCTCTTGCTTTGAGAGTCAGTGCATGAGGGTGAAGAAGCGGCAGTCAACCAAACTAGCTAAATACGTACCTCATCAGCTTAATAAGTACTGAGCATACTACTCATTTTATAGGTGAGATTTTTAATTAATATTCAAAGATAGATGGTTAATAAGATCTTCCACTGGCATTGGGTGTCCTAGGTAGTAGCCCTGCACTTGTTGACAGCCCATTGTCTGCAAAATTTTCAATTGGTTGGCTGTCTCTACGCCTTCTGCCACAATATTGATGTCAAAACTTTGCGCCATAGCAATAATGGCATTCACTATCGTTCTTGAACGATCATCATGTTCTACTTCAGAGACGAAACTGCGGTCAATTTTGATTTCATCCACAGTAAGATCTTTGAGCATGGCAAGTGACGTATAACCCGTGCCAAAATCATCGATGGAAAAAGTAATCCCGTTAGATTGCAGATTAGAAATAATTTCAACACTCTTTTTCATATCGGTAAGCGTTGCTGTTTCCGTAATTTCAATGCGTATGTATGAGTTCAAATTCTCATGCTGCTGAATAAATCGCGTGAGTTCATACATCTCATCAGCATTATTGAACTCAGTCGCGGAGACATTAACAGCAACGTGTTTAATTTGTGTCCCCAATATTCCTGAACGCCCCAGCTCCTGTGATACTTTTCCAACCACAAATTTGGAGATAGCGCCCGTCAAGCCATTGTCCTCGGCTAATGGGATAAAAACATCAGGCGGGATAGCGCCTTTAACAGGATGGTTCCAACGAATCAGTACTTCGACACCGTTGACTGTTAATGTTTTTAGGTCATATTTAGGTTGATATACAACCGTTAAGCTATCGTCGTCGATCGCTAAGCGCAGGTCGAGGACCATTTGCCGGCGCTGCATCGCTTTTTCTGTTAATGTTTTGTCATGATACTGAATGGCATTCTTTTGTTTCTTTGCAACATTAAGAGCCTCAGTCGCGGAAACCATCAGTTCTCTAGCACTGATACCATCGGCTGGGTAAATGGCAACACCTATGCAGCAAGTTGTTTCAATATTGTGTTGCTTGGCCCGATGGGTATACAGACGTTGGACGCTCCGAACATGAGAATCCATATCTACAGCGTCACTCAACTTTACAAAACTGGCAAACTGATCGGCATGTAAGCGCGATACTAATGAGCCGGGCAAAGCCATTTCGTTAATATCGTGAGCTAAATCCTGCAAAAATGCATCTGCACGCTCAAACCCCAGAGTTTCGTTGATACTTTTAAAATCGTCGACATCAAGGTAACAAAGAATAAATCGCTCATTAGACTTTAATTTTTTGATCGTGATATTGAGAGTACGCACAAACATACTAAGGCTGTGCAGCCCAGTGAGGCTGTCCATATCATTGGCCTTTTCTAGTAAGCGATTCCCTCTAAGCACCAACATGAGCAAAAGTAAGGCGGTAATAATGACAAACATCAACCCCTTATAGGTTTGAGCGAGAGCGCGCAACTGGGCGTTATCTAGCAATAATTCGACTGTCATATCCGAGAATAATATCCAGAGCACGGCAAATGTTGCGTAGATAAGTGCCACTTTAACGGCTGAGATGCCTGCTCTATCCATGTTTAACTGACTCCAAATGTACCCGCTTATGATCGTAACATTGTAGCATCACTAAAATTTAGTCAACCATACCATACATGCCACATGTAGCCTGTTTCTTCACTCTACTCACTTAAATACCAGAAAATATGAACATAGGGATGTCAATCATGCACAAGTGCTCAATACCAACTCTATTGTTTTAATTTTTATTTTATTATCAATATCTTAAACGAAAAAATCCCGAGCTAAGCTCGGGATTTTAATATCAATTAACAGGCAACGAGAAAGTTTCGCTTATCGACGTGGCGCTTTCGCTTTACCAGTTTGAGGCCGACCAGTGCCGCGGCTACCATCGGCACCACTGTTACGGGTACTTGAAGCAGGCTTGCGACGGCCAGTCGTTGTGCCATTGGTTGTCGTACCGTTAGTTTTTTTACCATTCGTCGTTGTACCATTGGTCGTACGACTTTTAGGCTTGCCAGTCGTCGTTACGCGCTCTTCATGGCGCTTAACGGCACGGCGAATTTTTTGGCTACGCGCACGCTCACGAGTACGTGAAGTGTTGTCTTTGCTCAAATCTAGCATCGTCTCTTTTTCAGGACGCAGTTCAACCAATTCACGTAAATAGTTTACATCTTTAAGATCCAGTTCCATCCAACCGCCGCGTGGCAGTTTTTTGTCCAAATAGATCTCGCCATAACGAACGCGTTTCAAACGGCTCACTGTGGTATCTTGAGATTCCCAAAGACGACGAACTTCACGATTACGGCCTTCGTTAATCGCGACGTAGAAAGTATGGTTCATACCTTCACCACCAGCGTAAACGATATCTTCAAAGCGTGCCAAACCATCTTCTAGCTCAACCCCTTTAACGAGGTTACGCACTTTCTGCTCGTTCACTTCGCCAAAAACACGCACTAAATATTCGCGTTCTACTTGACGGCTTGGGTGCATAAGGCGATTAGCCAATTCACCATCGGTAGTAAAGAGAAGTAAGCCTGAGGTGTTGGCATCTAAGCGGCCAACTGAAATCCAACGCGAACCACGAATTTTAGGTAGACGATCAAATACCGTCCGACGACCTTCTGGATCATGACGGGTACAAAGCTCACCTTCCGGTTTGTAGTAAGCAAGCACTCGACAAATAACCTCTTCTGGCGCTTTAACGGAAACAGCATGTCCATCAATACGCACGACCGCGTTATCATCTTCTAGACGCTCGCCCAACATAGCTACCTTGCCATTAACACTGACACGCCCTGCTCTAATCAAAGCTTCTAACTCACGACGAGAACCATGACCAGCTCGTGCTAAAACTTTTTGTAACTTTTCGCTCATTTATCTACCTATGTGTCGTCTTCACAGACGTCGAATGAAAAAATGCGACCCCAAAATCGCGGCCGCATAGTATCTCAAATTCTACGCCAAAAAGCACTCGTTTTGATGGCCTACTCAAAAGCTATTCAAAAGGTGTTGGATCACCCGCTCCCACGCGAGCAACCACCATCTCATCTTCACTGAAATCAATCACTGTCGTCGGCTGTTCACCTAAATAGCCCCCGTTTAAAATGACATCCACGGCGTGCTCAAGGCGATCCCGAATCTCTTCTGGATCCGATTCTGTATGGGTGTTGCCGGGCAAAATAAGTGAAGTGGACATTAGTGGTTCACCTAACGCTTCAAGTAAATCAAGTGCAATACGGTTATTAGGCACGCGGATACCGATCGTCTTACGCTTCGCATTCATCAACCGACGTGGCACTTCTTTGGTCCCTTTAAAAATAAAGGTATAAGGGCCAGGTGTATTATTCTTGAGCAAGCGAAAAGCGGTATTATCCACACGCGCATAAAAAGAGAGCTCTGACAAATCACGGCACAGCAAGGTAAAATTATGCTTATCGTCAAGGCGGCGAATTTGGCAAATACGCTCTAATGCTTGTTTATTTTCTAGTTGGCAGCCTAGTGCATAACCAGAATCCGTTGGGTACACAACAACTCCGCCATTGCGGATAATAGCAACCGCTTGAGTAATCAAGCGAGTCTGCGGGTTTTCTGGATGAACGTAAAAAAACTGGCTCATTGTAATTCCTCATTATTGACTCTATCTACGGGGCTTAAACCCCAATCTTTCCAGACAGGATCGACGCCAGAAGGCAACCAAAGATTTCGCCCCAGTTCCATCCAAGGTGAGGGGTAATGAAAGTCACTGCCTTGAGAAGCTAATAGATTGTATTGTATGGCATAATCGGCCAAATTACGTCTTTCTTGTGGCGCTTGTTGTGGCTGTGCCACTTCCATAGCGTCACCACCCGCTTCTACAAACGCCGTTATTAAGCGCTTGAGCCACTTGGTCGTCAAGTCATATCGTCCAGGATGCGCTAATACCGCTTGGCCACCAGCGGCGTGTATTGCTTCAACGGCATCGGTCATCGAGCACCAACTTGGTGGTACATACCCGGGATTATCGCGGGTGAGAAACTTTTTGAACACCTGCTGCATGTTCTTCGCAAAACCCTGTTCAACCAGCCATTTTGCGAAATGCGCACGAGTAATCGGTGCCTCTCCGGCGATGGCTTGCACCTCTTCTAACACCCCTTCACGTGTCACTTTTTGCAATCGTTGTGCAATCAATTGTGCGCGCTGCACACGATGTGCCTTTTGCTGCTCAATTAACTGCTGCAAAGCTTGAGCGTTTGAGTCGATGTTGAGCCCAACAATATGAATATCTTTATTTTGCCAAACCGTGGAAATCTCGATGCCATCGATCAAGGTGATGGGTAATTGTTGCTGATTAATATAGTCATGAGCAATAGTTAATGCATCAGTCGTATCGTGATCAGTGATCGCCAATACCTCAATATCAAAGCTTAGCGCCCTATCGATTAACGCTTGCGGCGATAACCTGCCATCTGAAGAAGTGGTGTGGCTATGTAGATCAATTCTCATAATTTTATTTTGGCCATCTTTTAGGCTTGACTTTTCACTCTCGCACTAGTTAACTAGTACACAAATGCAAGGCACGTATTTGAGGTTGACCATGTTACAAGAATTTAACCAAAACCATAATCACAATTTAAGCGCAGCTTCATCTGAGCTCAATTGGTGGCACACTTGGACAAGTTCTTGGTGGGCAACCGTGTACTTTTAAAATAGAACACGAATTCACAAAGCCCGCCTCAATGAGCGGGCTTTTTATTTTGTCGAATAGCTCACATTACATTGCGCAATAAAACAGCGAAACCCCCAAAGTGATGATTGGGTCTCTAAGAGGATTATGCGAGTATGGACGACAGGAACATTAAAATTCATCAAGGAGGTCTTGTGAATAAGACCATTGAAATTAAAAACTTAGGCCAAATTGACGTAATCAATATGTCCGTGCCTTATACCCAAGATCCAACACGTCTATTTCATACGCTATGTGAGTCAAAAACAGATTGTTTGCTATTAGAATCCGCCGAGATCGACTCAAAACAGGATCTCAAAAGTCTATTATTGGTTGATGCTGCCGTGCGCATCACTTGCTTTGGTCACGTTGTCACTTTTCACGCATTGACAGACAATGGTCAACAGCTCATCGAACATCTACAGCGTAATATTAAAACGGATATTGAACATCAGTTACAACAAAATACCTTAACACTTCAATTTCAAGCACCATGCGACACGCTAGACGAAGATTCTCGCCTACGCGAAGCCTCTTCTTTTGATGCACTACGTCTCGTGCAGCACAGTTTCGATCTTCGTCATCACGATAAACATGCCCTCTTTCTAGGCGGTTTATTTGCCTACGATTTGGTGGCCAACTTCGAACCGCTAGGAAATGCCGATACGACTAATCAGTGTCCAGACTACGTTTTTTATATCGCGGAAACCTTGTTAGTGATTGACCATAAAACTGAGCATTGTCAGTTGCAAGCCAGTGTTTTTAACCCCACGCCAACAATGCGCGAAACATTAATTACTCGTTTACAAGAGATCGCGCAGCAATGTGCCGCACCCAAATTACTACCGCAAGCCAAAACCGTAGCTAACGTAAGCGTGACAACGAATATTTCTGACCAAGAGTTTTGCAAGACCGTTCAAGCGTTAAAAGAATTTGTCGTGAAAGGCGATGTTTTTCAGGTGGTCCCTTCTCGCCGATTTACCCTGCCTTGCCCTTCACCACTTGCTGCTTATAAAAAACTGAAAGAGAGCAATCCAAGCCCTTACATGTTTTATATGCAAGACGAACGCTTTACTCTGTTTGGCGCTTCTCCTGAAAGCGCATTGAAATACGCCACCGAAACCAACCAGATTGAGATTTACCCTATCGCAGGGACTCGCCGCCGTGGTAAACGCGCCGATGGTTCAATTGATTTTGATTTAGATAGCCGCATTGAACTTGAACTACGTTGCGACAAAAAAGAGAACGCTGAACACATGATGTTGGTCGACCTTGCGCGCAACGATGTCGCGCGTATTGCACAAGCAGGAACGCGCCACGTCGCTGATTTATTGAAAGTGGATCGCTACAGTCACGTTATGCATTTGGTTTCTCGCGTGGTGGGTCAACTCCGAAGCGATCTCGATGCACTGCACGCTTACCAAGCGTGCATGAATATGGGCACACTCACTGGTGCGCCGAAGATTCGCGCCATGCAGCTTATCCGTAACGTGGAAAAAGCCCGCCGTGGCAGTTACGGTGGCGCGGTAGGCTATCTTACCGGGGAAGGCGATTTAGATACTTGCATTGTGATCCGCTCGGCTTATGTCGAACAGGGTATTGCGCAAGTTCAAGCGGGCGCTGGGGTCGTTTATGATTCAGACCCTCAATCGGAAGCCGACGAGACACGTGGTAAAGCACAAGCCGTGATCTCTGCAATTCAAGCCGCGCATCAGGAGTAGCAGACATGGCCAACATTATTTTTATCGATAACTTTGATTCCTTTACCTACAACCTTGTTGATCAATTCCGCTCACTCGGCCATACGGTGACAGTTTATCGCAACAACATCGCCGCGCAGAGCATTGAACAAGCGGTCTTTCAATTGGATGAACCGCTGCTGCTACTCTCCCCCGGACCGGGCGCGCCCGCAGACGCGGGATGCATGCCACAATTAATCCAACGCCTTAAGGGCAAAGTGCCGATCATTGGCATCTGTTTAGGTCACCAAGCGATTGTTGAAGCTTACGGCGGCACCGTCGCGGGTGCTGGCGAAATTATCCATGGCAAAATCTCGATGATGGAACATCAACATCACCGTATTTACCAACAGCTACCGTCACCACTAGCCATTGCTCGTTATCATTCCCTAGTGGCTACTGAGGTTCCAGATAGTTTAACCATCACGGCTGAGGTTGATGGGCTCGTGATGTCCGTGGTGCAAGAGCAAGATAAAGTGTGCGGCTTTCAATTTCATCCAGAGTCCATCATGACTACTCATGGCGCAGCATTGCTTGCCAATGCGATCGATTGGGCTTTAGAAAAAAGCACCCACTAACGGATTTATAGGGATATTTTATGGAAAACATCATTAATAAACTTTACGCGCAGCAGTCGCTCTCGCAAGCAGAAAGCCAGCAACTGTTTGATGTCATCATCCGTGGTGAACTCGACTCTATTTTGATGGCGGCGGTATTGACGGCACTGAAAATCAAAGGTGAAACACCCGATGAAATTGCTGGCGCAGCCAAAGCATTATTGGCTAACGCGGCCCCGTTTCCAAGGCCAGACTATGATTTTGCAGACATAGTCGGCACTGGTGGTGATGGCTCAAATACTTTTAATATTTCAACCACCGCAGCATTTGTTGCTGCTGCCTGTGGCGTAAAAATTGCCAAACATGGTAATCGTGGAGTATCGAGCAAATCAGGCTCTTCTGATTTACTGGATTCATTTGGTATTAACCTTGCGATGAGCGCTGAAAATACTCGCCAAGCCATCGATGATTTGGGCGTCGCTTTCCTATTTGCGCCGCAATATCATGGTGGCGTGCGTCATGCGATGCCCGTGCGCCAAACCATGAAAACGCGCACTATCTTCAATATATTAGGACCGCTAATTAACCCTGCTCGCCCCAACATTGAACTGATGGGTGTTTACAGTAAAGAACTGGTTCTGCCTATTGCCCAAACCATGTTACAAATGGGATTGAAACGTGCAGCGGTCGTTCATGGCAGTGGTTTAGATGAAGTAGCGATTCATGGTGAAACCTTAGTGGCTGAAATTCGTGATGGACACATCATCGAATACACCTTAACACCTAAAGATTTTGGTGTTGAAAGCTATCCACTTGAAGCCATTCAAGGTGGTGAGCCTGCGGAGAATCGCGCCATTATCACCAACCTGCTGACAGGGAAAGGCACGCCAGCGCAACTGGCTGCCGTCGCTGTTAATGTGGCGCTGCTGCTGCGTCTTTTTGGCCAAGAAGATCTCAAAGCCAATACACAACAGGCCATTAGTGTAATGAACTCGGGCAAAGCCTATCAGCTTGTCCAACAACTGGCACAAAGAGGTTAAGCCCCATGCCTGAGCAACTTTCTGACCACATTTCAACCCAGCATACTCAAATGGCTGAAGTGTTGGCCAAAATCGTCAATGACAAATATGAATGGGTCGAGCAGCGTAAAACGCAGCAACCATTGGGCAGCTTCGAACACTTATTAACCGTATCGGATCGCTCGTTTTATGATGCGTTAAACACGGGTAAAACCGCTTTTATTTTGGAGTGTAAAAAAGCGTCACCTTCCAAAGGGCTCATTCGCCAAGATTTTGATTTGGATTATATCGCCTCGGTTTACCATCAATATGCAGACGCCATTTCAGTTTTGACTGATGAAAAATATTTCCAAGGCAACCTCGAATTTCTGCCACGCGTTCGCGCGCAAGTAAGCCAACCTGTGATTTGCAAAGACTTTATGGTTGATGTTTATCAGGTTTATTTGGCTCGTCACTACAGTGCAGATGCCATTTTATTGATGCTGTCCGTCCTTGATGATCAACACTATCAAACGCTAGCCAATGTGGCTCACCAACTGGGTATGGGTATTTTAACCGAAGTGAGCAATGAGGAAGAGCTGCATCGGGCAGTCGCCCTGCAAGCGAAAGTTATTGGCATTAATAACCGCAACTTGCGCGATCTCTCAACCGATCTAAATCGCACTAAACAGCTGGCACCGTTACTCCCAGAAGGAACCATGATCATCTCGGAGTCTGGCATTTATACTCACCAACAAGTGCGTGAACTTTCACAATACGCCAATGGATTTTTAATCGGCAGCTCGTTAATGGCCGAAGAAAATTTAGAGCTAGCGGTACGCAAAGTGACGCTCGGCGAAAACAAAGTGTGCGGCTTAACTCATGCTGACGATGCGGCCAAAGCCTATCAAGCTGGAGCCGTGTTTGGTGGCTTAATTTTTGTGCCGCAATCCAAACGCTATGTCGACTTGGACAATGCACGTTTGACGATGAGCGGCGCGCCGCTGCGCTACGTGGGCGTGTTTCAAAATCACACTATTGAAGCCATTACACAGATTGCTACGACGTTAAAACTCTTTGCGGTGCAACTGCATGGCGAAGAAGATCAAGCCTATGTTGACCAATTGAGAGCTCACTTACCTAGCCAGATTGAAATCTGGAAAGCTTATGGCGTGAGCGACTGCCTGCCGACCAAACTTGAGCGCCACATTGACCGTCATTTATTCGATGCCAAAGTAGGAACGCAATCTGGCGGCACTGGCCAACGGTTTGACTGGCAATTACTAACCGAGGTAAACGATGTCATGTTAGCGGGTGGCTTATCCCCTGAAAATGCTCAGCAAGCAGCAAACATCGGTTGTTTAGGGCTCGATCTCAATTCAGGTGTTGAGAGCGAGCCGGGGAAAAAAGACTTACACAAGCTAACCCTAGCGTTCGACGCTATTCGGCAGTACTAACACTAAATCGATTCCCATTGGCTTGAAAAGCGAGTGACTCACCCAGCCGCAAGGTCAAGTAGCAAGGGATAACAACAGATTCATTACCGCTGAATCACTCAGCAGTAACACAGAGACTAAGGATACGAATCATGGCAAAACTCGATGCCTATTTTGGCGAATACGGTGGTCAATACGTTCCACAAATTTTAGTACCAGCGCTTGACCAATTGGAACAAGCTTTTATTGATGCGCAGGAAGATCCTGAATTTCGTGCTGAATTCATGACGTTACTACAAGAGTATGCAGGTCGGCCAACGGCGCTAACTTTGACGCGAAACCTCACGAAAGGCACAAAAACCAAATTGTACTTAAAACGTGAAGACTTATTGCATGGCGGCGCACACAAAACCAACCAAGTACTTGGTCAGGCACTGCTTGCTAAGCGTATGGGTAAACATGAAATTATTGCCGAAACAGGCGCAGGGCAACATGGTGTTGCAACGGCGTTGGCCTGCGCACTACTGGGGCTAAAATGTCGCGTTTATATGGGTGCAAAAGATGTTGAACGCCAAAGCCCCAACGTGTTTCGTATGAAGCTAATGGGGGCAGAAGTGATCCCCGTTCATTCAGGATCAGCAACACTTAAAGATGCGTGCAATGAAGCGCTACGTGACTGGTCTGCCACCTATGAAACCACCCACTATTTATTAGGTACAGCAGCGGGTCCTCACCCATTTCCAACCATAGTCCGTGAATTTCAACGCATGATTGGCGAAGAAACGAAACTGCAAATTTTGGCTCGCGAAGGTCGTTTACCGGATGCGGTGCTTGCTTGTGTCGGCGGCGGTTCGAACGCGATTGGCATGTTTGCTGACTTTATTGAAGAAAAGAATGTCCGTTTGATTGGCATTGAGCCAGCAGGAAAAGGCATTCATACCCATCAGCATGGCGCGCCATTGAAGCACGGCAAGACAGGTATTTTCTTCGGCATGAAATCACCTTTGATGCAAGATGAAAACGGGCAAGTGGAAGAGTCTTACTCGGTGTCCGCTGGGCTTGATTTCCCTTCTGTTGGCCCTCAGCACGCTCATCTTTATGCGACAGGCCGCGCTGAGTACGAAAGCATTACCGATGACGAAGCACTCGATGCTTTCCAATCGATCGCACGTAACGAAGGCATTATTCCCGCGCTGGAATCATCACATGCGGTTGCTTACGCCGTGAAGATGGCGTATGCCGAGCCAGAAAAAGAGCAGTTATTGGTCGTGAATCTATCCGGTCGCGGCGATAAAGATATTTTCACCGTCCATAAACTATTAGAAGAGAAAGGAGCGCTGTAATGGATCGCTATCAAACCCTATTTCAGCGTTTAGCTGACAACAATCAAGGTGCGTTTGTTCCATTTGTGACCATCGGGGACCCAGATCCAGAGCAATCACTGCGCATCATGCAAACGCTAGTGGAAGCAGGAGCAGACGCATTAGAACTCGGTATCCCTTTCTCTGATCCGCTCGCTGATGGCCCAACCATCCAAGGGGCGAATATTCGTGCACTGGATGCAGGGACGACTCCAGATATCTGCTTTGAGTTGATCACCAAAATTCGCGAGCAATATCCTGACCTGCCTATCGGGCTGTTGATGTATGCCAACCTCGTTTATTCACGCGGCATCGAGAACTTCTACCAACGCTGTAAAAATGCGGGTGTAGATTCAGTATTGATCGCCGATGTTCCGACTAATGAAAGCCGTGAATTTGTCGCGGCGGCAGACAAATACGGGATTCAACCCATTTTCATCGCACCACCCACCGCCAGTGATGAGACCCTAGCCGCGGTCGCCAAACTTGGCCGTGGCTATACTTATCTACTGTCTCGATCCGGTGTGACAGGAGCAGAAACAAAAGCCAACATGCCAGTACATGCCTTGTTGGAAAGACTGAACCAATTTGATGCCCCACCCGCATTGCTTGGGTTTGGGATATCAGAACCTGAGCAAGTCAAACAGGCCATCACCGCCGGTGCCGCTGGCGCAATATCGGGATCCGCAGTGGTGAAAATTATTGAACAACGACTTAATCAGCCAGATGAAATGTTAACGACTCTCAGCCATTTCGTTTCCAGCATGAAAGCAGCAACGTTAAAATAAATTGGTTTACAGCAAGAACCAACCCGATCGATTTCTGAGTCAAACCAAGAAATCGATCTTTTTTTTAACATTTACGCCTCGCCAAATTCATTCACAAAACACAAATCAACCACTCATTGAATTGATAAAACAAATAGCAAACGTTTTCTTTTTGAAAAAACCACGTTTCATGTCAATGAACTATCAATAATCTTGTCAATTTACCTTGTTACCATATTGCTAAATGTAAAATATCCGTGTAAAAAGCTAGTCGAAATATTTATCCACCGATTGATATTTATGTAGTGGGTAACACTAGGAATTTACAATTAATTAGCACAGAGGTTATGGAAGTGTTAAACAAAAAGAGTTTGTTAAGCAACATTGGCGTGCAAGTCGTCATTGCAATGATCATTGGTACTGCCGTTGGTGCCATGATGGGACACGATGCGGCCGTCTTTTCGCCACTGGGTGTCATTTTTATCAACCTAATTAAGATGCTGGTGATCCCACTGGTGGCCGTTGCGCTTATTTCCGGTGCTGCGGGCCTTGGTAATAGCCACGCGGCGGGTAAAGTCGGTTTTGTCACACTCAGCTTTTTTGCGGTCACTTCCGCACTCGCCGTAACGCTAGCACTGGTAATGGGCGAAGTCTTCCAACCGGGTATCGGCGTCGATATTTCGGGCGTTGAAGGTATGTTTTCTGCCGAATACGCAGCAAAAGGTGAACTACCTACTTTTTGGGCAACCATTACGGGTATGATCCCAACCAACGTTTTCCAGTCACTGAATAATGCCAACATTCTACAAATCCTTGTTTTTTGCTTGTTCTTTGGCATTGCCATTTCTAAACAAAGCAAAGAAAAACGTGACCCGATCATCAATGGCGTAAACACCATTGTTGATGCCATGGTGTGGATGATCAACAAAGTGATGATCATCGCGCCTATCGGTGTATTCGGTTTGATGGCTGAAGCCGTCGGCACGTTTGGTTTTGGTGCACTGATGGTGGTGTTTAAGCTGTTTGTCGTTTATGTCGCGGCCATTTTAATTTTCGGCTTTATTGCTTACCCGCTGATGATTCAGGTCTTAACCAAGACGTCGGCTAAGAAATTTATCCTTGCGATGAAAAAGCCTCAAGCCGTAGCCCTTTCAACCGCGTCATCAATGGCGACACTCCCTGTCACTATGGATACCGTAGAACACGACCTTGGCGTACGCAACTCAACTGCCGCCTTTGTTCTGCCGTTAGGTGCCACCATCAACATGTCTGGCAACGCCATCTATTACGGTTTAGTTGCGATTTTCTTCGCCCAGCTATTCAATATTGATCTCTCGATGGGCGCTTACATTGCCATCATAGTAACAGCGACACTGGGCGCCGTCGGTCAGGCAGGTGTTCCTGGTCCTTCTTTCCTTGTAGTAGCCGTTTTGCTAGCGGCTGGAATTCCAATTGAAGGTTTGCCACTGCTGTTCGCCCTAGACCGTATCTTCGACATGATCCGTACCGCGCTCAACATCACAGGGGATGCCGCGTGTGCCGTTATTGTTGATGCTTTGATTGAAGAAGAAGCCACTGAGGCCTCATTGAAGCAGCAAAAAGCCTAACTCATCACAGAGCATCCTTGATCCAATACAAGCCGCATCCTATGCGGCTTTCTTTTTGCATCGCAATTTGCAAAAAAAACAGTTCTCATACTAAAGTTAATCATTAAAGCGCCCTGTGACTGACGATAAAGTTGGCATTGCGATTGCTATAATAAACGACACCTCTTTCGTGCCACATAGCAGCGGCAAACTTTTGGCGTTAGCACGAATCGACTTGGAGTATGAGTAATGGATATTCATCGTGATACTTATTATGGTTTGATTCACCACGGGATCCGAGAATTGGTTATCGATCGGATTGGCCATTTCAGTGAATTTGAATACCACCAATATCTAGGCTTAATTACTGGCAAAGATTCCTGTTTTTCAATGACAGATGAAGAATTGCAGATAGCCGTCGCCAATTTAAAAAGTGAAGGCTATTTAGAAGATATGAAACGAGCGATACCACAACTTGAAACCAGCGGCTGGGAACGCTGATCCATTTCTAGTTAATTTGTTTCGAATTGTCTCTTTCTATTTAGCTCTGACACGGTTTTGGTTAGACTGTGCGCAACGTTTAAATCGGAAGCATAAATACGAATGAAGCAACTTATTGATTTTATACCACTTATCATCTTTTTTGCCCTTTTCAAGATGTACGACATCTATGTCGCCACAGGGGCACTTATCGTAGCCAGTGCGGTACAGATTGCCCTGACCTACGCACTGTATAAGAAAGTTGAAAAAATGCAGATCATCACGTTTTTGATGGTAACTATCTTCGGTGGTATGACGATTTTCTTTCATGATGACAATTTCATTAAATGGAAAGTCACCATTGTTTACGTTGTGTTTGCCTTGGGCTTGACCATCAGCCACATCATGGGCAAATCAGCCATTAAAGGAATGCTTGGCAAAGAGCTAACCTTACCTGAACACGTATGGGCAAAAATCAACTGGGCGTGGGTTTTCTTTTTCAGCGTTTGCGCTGTACTAAACATCTACATTGCATATCAACTGCCATTGGATGTTTGGGTCAACTTCAAAGTATTTGGCTTATTAGCCGCAACTTTTGTTTATACCTTATTAACGGGCGTTTTTATCTACAAACACCTGCCAAAAGAGAAGCAAGTTTCCGAGAGCAAACCCTCCTCGCACGAGCACTGATTGCACCAACCTTCTCGCTAGGATTCATTCAGAGGACTCTTTGAGTGCAAAACAGGCTGTCTTTGGTATAATCCGTCCCTATTTTTCAGCGACCACTTTGGTCGCTGTTTTGTTGTTGTGGATGTCGAAAAATGAATCAGGAAAATAGCGCCCCAAGAGGCCAATTATTGCTACGCACCTTAGCCATGCCAGCAGATACTAACGCCAACGGTGACATTTTCGGCGGTTGGATCATGTCTCAACTCGACTTGGCTGGCGCAATTTTAGCCAAAGAGATCTCATTTGGCCGCGTTGTCACTGTGTCTGTTTCTAGCATTACGTTTAAAAAACCCGTCAAGGTAGGTGATGTGGTGTGTTGTTATGGTGAATGCACCAAAATTGGCCGCACTTCAATGTCCGTCAATCTTGAAGTATGGGTAAAACCCATCAAATACGACAGCGTGGGAGATCGTTTCCAAGTATGTGAAGCAACCTTCAATTATGTCGCCATTGATACCGATGGCCGCCCTCGACCGATTAAGCCTAGCAACTGATCACAGAAATTCAGTTTGGTTGCTTTCAATACGCGCCAGTTTCAGTACAGTAAGGCCTCGACTTCATTATCAAACAATAAGGATATCAATATGTGGTACGTTATTTTCTCTCAAGACGTAGAAAACTCGTTGGAAAAACGCATGAGTGTCCGGCCACAACATTTAGAGCGCTTACAAACCTTGCAAGATGAAGGTCGTCTATTAACCGCAGGGCCAATGCCAGCAATTGATTCGGAGAATCCAGCAGAAGCTGGGTTTACGGGGTCAACGGTCATCGCTGAGTTTGATTCTTTAAGACAAGCTCAAGCATGGGCGGATGCCGATCCTTATGTTGCTGCCGGTGTGTATCAACATGTTATCGTTAAACCCTTCAAGAAAGTGTTTTAAGATGAAAGTCATTCTCTGTGCTCTGTTTACAACGCTGGTACTGGTGGGTTGTAGCTCGAATGGTGATCAGCAAAAATATTTGGAAGCCGTAGCCAGTAATCGCGCGAATGTGATTAGCGCTGAGTTACCCTTAGAATTTGGGCCTTTGTCCGTGATGCGTGCCAGTGCTAAAGGCAGTACGGTGGAAATTATGATGATTTACAATGAGGGTCAAAAAGGAGCAAAGCCGATTGATCAAGTGTTGAAAACCAGCATCAATACCTACTGCTCGGATTCAACCACACGCGCTAACCTCGACCTCGGCTTAACTTATCGAATTAAAATGCGCAATACGCGGGGCCAACTTGTTGTGGACCAATTCATTAGTAAAGCAACTTGTTCGGCACAATAGTCCTCCCCTTATTAGTGATGACCACCACTTTATTCGTAAAAAACAGAGGCTTCATTTGAGGCCTCTGTCAAGATTAATGTGGCTTAACTTTGCTGGGGTTTAAGCTCTTTGCGCAGCGCTTTAGCTGCTGACACTAAGTTGGTCAGTGCTGCCTCCACTTCATTCCAATTGCGCGTTTTTAAGCCGCAATCAGGGTTAACCCATAATCTCTCTGCTGGAATTTTTTCCGCCGCTTTACGCAACAAACCTTCAATCCACTCTTGAGAGGGAATGTTTGGCGAGTGAATATCGTACACACCTGGGCCAATTTCATTCGGGTAGTTAAACTCTTCAAACGCTTTGAGCAGTTCCATATTCGAGCGAGAAGTTTCAATCGTAATCACATCGGCATCCAGTGCCGCTACTGAGTCAATGATTTCATTAAATTCGCTGTAACACATGTGAGTGTGGATCTGCGTTTCGGGTTTCGCACTCGCCGCCGCAATTTTAAATGCCTCAACCGCCCACGCCAGATATGCTTGATGGTCACGCTTCTTCAATGGCAACCCTTCACGAATCGCAGGTTCATCAATTTGGATGATGTTAATGCCCGCTTGCTGCAGGTCTGCCACTTCATCACGCAAAGCAAAAGCCAACTGCTGAGTGATGGTTTGACGAGAAACATCTTCACGAGGAAACGTCCAGCATAAAATCGTTACAGGCCCAGTCAACATTCCTTTCATTTGCTTCGCAGTCAATGATTGAGCATAAGTAGACCACTCCACCGTTATCGGTTTTTCACGTTCAATATCGGCCACCACGATAGCCGGTTTTACGCAGCGTGAGCCGTAACTTTGCACCCAGCCAAATTGTGTAGTCTGGAAACCGGCTAAGTTTTCAGCAAAGTACTCCACCATGTCGTTACGCTCAGCTTCACCGTGCACTAACACATCGAGATCAAGTACCTCTTGACGTTTTACTGCATCGGCAATGTGCCCTTTCAATGCATTGATATAATCAGCGTGTGCCAGTTTACCTTGACGGTAAGCACTGCGCTGATGACGGATCTCACTCGTTTGAGGGAATGAGCCTATGGTTGTCGTTGGCAAAAATGGCAACCCTAACACTTCAGCTTGGTGATGAGCGCGCTCTGAATAAGGTGCACTGCGCTCAGAGAGTGCCGCCGTTATGCTGTTGACTCTCGCCTGTACATGCGGTTTATTAACGTGAGTTGCCGTTTTACGTGCAAGTATCGGTTGGCTATAAGTTTCACAGGCCAGAATCGCCGCGTCATCACCGTCCAGTGCCTTACCAAGTAAAGCAACTTCTGTCACTTTTTGTTTGGCAAATGCAAACCAACTTTGTACTTCATCACTGAGCTGCTGCTCAAGATCTAAATCGACCGGGCTATGCAAGAGTGAACACGAGCTCGCAATCCACAGACGATCCCCCAGCTGCTGCTTCACTGGCTGTAAACGAGCCAATAACGTCGCAAGATCGGCGCGCCACACATTGCGTCCATTGACCACACCTGCCGAAAGTACCCAATTTTTTGGCAATTTCTCTAGTACTGCGTTCAATTGATCGGCAGAAGCGGAGAGATCGATGTGCAATCCATTCACTGGTAGCTCAATAATTTTATCGAGCGTATCAAGCACCGAATCAAAATAAGTAGTCAGTAACAGTTTTACATCACCAGCGATCACTTGATAAGCCAACTTAAATGCATCTTGCCACTTTGTTTCTAGCTCTAACGCTAAAATAGGTTCATCGATTTGTACCCATTCCACTCCTTGTTTAGCAAGCTTAGCTAAAATTGCTTGATAAGCGGTCAATAAACGAGGCAGTAAGGTCAGGCGATCAAATCCCTCTTCGACCTCTTTACCCAAGTAGAGGTAGCTCAGCGGGCCAAGCAGTACAGGCTTAACTTGGTGGCCTGCTTTCGACGCTTCATTGACTTCCTCAAACAGTTGAGGCCAGCTGACTTCGAACGTATCGTCTTGGCTGAACTCCGGCACAAGGTAGTGATAATTGGTATTAAACCATTTAGTCATATCAGAAGCTGCACTTCCGCTACAGCCGCAACCCGCTTGTGATTGACCACGTCCAACGCGAAAGAGTGTATCTAAATCTGGAAAGCCGTTTTTATGACGTTTAGGAACGTGTCCAAGGAGCAATGTGGTTGTGAGTACGTGATCATACCAAGCAAAATCGCCTACGGTTGAAAAACTCAGACCCGCTTGTTGCTGCTCAGCCCAGTTTTTCTGACGAATGTCATGCCCCACTTGCAGTAACTGCGCTTGATCGCTTTCGCCTCGCCAATATTTTTCTAACGCAAATTTCAGTTCGCGTTTTTCACCAATGCGTGGATAACCTAAGATGTGAGTCGTCGTTGCCATGTCCCTAGTCCTTGTGCTGTTGATCGTGTCTGATTCTTTATCGCATGAGATAAAGATGTCTGGATGGCTGGACTATCCATCTAAACTGACCCACAGACAAGGTGCAATTATTCAACTTGTTTATTAAAAAAATTCATGTTGATTGCAGAGAGCTTTAATTGACATCAAGATAAATAGACGTCTAGATGTTTACATCTCCATATTAAAAGCGTAACTTAGCTCAGAACAGCAGAATGGTCACCGTGTTGATGCAACCCACGATATGGTATCAACCACTGTTCTCTCAAAGGAATGAAGGAAAATAATGGCAATGATTGAACTTAAGCATCTGAAGACTTTAGTTTCTTTAAGGGACAGCGGCTCACTCACCTCAACAGCTACCGCGCTCCATTTGACGCAATCGGCCCTTTCACATCAGATTAAAGATCTCGAAACACGCATTGGCGGGTCACTGTTTCTACGTAAAACTCGCCCAGTGAAATTTACCTCAGAAGGAGAGATCCTACTGAAACTGGCTGACGAGATCTTGCCAAAGCTGGCCAGAGCTGAAAATGACTTGGCCAGTTTGAAAGAAGACGTCAATGGGCGCTTACACATGGCGATTGAATGCCACTCTTGCTTTCAATGGTTGATGCCAGCGCTGCGCGAATACCAGCTTGCTTGGCCAAGTGTGACGTTAGATTTTTCGTCCGGCTTTGGCTTTGAACCGTTACCCGCATTGCTGGCCGGCGAACTTGATTTGGTCATCACTTCCGATATTTTGCCTCGCTCAGAGGTACACTACGAACCACTCTTTGATTTTGAAATGCGCCTTATCACCTCTACGACTCACCCGCTTGCGGGAAAATCGGTGATTGAACCAGAGGATCTCGCCTCACAAACGATGCTCACTTACCCCGTACAAAAGCAGCGTTTGGATGTGGTGAAACATTTTCTACAACCTGCTAGTGTTGAACCCGCGAAGTGGAAACAAGCCGACAACACTTTGATGCTAGTACAAATGGTCTCTGCTGGATTAGGTGTGGCAGCACTGCCAAATTGGGCCATCAGCGAGTTCTCTAGGCAGGGGCTTATTACCAGCAAGCCACTAGGGAAAGGTTTATGGCGTCGACTATTTGCCGCAACACGCCACAGCGAAAAAGATCGCCACTATTTACAAGCTTTTTTTGCCACCGCGCGCCAACAATGCAAAAGCCACCTTGACGGGATCAAGATGGCTTAAACTATTCGTCGTGTCGACATGGCTATTTGAATGACAGTGCGGTTGGTTAACTGTCACTGCACGCTGCTTAGCACTAGCGTTGGTTCGCTTTAAATTGGTTGGTCAGTGGGTCGTATTGGTAACCTAAAACATCCAGCTTACCGACTACATTTTCTCTATCCATTTCATACATACTGGCAAGTTCTTCGAAGCTGTCACACTCTAAGCGTAGCTTCTCATTGACGATGCCAAGTAATATATTGCTATCAAAACGGCTGACGTTACTCAAATCCATGGCTCACTCCTATAGCAAAGAGACCACTAAAGACTAGCGGTAAAATTCGCACTAAAGAGTGACCCAGGTCTAGAGATTAAACAAACCTTGAAAACAAATACTGGCTGCCAACATCAATAACAAGGCTGCCGTTAATTGAATTTTCTCAGCGCTTTTGGCAAACAGGATATGCCAGCACCACACGATAATACCTGCAATCATGAAACCGAATGTCGTTAGTAACGGCAATGTTGCTTGAGCCAACGTTTCGTCATCTAACCCGTACGCGTGCGGCACAACGCATAAAGCGATGCCCATCGAGCAGAGAATGCCCACAACGGGTAGAACTCGATGGAAAGCTTGTAAACGCGAGCGCGCTATCGTTAGTAGAAGGTGCGAGAAGCTCGCGCCCAACAAACCAACCAACAGCAACATGGCGATAGAAGCTGACCAATGACCCTGCTCTGATATCTGAATCGCGACATAAGCCAAGGCAAGGCCATTCGCCAAATACAGTGCCCATAACGGGCCTTCATCTCGAGTTTTCTTGGTTTGAACTTGTGAATAGAAATAGAAGATGGAAAAGACGACCAAAAAGGCTTCAATTTTTAGTGAAGCCACTGCCAACCAAAGCACACCAATGGCTGGCAAGACGCGATGAATACGGCCACGTTGTCCAGGACAAATATCCCCTTTGACCAGCACTAACGTCAGTAAGATTTGCGCACCGAGCAGCATGGGTGAAAAAACAGAAAGTAAGGTTTGAATCATAATCTAAACATCATCTGGAAACATCTGGGCGCGATAATAGCAAAGAGTAAGCGCGGATGCCCAGAGAAGGTTACTGACTTTCGGCCAAATACCTCAGCACGTCCGCTTGAGTCAATAAGCCTTTGTAACGAGTGTTATCGACCAGTACCCATGGAAAATCATGTCCTTTTTCGATCAAATTCACCACTTGATTTAGCTCGGTGTACGCGTCAAGCTGAGTGAAATGAAATTTCATGATCTGATTCACGGGCTTACGCCATACGGCCGCTTCACGCGTGGTTTCAAGATCGGTCCCCATGTTCGGCGTCAGATATAAATTGAGTGAGGCTACATCGACGATGCCGACACACTCTCCTTGATTGACGACTGGCAGCACATCAACTTTAGTCGCTTTAATATACTGATAAGCAAGAGAGATTGGCTCACTGGGATCCAAATGTGGTTTCCCCTCTTTGAACAGATTGAGCAAACAGTTGGGCTTTCGCTCTTGTTCCACTTTAGCGCCTGAATACGCAAAACGGTTACGATACTCCTTGGCCCGAACCAGTTCCTTAAGCGGTAGTGGTTTTGAAAAAATATAGCCTTGTATGTAGTCAATACCCAATGATTTAAGCACCCAAACCTCATGCTCTGTTTCCACCCCTTCAGCAACCACTTTCACGCCGAGTGTATGCGACAGCTCTGTGATCATTTTAACAATACTGTACTTATTGCTGTTGACCTGAATGTCTGTGACAAACTCGCGATCTATTTTTAAATAATCAAAATTGCAATCACTGAGGTAGGTAAAAGAGGAATAACCCGTACCAAAATCATCAATCGCAACCGTTACGCCGCGCGATCGAAGAGCATTGAGGGCATCAACCTGATGAGATTGACTATCAAAATAGGCGCTTTCGGTTAGCTCAATGGTGACTGATTGAGGCGTATCCGTGTAGCGATCAATGATCTCCATGGTATTGGTTAAAATCTGCGTCGCATCCATTTTGGTATTGAAAGAGCGGTTGATCGTTACCCCAACACCTTGGCCAAACAAGGTTTTTATCTTGGGTAAATCTTGCAAAGACAAGATACTGACACAACGATCAAGCTCGGCAATCAAATCCAGATCTTCCGCGATACCAATCATTTCTTGCGTGGTAAAAGGTAAATCGGGCACAGGCTTAAAACGGCATAACGCTTCGAATTTCGCAATGTTCCATGTTTTAGTATCGACAATCGGTTGGTAGTGTATCTCCAAGTCTTTCTGCGCAATCGCTTTGGCGACTCTGTCTTCCAAGTTTTTTCTACGTTTCACTTGTTGATGTATTTCACTGTGATAGAAACTGATGTTACGCGCTTCCCCTGCATGTTGTTCAAGCATTGCTTGCATCGCATGCGTCACCATTCGAGCTGGCGTTTTTGCATCGAACCCTAAAACAGACACACCAATTCGGCCATTAATAATCGCGGTATGTGAGCTGGATTCGTTCTTTAACTCTTTCATAAAGCGACGGATCGCATGCTGGATGAGACGAAAATCTGTGTTTTTTTGGCACTCTGAACAACTCAAACTCACTAAATAAATATCTTTTCCCACATAGCCCACCAACTTAGCTTCTTTACAGCGCACCAAAAAACTGGAAAGCATTAAAGTTTCTACATGGTGTCGATCTGATTCAAACGCAGGTTGAAAAGCCAAAACAATTTGTGTTTGGCCTTTGGGGTACTCCATGCAATATGTTTCGAGCAAGGCTTTAAACTTTTGTTCGGTAGGCAGTTGCGTCAAAAGATCGATATCCCCAAGTGCCGTATCGGCTACGCGGTGAAGATTATCGGCTAAATCAAGCGTCATCCCTACAAAGAACACTCGACCATCTTGCAGTACGATTTTTTGAATAGTTAATTCTTGTGGTGCAACCAGCCCAGATGCCCGACGATTGAGAATGACACCGCTCCAATGATCTTTGGTGTTGATGTCATGCCACATCGATTGGTAAAACTCTTTGGAATGCTTGCCTGCATTAAATAGGTTGGCTTTTAATCCAAGTAGCTCATTTTGTTTGAAACCTGAATGCTGCTCAAAATAGTGGTTACAAGCCAAAACCCGCGTTTGATCGTCGGTTAGGATCAAACCATGATGTGTATTATCAAACACTCCTTCAAAAAGCTTGGCCACCTCTTGCAATGATTCCAATTTGAGCAGCGGTCGAATCGTACCTTGCAACTGCGTGAGAGAAGTACGCTCGATAAAAATCTCCACATAAGTTAACGCCTGATCCGAAATAACAAGGTTGAAATTTAAAGCATGGCTTTTGCCACTTTCAATCACATACTTGAAGCAGCGCTTCATCTCTGCAGCTTTGCTCGGCGTCATATAACGCAAGAGTTCTTGGATATTGGCTATCGAAACACTGGAATGAAATAACGCATTCGCCGCTTTCAGATCACAAATAAACTCGGAAGTCGTCAGGTTAAACGACCAATCAATCGCATCATATCGAGCCACTGGCGGTTCTCGAAGCACTGCCTTTTCTCGTAGCTCTTGAGACTTCACCTGTGTCATATAGACTCCAACTCATTCAAATGATTTACCATTAATGGCACAGCATAGAGCAAAACTTAATCACAAGCCGTGAGTTAGCACTAATGATGTAAATGCAGTTGCTTATTTATTATTTTAGGCCAGACAAGCCATATAAAAAACGCCGAACATCAATACACCTCAAAAGGAGTAGCCTAGAACTATCGTAATCGAAAGAAAAAAATGGATACAAAATGACCAATTGGTTCATTTTGTAAACTACTGAAATACATTAACTTGCCTTATCTGATTAATATATATTGTCGATATGATAATTATCATTGATTGACGAGATTCATTAGCCCCTATATGGTACCGTTCCCACACCCAAGAGGTGCTGGAAAAACTAATCCGAGGTACTAATGAACAAACCCCTTTTTTCAGTCGCGCTAGGAGCGCTTCTGTTTACATCTTTTGAGTTCAGTGCTTCTGGAACGGAATCTGGAATATCAACTAGAATCATCAATGGAACCCCTGCTGACGCGGGTAACTTTCCCTTTATGGTTGCCTTACACTATTCAACTCTTCAAAGCTCTTTTTGTGGTGGCAGCTACTTGGGTGATAAGTATGTACTTACCGCTGCTCACTGCGTAACAGGAAAAAATCCGCTCAATGCAGAGGATATTGAAGTGACGGTTGGAGCGTATGACTTACGTACTAATGCCGGTCGTCGGGTGAAAGTCAAACAAATCTATTATCATGAAGCTTATGATGATGAAACTCATGCTGACTATAACGAAAGATTCAACGACATCGCGATCCTTGAATTAGAAACGTCATTACCAATACAAGCAGTCACTCGACCTAATACTGGTGCACTTGATACGCTAGCCGCTGGCACGGTTCTAGAGACCATTGGCTTTGGTACAACGAGTTACAATCAAGTGTTGAATAAATCGAGCAATCCTTCTCAAGTATTACGTAAAGCAGAAATATCGTTAATGGATACTGCAACGTGTCAAGCTTTAGGTGGTAGTAACTACCCTCGTATAAGAAATGACGCTTTTTGTGCAACCAGTTACCCGCAAGATACCTGTCAAGGTGATAGCGGTGGCCCTGTTTTTATCAATGACGGCGGTAATTTTATTCAATATGGTGTCGTTAGTTGGGGGCGTGGTTGCGGCTTACAAGACGCGGCTGGCGTTTATGCCAAAGTCGACCATTTTAATGATTGGCTGACTCAAAGAACATCAAAGGTTTCTTTCCGACAATCTCAACACAAAAACGAGATTAAATATGGGCTTCATACCCATCGCTTTAATTTTGTAAACGGCTCTGATGAGACTATTACCGCAAACAACGTCACACTGTCTCCAGCTTCTGCAAATATCACAGCCGAAAACTGTTCACAAGGCTTGGCTCCGAGTAGCCAATGTTATGTTGATGTTTCTTATACCATTGATTCAATGACACCTGCTGATGTGCGCTTAGAGATTGACACTAACAGCCCACTAAATTTAGGAACCGTCACCTCATCACTAAAGCTCAATACGGTTCTACAACCTGCTGCAAAATCACTAGAGGGGTTAATTACCATACCCAATAGCAGTATTAGTGTGAATGTAAACCCTTGGCTAGAAGAAGGTGGTTGGCTACGTTCTGCCGTTATGAACGATAAAGCGAGATCGGTTTTGTTTCTTGAAAACGTCCCTAAAGGAAAAGTAAGTTTTGATTTCCAAGTCTCCTCTACTTTTCTTTATGATTCCTTAATTGTGAAAGTGAACGGTAGCACTTACATAATCGAAGATGGTGAACGTAGTGGCAACAGAACGTTATATTTGAATGATGAAGTCAACGATATACGCTTTGAATACGTAAAGACATCAAATACAGCAACTGGCAATGATGCGGCTTATATCAAAAATTTGAAATATGAAAAGCCTTACTCCTTTACCTTACCCCCAGTTTCAGGAGGTTCAGGCGGCGGTAGTACTGGTGGAATGACTTTATTGTCAATGCTGGCAGCCTTATTGATTCGACGTCGTTACATGAGCCACTAACTCTTGTCTAAAGGTCAACCCGTTTTATTACTGGTTGACCTTTTTACTATTGCTGCATCCTTCTTATCACATATCACTTAGTATCTCTCCGACACACTTACCACTCACTTTATTAATAATTTTCTTTATAAATAGAACGCAAAGCCAATGTTCCGCTAGATACTACCAGTGCAAGTCGTTATAATGCGCGGCTCATTAATCAGAGGTCAAAATATGCACAGCAACGTCACTCCTATTCATCAATATAAAAAATACTGGGCAGAGTGCTTTGGAACCGCACCTTTCCTGCCAACCAGTAAAAAGGAGATGGATGCCCTAGGATGGGACAGCTGTGACATCGTGATCGTCACGGGTGACGCTTATGTGGATCACCCCAGTTTTGGTATGGCGATCATTGGCCGTTTACTCGAAGCGCAAGGCTTTCGCGTTGGGATCATTGCCCAGCCGCAATGGCAAAATAAAGACGCTTTCATGGCGCTGGGAAAACCTAACCTGTTTTTTGGCATCACGGCCGGAAATATGGATTCGATGATCAACCGCTACACCTCTGACAAAAAATTACGTCATGATGATGCGTACACACCCAATAATGAAGGTGGCAAACGTCCAGATCGCGCCACACTTGTCTATTCGCAGCGTTGTCGTGAGGCTTATAAAGATGTGCCACTGGTACTCGGTGGTATTGAAGCAAGTTTGCGCCGCGTTGCCCATTATGATTATTGGTCAGACAAAGTGCGCCGTTCTGTGCTGTTTGATGCCAAAGCCGACATACTGCTGTTTGGTAACGCAGAGCGCGCATTGGTTGAAGTAGCGCACCGCTTAGCCAATGGCGATAACATCGCTGATATGACCAATATTCGCGGCACAGCCGTGAACCTGGCCGCTGAGCCTGAGCATTACACCATCATTGACTCATCACGCATTGAGAAACCGGGTAAAGCGTTTGTTCCCGTGAACCCTTACGCGGTAGAAACGCAGTGTGAAACTAATCAAGAAAAAGAAGCCGAAGCGAAGCCAATCACCATTCGTCCTTCTCGCCATGATGCCGCGACAACAGCGGTTCGTTTGCCTGCTTTTGAAAAGCTAAATAATGACCGGATTTTATACGCGCATGCAAGCCGTGTACTGCATTTAGAAACCAACCCCTACTCTGGCCGGGCGCTGATCCAGCGCCATGGCGACCGTGAGTTGTGGGTCAACCAAGCCCCGATCCCACTCACCACAGAAGAGATGGATTACGTGTTTGGCCTGAGCTACGCACGCGTGCCTCACCCTATGTATGGCAAAAGTAAAATTCCTGCTTATGACATGATCAAAACCTCAGTTAATATCATGCGCGGCTGCTTTGGTGGTTGTTCATTCTGCTCGATTACCGAACATGAAGGGCGCATTATCCAAAACCGTTCAAAAGAGTCGATTTTGAATGAGATGGAAGAGATCCGCGATAAAGTTCCCGGCTTTACTGGAACCATTTCGGATTTGGGTGGGCCAACGGCGAACATGTACCGTTTAGGTTGTAGTGATCCTAAAGCTGAGATGAACTGCCGCCGCCCATCGTGTGTTTTCCCCGGAATTTGCCATAAGCTCAATACCGACCACAAACATACGATTGATCTCTATCGTGAAGCGCGCAAAGTCAAAGGCATTAAAAAAGTGATGATCGCCTCTGGTGTGCGTTATGACTTGGCGATTGAATCTCCTGAATATGTACGTGAATTGGTCACGCATCACGTAGGAGGCTATCTCAAGATCGCCCCAGAACATACCGAGAAGAATCCGCTTGATCTGATGATGAAACCGGGTATGGGCACCTATAATCGCTTCAAAGAGATGTTTGAGAAGTACAGCGCTGAAGCAGGTAAGAAACAGTACCTCATCCCGTACTTTATTTCCGCGCATCCCGGTACAGAAGATGAAGATATGCTCAATTTGGCACTGTGGCTAAAATCAAACAATTTTGAGTGTGATCAGGTGCAGAACTTCTATCCATCGCCAATGTGTAATGCAACCGCGATGTATTACTCAGAGACTAACCCGCTCAAACGTGTGAAATACAAAAAACGTGAAGAAGTGACTGTCGCGAAGGGGGAGCGTCAACGCAGGCTGCACAAAGCGCTGTTACGCTACCATGACCCATTAAACTGGCCGATTATCCGTGAAGCCTTGATCAACATGGGTAAAAAGCATTTGATTGGTGATAAACCTAACTGCTTAGTGCCTGCGAATGATGTCGATGCACTCACGCCTGCGCAGCGTCGTAAATCTGGCCGTCACGGAGCGAACCGTTTTGCGACCAAACACACCAAAACTCAGCCGGGCTTTGATGCTCTTAACCCGCGTAAAGAGAGCGCTACTTCACCAAGCAAATCACGCGCTAGCAGCGCGATAGACAACGGTAAGAAAAACCAAGGCGGCGCATCTAAACCTGCACACTCTCGCCCGACAAGTAAAAGCAAACCGTTTGCTCAAGCCTCTAAGCCAAGAGCGCCACGCGCAGAACAGCGATAATTCCAAAGCCATATGATCAGCACAATAAGGCTCCGAAAGGAGCTTTATTGTTTTTCAAAGAACAGCGTTAGTTTACCGACCTCGATACCAAATTTTTTAATTTTAGTCAGGTTAAACACCCGCTTTTCATCTTGCCGGTAAAGCCAGTCGTCAAAGGTAACGGTTAGCGTAGAATCACCATAAGGTAAGGAAAAATCATATTGCCAGCGCAAGGCGTTACCTACTTCTTCACCTTGGGCTTGGCCTAATACATCATCCGCTTGACCGATATATTTTCCATCAGCAAAACGTTCAATCACCCATACTCTTTGGCTTTTTTCACCATCATCAAAATTGAAGTCTTCAACCAAAGTGAGTTTATTCCCCTCAACTATTCCGTCGATGGCAACCTCGAAACGACGCGTTTGCATCCCTGTATAATCTTGCACCATCCCCCATGCTAACGTTCGACCAGAGAAGTATTCAAATAGATCAAACTTAGGTTGCGTAGATTGGTATTGAGTGAGATCAGCGCTGCACCCCACTAACCAAAGTAAAAGTAACAGATAACTGCGTCTGGCTATCGCTTTCATGGTTGCATTCCTATCAATTGCTTGCGTAAGTGTGGGTATTGCGTCTGTGGCGACAGCCATATCGCGAGAAAGGCGTCATTTAACGCTTCGTCGACTACTGTACCAACCTGCGCTTGAACACCATTCTTAGGATGAAAAATAAAAGCGCCCTGCTGCCCATCGGAGGTGTAAATCAAGCGGTCGCCCTCAGTAACGCTGGGAAAAATGGACGATAGGTGCACCAGCCACGGTGCAATTTGTTGCTCGGTTAATTTGAGTTTTTGCCACTGCTCTGCGGTCGATTCCACCAGCTGTTTACTACTGATGTCGCGCTGATATTCAATTTCAAGCGCCAAGGGATGGGGCGATAAATCGCTTCCTTGCTCGTACTGCCCTGATGGGGTACGAAGCTGCGAGGAATAAATATCTAGCCATAACCAGCTTAAATTCGCTTGGCCAATCACTGGCCAAGTTTGCCACTCGGTCAGTTTATCGTCTGCCACCGCCGCAAAAGCGTTATTCACCAAGCTGTGAAAGGCAATCACTATCAGTAACAGGTTGAATTTTCTTAGCCTATTTCTCTTTGCTAACATCATCGCTAAATACCCTAAGTATCAATGCACCGATCATCACCCACTGCAGCCACAAGATGGCCATAGTCAAACCCAATGGCCAATCAAAATGTACAGCGCCTAAACGTTCTGCCGCCCAATAACTTAAACTGCCTAACACGCCGACCATCAAACAAATGAGTTTGGATGGATAACGTTTCATCAGCACCACTAAATGGGAGGCATACCAAGAAAAAGCGCCCCACAACACCATTAACCAAATGGGAAAGTCATTGGTAGCAAAGCGTAATAATCCGAAATACTGATTAAGGGCATCGATAACAATACCCACTATGGTTAACGCAATCACCCTTTCCAAAGGATAAGAGAAGTGCCGCAAAGAAAACATCAATGCGGCTAACATCATGGCCAATGCCAACCACTGCAAACGTTCTGTCCCCAACACAGCAACAAACCAGATCGCTTGAAACCAAAGAGAGACAGCAAACAGCGTTTTCATTACATCGGTCTTTGCAAAGTCATATGTACGGTGCTGATGGATTTTGCTAAAAATCCCCCCTCGCAGTAGCAGAAATAGTAACGCCACATACGCGTGAATCGCTCATCATACCCAAGTTGTGAAACCTGATGTTTTGCAAGCTCAAAACGGTGACGCCAATGAGCAAGCGTATGCGCATAATCAGGACCAAGATCAAACAGGTTGCGAACCACTAAATCACTGTGCTGTGTCGCCGCCGTTGTCAATGCAGTAATTGAGGGTAAAAAACCGCCGGGGAAAATGTATTTCTGAATGAAATCGACATTATTGCTGTAATAATCATAACGTTGATCAGCAATGGTAATGGCTTGAATCGCCATCAAACCATTGGGTTTTAGTAGTGACTGGCACTTTTCAATATAAGAGGCGAGGTACTCTTTACCGACCGCTTCGATCATCTCTATCGAGACTAATTTATCGTACTGACCTTGTAGCAGGCGGTAATCTTGCTTAAGCAAGGTGATTTGACTCTCCAGCCCCTGCCGCTCTATTTGCTGCGTGGTGTAGTAATGCTGCTCTTCAGAAATAGTCGTCGTCGTGACCTGACAGCCGTAAGTTTTGGCCATGTAAATCGCCATCGCACCCCAACCGGTGCCAATCTCAATCACATGGTCGCTTGCTTTGAGTTGCAACTGCTGGCACAAACGTTCCATTTTATTGATTTGCGCCTGCTCTAACGTTTCATCCGGATGCAGAAACAACGCGCTGGAATAGAGCATATTACTGTCTAAAAAGGTGTGGTAGAGATCATTGCCTAGATCGTAGTGGGCATGAATATTCTCTTTGGCTTTATCGATTGAATTTCGGTTGAGCCAGTGGCTGACTTTATAAAAAAGTTTGGTCAACACACTACTGCGAGCTTCAATGCCATCTAATGCACTGACATTGCGAGCCATCAGTTCCATTAGGCTGGTCAAATTCGGGCTATCCCACCAACCATCCATATAGGCTTCACCCGCTGCAATACTACCCCCTTTTAATAAACGAGCATAAAAATGAGGATGATGTATTTCAATAGTTGCATGGGGTTGATGCTCTTTAAGTACGCCAAAAGTCTCCTGACTGGACGCGCCTTCATTGGAAAAGGTTTCAATGATGGTTAAAGTGCCGACGTCTAAACGCTGTAGACAGCGAAAAATGAAGCTTCTTGCACTCTTTTGCAACCCTGTCAGTTGCTTGGGCAACGCGAGAGTTTGTGAATTAAGCATTGAGCGTTCTCCTTGTTATTGTTATTTAGACACTGTCTCTGTGTAGATCTTGCGTATTTATGAATGTGGATTGGAGTAGAAAGGTGCTCCTTTAAGCCACAGCTTTAAAGCATGCCAGTAAATACCTATTGTCACTTTTACGGCCATCACGGGTGTTTTGATCAATAACTTGAGTAAATTTTTTGAATTAAATGGTTGTGCCTTCATCGATAAAGTCGCATCGAAAACTTTACCTTCTTTGTGACATTCCAAATGCACACTCAATGACGAACCAAGCGGCTTCAACTTCCAATGATATCGCTGATCAATAGGATTGAAGGGAGAAACATGAAACGCCTTTTGATGACGCCACTGTTGCTGCTCTTCTCCCGCTTGTGCTTTCACCGCGTAGTAGTGCCGTTGATTCCAAGGTGTATTACTCACTTCGGCCAACAAGTATTGCCATTCACCTTGTTGATCATAAAGATAGTAGAAATTAACCGGGCTGAAATAAATTCCTAAATAACGAAGGTGACATACTGCTATCACCTTTCCAGAGTAGCGGTCGCCCGTCAGCTCATGAACTTTATCTTGTATGCACTGTTTTAAATCCCCTTCACCAAGATAATCGGCGCGCTGAAAACGCGCCCAGTGCCACCATTTTTCGCCAAACCCCCAAACTGAATCACTCAGTTGCTCCAGTTCATCGAGATCAATACACGGCATAAACAATGGATAATTGAGCGCATGTTCAATCGGAGTAAAGCGTCGATGACGTACCATGCCAACCATCAAACAACTGTTGGGCTCCGTCTCCATCACGCCGCGCCTTTTAACTGCTGCGCTTGCGCTTCAAGTTGTGTCACCACATCCAGCGCACTGGTCACGCCATCTTCATGAAAACCATTGCGCCAATAAGCGCCACAGTACCAAGTGTTATTCACACCGTTGACTTCAGGCTTGCGTTGCTGAGCCGCGATAGATTGCGTGGTGAATACCGGGTGGTGATAAGTAAACTGTCGTAAAACTTTCTCATCAGAAATGCGGTCACCGCTGTTGAGCGATACACAAAAAGTATGAGCGCCTTTAATATGCTGCAAGATATTCATATTGTAGGTCAGCGCTGGTAAACGCGACTCTTGATCTGGACTGCCATCAAGCCAATAGTTCCAAGCTGCCCAAGCGGCTTTTCGCTTAGGTAGCAGTGATGTGTCGGTATGTAAAGTGACTTCATTGGCTTGATAGTGCATTACGCCGAGCACCTCTTGTTCAGCCTCTGTCGGTTGCTCTAACATACCTAATGCCTGATCGCTGTGACATGCAAAAATTACATGATCAAAGTGGTGTGATTGCCCATTAACAATGAGCTCGACACCTGCCGAGCCGCGTTTGACTTGTGTAACTGGGCTATCAAGATGAATCTTATCTTTAAAACCTTGCGTCAAGGGTTCGATGTACGCGCGCGATCCGCCTTCAACCACATACCATTGTGGTCGGTTAGTGATCTCTAGCAGGCCATGGTTGAGGAAGAAACGCAAAAAGAAACTTAACGGAAAAACCCGCATATCAGCCAAGGAAGATGACCAAATTGCCGCTCCCATCGGTAAAATATAATTTTCACAAAAATAGTCAGAAAATTGGTGCTCAAATAAGAAATCACCTAAGGTTTGCATTGATTGATGCGCTTGTTCTGCTTGCTGTTTCGCTAACCGATTGAAGCGAATGATTTCAAAAATAAAGCGATAAAAGACAGGGTTTAACCAGTTCCGCTTTTGTGCAAACAACGTAGTTGCGGTATGACCGTTATATTCCAGCCCATTCGCATCATTACGCACACTGAAGCTCATTTGAGTCGGAATGCCTTTTACGCCAATTTCATTCATCATTGCGATGAAATTTGGGTAGGTCCGGTCGTTGTACACGATAAAACCAGTATCAACTGCATGATTTTGACCATCGAGCTCAATATCGACGGTGGCGGTATGCCCACCAATGTAATGATTGGCTTCAAACACGGTAACATCATGATGTTTATGCAGATAATAACCGCATGTTAACCCGGAAATACCGCTACCAATAATGGCGATTTTCATACTCAATTCCTTTAATTACAAAACAGATCGTTATTTAAGTAATGCCGCAACTAATTTGCCTTGCCATGCGTAAGGTAAGCTGCCAATCAAACGTAATAGGCTCGTAAAACGAGCCGGAAAATAGAGGGTGGTTTTGCCTTTTTCCAACCCACGGCGAATCGCCTGCGATGCATACTCGGCACTGACCATCATTGGCATCGAAAAACTATTTTTATCAGTCAAAGGCGTGGCAACAAACCCAGGATAGATCATCGTCACAGCAACACCTTGCGCTCGCCAATCTTGCATGAGCGAGCGTGCTAGGTAACTAACCGCCGCTTTAGAAGCGCCATAGGCTTCTGCTCTTGGCAGCGCGATTTCACTGGCGATGGAACCAACGATCGCCACACGGTGGTTAGCAACAAAGTGATGCTGTATCGCCTCAATGCAATGAGCTAAACCCAAAACGTTTACGTCAAACACACGCTTAAACCGGAGTGAATCCATTTGACCATGATCGATGTATTCGCAATCGCCAGCGTTGAGGATCCACAGTGAAGGAGTAAAAGGCAGTTGCGATAAAGCCGATTTCGTTTGCTCAAAATCGGTAATATCAAACGCAATACCTTGGATCTGCGGATACTCTTGATGCATTTGATTAAGCTTGGCTTGGTTACGCCCACAAGCAATAACTTGCCAACCCGTTTTTGCATAATCAACAGCTAGCTGATAACCAATACCAGAAGTGGCTCCCGTGATAAGTACACTCTTCATTGCCCTAGCCTCTGTTTGATCGAACGAATAACACTTCCCAGCAGCGGAATGTGTTCATAGAGCATTTCTCCCAAGTCGAAGTAATCACGGTGATAAATGACTTGGTTGTCTTGAAACTTGAGATGGCTCATCCCTTGCACTTGTATAAGTTTTCCACGAGCTAGCCGAGGATGCTGCAAAGACATAGTCCATGTGAGAAAGCCGCAGTCACCGACTTGCTGGTGATCATGGATGGTAAAATCACAACGCTCTACGTTCTGATACAAACGAGCAAAATAATCCGATAGCGCACGCCAACCTTCTATTCGATGAGCGGCATCCTCAAAAAGGACATTGTCGTGATAAACCTGACGTAATAAAGGCAAGTTCTCTTTGTTGAGTTGACGATAAACTTGAGCAACCGATTCGACATCCATTGTACGTTTCCATAAGTTATACAAAAACTTCACATGTACAAAATAGTACAAGTCACTTAGTTATACAAAATATTTCTTGTATAACTAAGTGACTTTTCAATGCATACGTGGTTGCAAGGAATTAAGATCAAAAAAGAAAATAAAGACTAAAATTCCAATAGTTACGACGATCAAAAAGGCCAGCATAATTCGCTGGCCTTCTCTTTTTAGTTAGCTTAGATTAACTATTGCGCAAAGCGGCGATGCGTTTATCAAGCGGTGGGTGACTCATCAATAATTCCGTCATTGAACGTTTACCGTTGATACCAAAAGCCATCATGGAACCTTCCAATTGAGATTCTTGCCCCATTTTTAAACGCTCTAACGCCGCAATCATCTTGTGTTTACCCACAAGCTTTGCTGCACCTGCGTCGGCGTGGAATTCGCGATGACGGCTATACCACATCGTAATAAAGCTCGCGAGGAAGCCAAATACCAATTCCAGCACCATAGAGATGCCAAAATAAACCATCATATTGCTACCGCCACCCTCTTCTGAATCACGAGACGACACGATGTTTGCGATAAAGCGCGATAAGAAAATAACGAAGGTATTAACCACTCCTTGCATTAAAGTCATCGTGACCATATCGCCATTGGCAATGTGGCTCACTTCATGCGCCAATACCGCTTCGGCCTCGTCACGCGTCATGCTGTGCAATAGCCCCGTTGAAACAGCGACGAGAGAATCATCACGTTTAGCGCCTGTTGCAAAAGCGTTGATGTCCGGCGAATCATAAATTGCTACCGTTGGCATACCAATACCCGCTTGCTGAGCTTGACGACGCACCGTTTGCACTAGCCAATGCTCAGTTTCGTTACGTGGACTTTCAATCACCATTCCACCTACCGAGCGCAGAGCCATACTCTTTGACATCAATAATGAAATAAATGAGCCGCCAAAACCAAACAACGCGGCCATGACGAGCAAGCCAGATAAACTGCCCGGCTGCATCCCCGTCACAGCATAAACAATATTTAATACAAGGCTAAGAACCAGCACCACCGCAAGGTTGGTTGCTAGAAATAACATGACTCGCTTCATTACTTATCTCCGAATGAAAAGCTTATTATGAGTGTAGGCTGCAAGCGACGCTAGCATAAACCTACACAATTTTTCATATACATATAGTCTAAGATTTGAAAAACAAGGTTAAGCGATAAATTGAAACATTTAATGTCTGACGCCGAGTTTTCTAAAATCTGTTATTGAACAGCAAGATGGTTAACCTACCCTTACAGCACGTGATGGGCAATTGAACTCATAAGACTTTGGTCGTATTGAGAGTCCCAGCTAAAGTGACTACATTGCATGGGAAACAGACATTTTCGACGGACAAAGGACAGCATCATGGCTGAAACGAGCAACTATCAAATGGCGATTGATTTACTGTGTTGCCACTTAGGTCTCTCTGAAGATGAAGCTAAACAACAATTGGGAATTGGCAGCACACCATCCGCGCAGCAACAAATATCTGACACGCAACAAGCACTGATGGGGCTGATGCAAGAAAAATAGCCGTTAGCAAGGCTGGCGAGAGTTTATGCTAGCTAAATTGAAACAGCGCCGCTCATGGCATCATGGGTGGCGCTGTTTGTTTGTGTTGCCTACAATGACCGTGATTAATCTCGCGGCGGCGCTGGCGATAGTACTTCGCGATTACCATTATGGCCGGGAGCGCTCACAATACCTTGTGCTTCCAGCTGCTCTACAATTCTTGCAGCGCGGTTGTAACCGATTTTAAATCGGCGTTGTACACCTGAAACTGAACCTCGACGCGTTTCCACTACATGTTCAACCACTTGATCAAATAGCGGATCCACTTCTTCATCACTTTCCATCTTCTCACCGGGTAGCAAGGCTTCTGGCCCTTGGTCACCATAAGTGATCTCTTCTATGTAGTTCGGCTTACCGCGTGCTTTCCAGTTGTTTACCACCGCATGCACATCTTCATCCGAGGCAAACGCACCGTGAACCCGGATCGTGTGGCTAGAACCCGGTGGTAGATAGAGCATATCGCCCATACCGAGCAGTGATTCCGCACCACTTTGGTCCAAAATAGTTCTTGAGTCGGTTTTAGTCGAAACGGTAAACGCAACGCGGGTCGGAATATTCGCTTTGATTAAACCGGTGATCACATCAACCGATGGACGCTGAGTGGCCAAAATAAGGTGAATACCCGCAGCTCGAGCCTTTTGTGCCAAACGCGCGATCAACTCTTCTACTTTTTTACCCACCACCATCATCAGATCAGCAAATTCATCAACAACCACGACAATGTAAGGCAGTTTTTCCAGCAGTGGCGGTTCACTCTCCATACTGTCCCCTTCTCTCCACAAAGGATCATGGATGGGGTGGCCAGCAGCAGCAGCCATTTTTAGCTTATCATTGAAGCCTTTGATGTTACGCACACCAAGCACAGACATTAATTTATAACGACGTTCCATTTCACCCACACACCAACGTAAAGCATTTGATGCGTCTTTCATGTCAGTCACGACTTCAGCCAACAGGTGAGGAATACCCTCGTAGATCGATAGCTCTAACATTTTCGGGTCAATCATAATAAAGCGAACGTCTTCTGGGCTCGCTTTATACAGCATGCTGAGGATCATCACGTTGACCCCAACCGACTTACCTGAACCTGTAGTACCAGCCACCAACACGTGCGGCATTTTGGCTAAATCCGCGACCAATGCTTCGCCTGCAATGTCTTGCCCTAAAACGATGGTCGTGGGTGATTTCGCTTCTTGGAATTGACGGCTTTTTATAACATCTGACAAATAGACGGTTTGACGACTCATGTTTGGCAGTTCAAGACCAACATAAGGTTTACCAGGGATCACTTCAACCACCCTCACCGCCATTGCCGATAAAGAACGCGCCAAATCCATCGATAGGCTAGAAATACGGCTCACTTTTACGCCTGGAGCTAAATCTAATTCAAAACGAGTGATAACCGGCCCCGGAAAGATATCAACCACTTGCGCTTGGATCTTGTAATCCGCGAGTTTAGATTCAACCAAACGAGCAACCTCCTCTAATGCCTCTCGGTCAATAAAGTGTTCACGCTTTTCTGGGTGATACAGAAGCTCTAACGTCGGTAGTGGCTCCGTCGGTTTAGGCAGGTTAGTCTCTTTTTGCATTAAAAATGGGTTTTGCTTGGCCGCCATATTGGCCTGAGCCGAAGACACCATGCTCTGAAAAGCCGTCACATCGCTATCTTGCTGGCCTAACGGTGGCTCGTCATCTTCTGACATCACATCAAGATCAGCAGCCAACGCTTGATCTGATTCATCTTCATCCAGCACATCCAAATTGGAAATAACCGGTTCAACACGCGACACATCAAGATCAACTTCTGTCATCGTAAGCGACGGATCGCTCACCTCTTCGTCCTCTGCCCATGCATATTGCTGAGCTTCTTGACTGGCATCGAGGTCGGCACTGGCTAATGCTTGATGCTCATTAGCTCTTTCATCTACCCAGTCTGCCGATGAAAGAGCAAGGTCATCCTCTTCCAACGCAACAGATTCTAACTCTTCAATCGTTGCACTAAGCTGCTTGCTGCGATCAAATGGCGCTTCATCTGAGTGAGTTTCACTGAATTCAGGAGAAGTGTTAGCCTGAGTTTTGGCCGCTGGCATGTGAATATTAAAACGTCTTGGCGAGTGAGTCTGTTCCAGCTCTTCTTCAACCTCTACCGCAGGCGTGTATTGCTCGGCCCCAAACGCATCGAGGGCTGATTTGACATATTCTTCATTTGGCGAACTAGACTCAACAACGGCTAAGTCTGCGGATGATGATTCAAGCGGCGACAATTCCATTGGCGACAAAACGGGCGCAATATCTTCATCTTTCTCACCACGTAATCGATTGATCAATGCAACGCCAAGAGAAATACTCATCGTGCCTAACCATTCCACGATGCTTAGCCAGGAGATACCCGTTAGCAGCGTAAAACCAGCGCCCCATAAAAAGAGCAATACTAAGGTTGAGCCTAGTAAATTAAGCGTTGGCAGCGCCAAACTGGTTAAGACATCCCCAATCACACCACCAGATGAAAAATACCAAATATCGTCAAAGTTGATATCAGCAAGGCCACAACTGGTCAAAATCAAGATAGTTAAGCCGAGTAAACGCGTTCCCCACAGCACAAAATCAAGGGGTTCATTCTCTTCTCTTTTACGCAGAAAAACCCATGCTAGCACAGTAATCATGAGCGGTATTGGGTAGGCCAGCGATCCAAAAATAAAGAACAAGGTATCGGCAATCCATGCGCCAATAATACCGCCTGCATTTTCAATATCGCCTCCCCACGCGGTTTGCGACCATGAAGGATCGGCGGGACTAAATGTTAATAAAGCGATGGAAAGAAGCACAGAGGCAAGCACAGCGACAATAAGCCCGCACTCTTTCAGACGTTGCGATCCATTGAGGCGTGAAGACTGAGGCTCTTCGCTGGTCTTAATAATGGTCTCAACTTTATTTTGGTTCTCTTTGAACATAAACCTAGATTCTGATTAACGCCAACACTCAAGGTTTATTGCGGCTTGATGCGTTGGTTTGGGTGAAAACAGTCCGAGCGGCAAAAGCCGCTCGGTTTGTTGTGTGATTTAACCACATCAAGGTTAAAAACCCAATTGGCGAACGTCAGAATGTGGAAAGAAGTACCACTATTCAGACAATCTGGCGTTATCGAGTTTTGATAACCAACTGGTTACTTTGCTTCACTTCTTCCATCACAACATAAGTGCGAGTGTCATTGACTCCGGGCAAACGCAATAGCGTATCACCCAACAATTTACGATACGCCCCCATGTCAGAGACTCGAGTTTTGAGAAGATAGTCAAAATCACCCGAAACAAGATGGCATTCTTGAATGTCATCCAGTTTTTGAACCGCAGTATTAAACTGTTCAAACACATCAGGTGCACCGCGATTCAATGTAATTTCCACAAATACCAACAGCGAAGCATCAAGATATTGTGGATTCAACAACGCGGTATAACCGGTAATGAAACCTTGACGCTCTAAACGACGTACACGCTCTAAACAGGGGGTTGGAGATAAACCCACTCGTTTTGATAATTCTACATTCGAAATACGACCATCTTTCTGCAATTCATTCAAAATATTGCGATCGATACGGTCTAAATCCTTGGACGGCCTTTTATAGTTGTCTGCCATTTTTTATTCCACCTTATTACTTCCTTGCAAAAATATATACTACAACTTTTTAATATTCAGTATCAAATTTTACACATTCACATCTATACTAGTCACAAATTCGAAACAACAACCCTACATATAGTTATAACAACCAAAAAAACCTAAGGAGTCAGGATGATCATTGGAGTTCCTAAAGAAATCAAAAACCACGAATATCGTGTGGGCATGATTCCCGCAAGCGTGCGCGAACTTGTCTCACACGGTCACCAAGTTTATGTTGAAACAAATGCCGGTTCCGGCATCGGCTTTTCAGACGATGATTACATCGCTGTAGGCGCATCCATTCTTCCTACTGCTTCTAACATTTTTGCGAAAGCAGAAATGATTGTTAAGGTCAAAGAACCTCAGGCTGCTGAACGAGCAATGCTCCGCGAAGGCCAAATTTTATTTACCTATTTACATCTAGCTCCAGATTTTCCACAAACTGAGGAGCTAATCAAGAGCAAAGCTGTCTGTATAGCCTACGAGACTGTAACAGATAATATGGGTCGCTTGCCACTATTAGCACCAATGTCTGAAGTCGCTGGTCGAATGTCTATTCAATCAGGTGCGCAGTGTTTAGAAAAATCACACGCGGGCTGTGGTTTGTTACTGGGTGGTGTACCCGGAGTCGCACCAGCAAAAGTGGTGGTGATTGGTGGTGGTGTAGTCGGTGCCAACGCAGCCAGAATTGCTGTCGGAATGCGTGCAGATGTGACGATTCTCGACCGAAGTGTTGATATGCTGCGAAAACTCGATGAAGAATTCCAAGGTCACGCTAAAGTCGTGTATTCAACAAAGGATGCGATTGAAAAATACGTCCTCGAAGCCGATTTAGTAATAGGCGCAGTACTGATCCCCGGAGCAGCAGCTCCTAAACTCGTAACTAAAGATCTGATTTCTAGAATGAAACCTGGCTCTGCGGTCGTTGATGTGGCAATTGACCAAGGCGGCTGCTTTGAAACCTCACATGCTACCACTCATGATGACCCGACCTATATCGTTGATGACGTCGTTCATTACTGCGTCGCAAACATGCCAGGCGCTGTGGCTCGCACATCAACTTTCGCCTTGAATAACGCTACGTTGCCTTACATTGTTAAACTGGCCAATAAAGGTTATCAACGTGCATTATTAGAGGATAAAGGATTCCTAGAAGGTTTAAACGTGATACACGGTAAAGTCACCTGTAAAGAAGTCGCCGAGAGTTTCAACCTTGAATATCTTGACCCATCTGAAGCTATAGCTCTGTTTAACTAACGATAACAATTTGCGGTAAAGCTCTCAATTCTTAGCCAAGTGCGTCATGCGCTTGGCTTTCATTTTTTATAAGCGTGAACCAATATATTGCGTGGCGTTACTTTCCTAGCGCAAAACTGCTCAATCTGCACCTCATAGCCTTGCTCTTGAAGATAAAGTGCCTTATCCAATACCAACCAAAGCTCAATCATGCGGCGAAATGCCTGTTGTACTAAGCCTATCCTTTCCATCTGCCAAAAACGCTGCTCGCCTTTACGTTCATAAGCAGGCCAATCCACTTCTGGTAATGCGATGCCTTTTTGTGCCGCCGCCCAATAACAAAAAGCTAAAAATCCTTCGGCTAGTTGTGATTTTTTGAGGCTCGGAATTGGGCAATATTGATGATGCCCAAGCTCAGATCTTAGCAACAAATCAAAACCCAAACGAAACGTCATTTCTTGCAAACGATGACGGCGAACCCGCTCTCCCCCTGTAACGGTTTCTTGCAGCGGAATACGCAGCTCTTCTTTGGACAAGGCAAGAGAAGAAGTACGACCGTAGGTGGACATGGGTTGGTAGCTATCGGCTTTGATTAAATGGTAGCAACATGGTGAAAACGTAATCGCAGGCAAGCGATGAGCAACGGAATATTCGAGTAGGCGAACATGGAGATCACCACAGGCATGTAAAGCGACGGCATGCTGATTGGTATTGAAAACGCCAAACGCTTGCGGCTCAAAAGCGTCCCCTTGAATAAATTGCATCGGAAGATCATGTTCATCGGCGCATGCTTGTCCTGCATGGCAGAGCTGCGACTGATATTCAAAACTAGTGACTTTTTGTTTTGACTGCGCTGCGATAATTCGACCTAAAAAGCCTTTACCCGCGCACCACTCTAGCCATTCCGTTCCTGAATGCCTAGAGAGGAGTGATTCGCTCATTAAACGAATTTGTTCTAGCTTTCTGCCAGGGATCCCCTGCTCTAAGTAAGGGCTGAGTGCTTGCTGAGTATTATGAGGGGCATCTTGAAGCCTAATCATGATATCCGCTTCTTTTAACCCCTCGATATACGGATGAAGTTGCTCAATGAGCGCTTGCGGCGATGACTTTAAGCTATCGATACTGTCCAAAGATAGCGTTTGCAACCACTGATCCAGCCTATGATCTGAATGTTTCCAAGGTGAACTGTCTAAGCCACTATGATGAAAGGGCTCAAATCGCCAAAAACGTTGGTTTTCAATTAAAAAAGCATCGATATGTTTGAAAAGCGCGCGCATACATCCCCCTAGAAAGGCCAATTCTAGGAGGTGATGGTTTAATTAGAAAGTGTTTCGTTTTAAATGATCGAAATTTGCTTAACGAACTGGCAATTCAATGTCTTTAAACATCTCTTCTATTTCGATATTCGATTTTAACGAGGTAGCCCGTTCGACGACAGGGCGAGTAAGATGAGGCGCGAAACGTTCCATAAAGTCAAACATATAAGAGCGCAGGAATGTGCCTCGGCGAAACCCAATGCTAGTCGTGCTCGCACCAAAAAGATGGCTGGCATCAATCGCGATAAGATCGGTGTCGCGTGATTTATCTATCGCCATACTTGCGATAACACCCACCCCAATTCCCATTCGGACATAAGTTTTTATCACATCCGCATCGGTGGCGGTGAAGACAACTCGCGGCGTTAACCCTACGCGATTAAATGCAGTGTCTAACTCTGAACGACCAGTAAAACCAAACACGTAAGTGACCAATGGATACGCGGCTAAATCCTCAATCGTTACCCGTTCTTTTTTTGCAAGAGCATGATCTTTAGGCACAACAATAGAACGGTTCCAATGATAACAAGGTAGCATGATGGCATCTTGGTACAGATGAAGCGCTTCTGTTGCTATCGCAAAATTAGCGGTGCCTTTTGCAACCGCTTCCGACATCTGACTTGGAGTGCCTTGGTGCATGTGTAGCGACACTTTCGGATAACGCGCAGTGAATCCTTTGATTACATCAGGTAACGCGTAGCGAGCTTGTGTATGAGTCGTTGAAATATTCAGCGTACCCATCTCAGGGTGCGTATGCTCCCCTGCCACGGCCTTAATGCTTTCCACACGTGAAAGGATCTCTTGTGAGATACGAATAATATCTTCACCTGCACCCGTGACTTGTGTCAGGTGCTTACCGCTACGCTCAAAAATTTGAATACCCAATTCATCTTCGAGTAAACGAACCTGTTTACTAATGCCTGGCTGAGAGGTATAAAGGCTTTCCGCAGTTGCTGAGACATTCAGGTTGTGATTAACCACTTCAACAATATATTTTAACTGCTGTAACTTCATTATTGGCCCCGTAATCCATTATCAAAGATCCAGATCTTTCAATCATAGTTTATAATTATTAGTTATAACGCTTAACACTCTCAATTCAAAGCTTGATGATTCAAGAGCGAAGAAAAAAGTAAGTATTTTGCGTAGCTGACTAAATTTTTGCCAACTATCGCCCAATCTAAGCAATAAAAGGCAGTTTTTAGGGGTCAAAACAGGAATAATAAAAATAGTCAATTTGAAGGTGTAGTGATAACTAAGGATCGTGTATTCTTAATTGCTAGCCACTGAATTCTAATAAAGATACGGATTATATGAATATAGGTTTAATCATTGCTCTTGTAGCAGTCTTGCTGGTGTTAGTCCTTGGCTATAACATCATGCTTCAATACAAAGTAAAGGTCGAGTCAGCTAAAAAGCAGGAGTCGACTCGATATATCGCCATTATTGATGCGACAGAAGACCTTATCGGCAACGCACACCACATGCCGTTTAGTAAAGAACTCTTAGTGTGTTTAAATACCCGTATCCTTGATGCCCTACTTAGTATGTATGAGCTTGACCCGAAAAATAAGCAGTTGGCACAACGCATTGAGCATATGAAAGGGCAAATTAAGCATTTACAAGAAAACCACCCAGGTGGTGACAGTACAACGTTTAAAGTACCCACCAGCGATAAACAAGCTTTGATTATGCTTAAACTAGTGAAACGTTTAAGAGACACGATTCGTAGTGAGCACAATAAAGGACGTTTTGAAACACAATCTTACGTCGCTGAAAATGCGCGTCTAGAAACAATACAAATTCGAATCAACATTGAAAATGTTGTTAAGCGGGCAAATGATTCGATCGTTCGTGGGCAACCCGGAACTGCGATTCAGCTATTGCGTAAAGGGATCGATGTTCTGAGCTCAAAAAATGATGCTTATTCCAATCAAGCTCGTGAAAAACTTCAGTCAATGTATGATGACTTAGAAAAACGACGCCAAACAAAAAGTGCAACGGATCTTCAACAAATTGAAGATAACGAGAGAAATAGTGATATGGAAGCACTGTTTGGTGAAAAGAAAAAATGGTAGCCCATTATTTTTGATTAGGAAGTATTTTTAAGGTCGCATAAGCGACCTTTTTCATACAACAACGTAAAGAAAACATTAATTTAAATTAACGTATCATTTATCGCTTTTAGGACTTCATCCGGTCTTGTTGCCTGAGTAATTGGGCGACCGATGACTAGATAATCTGAACCAGCTTTTATGGCCTCACTCGGAGTCATAATACGTCTTTGGTCTCCTGTTGCAGAACCAACAGGACGAATCCCTGGCGTAACTAATTTAAACTCTTGACCAAGATGGCTCTTAAGCATGTGCGCTTCTTGAGCTGAGCATACCACTCCATCTAACCCTGCATTTTGAGTTAGGCTAGCCAGACGCATTACATGCTCTTTAGGCGCAACATCGATGCCAATACCACGAAGATCAGGTTGTTCCATACTGGTTAGTACTGTGACAGCAATAAGTAGTGGTCTATCGTTGCCATAAGGTTCAAGAATCTGGCGAGACGCCGACATCATTCTCTCCCCACCACTGGCATGAACATTCACCATCCATACGCCAAGCTCAGCCGCCGCACGTACGGCTTTAGAGCACGTGTTGGGAATATCATGAAACTTTAGGTCTAAGAATACCGAAAAACCTCTTTTGTGTAGCTCACGCACAAAATCGGGACCAAACAGGGTAAACATCTCCTTACCCACTTTTAATCGACAGCTGCTGGGGTCAATTTTATCAACAAAAGCTAACGCTTCCGCTTGTTGCTCATAATCCAACGCGACAATTACTCTCTGGTCTTTCATTTTCACTCCTAAAATAATTAAGCTAAAAAAATGCAGCTTTCATAAGCTGCAGTTTTCGAGTCGATCAGTAACTCCAGTACATGGACTCTATTCACCATCCAAACCACGGATAGGTTTAATTGAACCCCAATTCTTACATGATGGGCAGTGCCAGTAGAGAGAATGAGTTGAGAAACCACACTTTCTGCATCGGTAGTGAGGTTTTACTTTTAGTTGCTCACCTACCAATTTTTGCAAGGTCGACAAGCTCTCTTTCGCTCGACCTTCCTCCGCTTCGATGAGATGGTAGTCAATTAAACGGTAGAAGCCCTTCATGGTCGGATTTTTAACCAATTGCCGTGTCAAAAGTTCCTGTGCTGCTCCAGCACCATCATGTTGTGCCACCAACTGTGCGAGCATCAGTTCAGCTGACACTCCAGCTTCATTGATAATGCACTCGCGTAAAAACTCAACAAGTTCACCCTCTTTCCCAATATGGTGATAGCACTCAGCAAGCGTCGGCAATACCTCGCCGATAAAATCAATGTCCTGCTCCAAGACCATCTGCATATACTGGATTGTATGACGGTAGTCATCATTTTCAAGATACAGCTTACCTAAAGAGATCGTTGCGCGTACACACTTCGGATCTTCAGACAGCGCTTTTTTAAGATATTGAATCGCTTTGCTATCGCGTCCTTCAGCCTTCTCTTGCATTGCAAGTTCACACCAAAAATGGGCTATAACACTGTGCATCCTTTTTCTGCCTAATTTGACCAACGCATAAGCGTAATCGATAGCTTTATGCCACTCTCGAGTCTGTTGGTAAATAGAAACCAATTGTTGCAACGCCGCTTCTTTGTGTTCAGGCTCTTCAATCAGTTGTTCAAATATTTTTTCAGCGCGGTCGAGAAAGCCTGCCACCATATAATCTTTTGCCAATTGTTGTAAGGCGAGATTTTTTTGGTCAATAGTAAGACTTGAACGAGATATGAGATTTTGATGGATGCGGATAGCACGATCAACCTCTCCTCTTGAACGGAATAAGTTGCCCAGCGCTAAGTGGGTATCAATCGTTTCATTGTCTACTTGGAGTAGCTCGATAAAATGGTCAACGGCCTTATCTGATTGATCAGAAAGCAGCAAGTTAAGACCCGTCACATACTGACGAGAAATTTGGTGAGAGTGTTTCTGCTTATCTTGCTGAGCACTGCGATTTCCCATATACCAGCCGTAGGCGGCGGCAATCGGTAATAGCAAGAAGAGAATTTCTAACATCAAGTCAGCCTTTATTTCACTACGCTTTACTTGTTACAGAGCTGTTCTCTGCTGTTTGCTTTTTCAGTTGCTTATTCAACTTTCTAACTTGCAACTGAGACTTGAAGTAGAAGCTACTGCCAAGCAAACAAGCAAGTAAAAAACCAGAGACAAAGACAGTGCCAAGTAAAGTAGACAGGTGAAATTCGCCTTGAGCGATCAAATAGTTAAACGTCACAACTGCTTGATTTTGAGCCCCTAATGCTAAAGCAATCAAAAAAAGTGCAAGAATTAGAACGATTTTTATAATTTTCATATGCCACTACCTATCCAGTATTGATCTGGTCTGATTATGCAGGAAAATGGCCTTACAAACCATGTCTATTATGGATTCCTTTCTTAAAAAAACGGCATACTTAAACTGTATGCCGTTTTTTAGAATACTCTCTAAATCGCTTTAGATATTCTCATTAACTCGCTCACGTAACTCTTTACCTGGCTTGAAATGAGGGACGAATTTGCCATCCAACACCACTTTATCACCGGTTTTAGGATTACGACCTACTCTAGGCTCACGATAGTGCAAAGAGAAACTACCAAATCCGCGAATTTCGATTCGCTCTCCGCTTTCTAAAGTTGATGCCATATGTTCAAGAATATCTTTCACAGCGTCTTCAATTTCTTTAGCAGATAGGTGCGTTTTCTCAGCACAGAGTCTTTCTATCAATTCAGACTTAGTCATAGTTTCCCTCATTACTTATCAAAGTAGGCACTAACTGAAAAAAAAGGAGCCTTACGGCCCCTTTTAGCGAGTTAGATTATTCGCCTTTAGCAGCCTTGAATGCATCAGCCATAGCATTACCAAACGCACCTTCATCAGCTTTGTTCAGTGTAGCCATTGCTTCTTGCTCATCAGCTTCATCTTTAGCTTTGATAGATAGGTTGATTACGCGGTTTTTACGGTCTACACCAGTAAATTTCGCTTCAACGCTGTCACCAACGCTTAGGACTAGAGACGCATCTTCAATACGGTCACGAGATGCTTCAGAAGCACGGATGTAACCTTCAACGCCGTCTACAAGTTCAATTGTAGCACCTTTCGCGTCAACTGCAGTAACAGTACCGTTAACTAGAGTACCTTTTTTGTTATCAGCAACATATGCGTTGAACGGGTCGTTTTCCATTTGCTTAACGCCAAGAGAAATACGCTCACGCTCTGCATCTACTGCTAGAACAACTGCAGAGATTTCATCGCCTTTCTTGTAATCACGTACCGCTTCTTCTCCAGGAACGTTCCAAGAGATGTCAGATAGGTGAACTAGACCGTCGATGCCGCCGTCTAGACCGATGAAGATACCGAAGTCAGTGATAGACTTGATCTTACCAGTAACTTTGTCGCCTTTAGCTTGCGCTTCAGCGAATGACTGCCATGGGTTAGCTTTACACTGTTTAAGACCTAGAGAGATACGACGACGCTCTTCGTCGATATCAAGAACCATAACCTCAACTTCGTCGCCAACATTAACAACTTTAGATGGGTGGATGTTCTTGTTAGTCCAATCCATTTCAGAAACGTGTACTAGACCTTCAACGCCTTCTTCGATTTCAACGAAGCAGCCGTAGTCAGTTAGATTTGTTACACGGCCAGATAGTTTGTGACCTTCTGGGTAACGCTTAGCGATAGCTACCCATGGATCTTCGCCAAGTTGCTTAAGACCTAGTGATACGCGAGTACGATCACGATCAAACTTAAGAACTTTAACTAGGATTTCGTCACCAACGTTAACGATTTCTGATGGGTGTTTAACGCGTTTCCAAGCCATATCTGTGATATGTAGAAGACCATCAACACCACCAAGGTCAACGAATGCGCCGTAGTCAGTAAGGTTCTTAACGATACCTTTAACTTCAGTGCCTTCTTGTAGAGTTTCAAGAAGTTCGTCACGTTCAACGCTGCTTTCTGATTCGATAACAGCACGACGAGAAACAACAACGTTGTTACGTTTCTGGTCTAGTTTGATAACTTTGAACTCTAGCTCTTTGTTTTCTAGGTGAGTAGTGTCACGGATAGGACGCACGTCAACAAGAGAGCCTGGAAGGAAAGCACGGATACCGTTTAGTTCAACAGTGAAGCCACCTTTAACTTTACCATTGATAATACCAATAACAGTTTCAGCTTCTTCGTAAGCTTTCTCAAGAACGATCCAAGCTTCATGACGCTTAGCTTTCTCACGAGAAAGTTGAGTTTCACCGAAACCATCTTCAACAGCGTCTAGAGCAACGTCTACTTCAGAACCAACTTCAACTTCAAGTTCGCCAGCAGCGTTCTTGAACTGTTCAGCAGGGATAGCAGACTCAGACTTAAGACCAGCGTCAACAAGAACGAAACCATTCTCGATAGCGACTACAGTACCTTTAACGATTGTACCTTGTTGAAATTGTGTTTCGTTTAAAAACTCTTCAAAGAGTTGAGCAAAAGATTCAGTCATTTATTTAATCTTCAATAATTAAACTTCCATGGGTATCCTACCGCATGGGGTTATTAAATTCGCCAGTCATCATCCTTGCGACCGACGCTCTTACCTAGCAGAACTACTCTGCCAGCTTAGATTCTACATATTGTAATGCTTCTTCTACAACTTCGTCGATAGACATTGAGGTTGAGTCAAGCAATAGCGCATCCTCTGCAGGGCGTAATGGGGCCACTGGGCGGTTACGATCTCGGTCGTCACGCTCTTGGATCTCGCTTAAAAGGGCGTCAAATTTAACATCTAGCCCTTTGAGTTGCAACTGCTTAAAGCGACGTTGGGCTCGCTCTTGCGCACTGGCATCGAGGAATATTTTCACTTCTGCTTGAGGAAACACAACTGTGCCCATATCACGTCCATCAGCAACCAGTCCCTGCCCTTTCGCAAAGGCTCGTTGGCGACGTAATAATGCCTCACGAACTCTAGGCAATGCCGCTACTTTTGATGCCGCCATTCCTGTCTCTTCTTTGCGCAATTCTTTCGATACGTCCTCACCTTCAAGAATCACTCTAACCAAGTCGCCTTCTGCGATAAATTGGACATCTAAATGTGTCGCCAGAGGAACAAGCGCTTCTTCCGACTCCGTATCCACACCGTGGTGAATCGCCGCCAATGCAAGAACGCGGTAAATAGCTCCAGAATCGAGCAAATGAAAGCCTAATTTCTTAGCCAACAACATACAAAGAGTGCCTTTACCTGCACCACTTGGTCCATCTACGGTAATTACCGGAGTGTGAGAGGACATGATTTACTCCACTTAGTTTTTATGCGGCTTGCTTGCTCGCTTTTGTCGGCGACAAATTATAGTGCTTATCCGTTACAGGCGCTAGGAAGGAATGGTGATATGACTGAAATTTCACAGTGATACAAGCGTCGCTTTTAGGGGGCGACGCTTTTGATAGAGACTTTTATAAAATGATACGCTCAGCGTTTTGCCTGACAGTAACGGCACCAATGCCTTTCACCAAGCTCAGATCTTCTTTGGTTTTAAAATCGCCATTTTGTTGACGATATTCAACAATCGCTTGTGCTTTTTTAAGTCCAATACCTTTCAACAAAGTAGCAATTTCCTCAGCGGAAGCCTGATTTATATTAACCGTAATTTCAATGCCTTGGTGCGTTTCTACCACCTTTTCTTCTGCTAATGTCGGTGAAAGAGGCAATACGATACTTAGAAGTAACAACCCGAGTTTTGTTTTCAATTTCATATGAACATTTCCTTGTTTATTAATGGGTACCAATATTAATTGAGCTTGGAAATGAGAGGGAATCAAAAAGGTAGAAATTGAAATGGGCTGCATAAGCAGCCCATTTTGAGTTTCATATCAATTACATTACTAGCCTTTATTGGCTCACAACATAATATTCAATGTCTGTATTTTTACGCAAAGTTGTAAGTATCGCAGCCAAATCACGTTGGCTACCGATGCGCTCTAACTGAGCCGTAATTTGATCGTTGTACTGAGGTGTGACTTTAGCCTCAACCTTATGTAGTTCAACAAGAACAATATCACCGTTCATTGCTTTCGCTTGACCGTAAACCACACTATCTGTAGCGGGTTTAGGGAGAGAAAACACCGTACTCGCCAATGGAGAGCTACGATCAATCATTTCCAACTCAGCAAATTTTAACCCACGCTGTTCCAATAAGGATTGGTCACCTTGCTTTAGCGTATCAATCAATTTTGTGGCTAACTCAATCGCTTGTTGTTCGCCTTTGACTTTAGAAAGCTGAGTAACCACTTGCTCTTTCACTTCAGCCAAAGGAAGAACTATTTGTTCCCGAGCATCATCAACACGAACAACGATAACATGTTCTGGGGCAACTTCTAATACCTCAGAATTGAGCCTATCTTCTTTTACCTCTGGGCTTAGAATAGCTTGAAGAACAGCTGGATTTTTAAGAATTTCAGGCGCATCTTGCTGAGAAATAAAATCGGTTTTCTGAATCTTAGCTGAGATAGCGTTTGCTGCTTCATCCAGAGAGTCAGGTGATTCAAATGCCACTTTTTCTAGCTTAGTCTGCAACTCATAAAACTGATCTGCGGCCTTTTGGTCTACCATTTCAGCTTTGATTTCAGAGGCAACCTGTGCGTAGGGCTGTGCGATAGGGGCTTTAACATCATCAAGACGGATAATGTGATAGCCAAATTCAGATTTGACCAACCCTGTGATATCCCCTATCTGTTCGATAGCAAAGGCTGCTTGTTCAAAAGCTGGGTCCATCACATCATGTTCAATCCAACCTAGCGAACCACCCTCTTCTGCGCTTCCTACGTCTTCTGATTTTTCTTTCGCTAAAGTCGCGAAATCAGCGCCAGCATTCAGTTCATCGAGAATCGCCTGCGCTTTAGTTTTATCATCACCTTGAACCAAAATATGGCTTACTTTACGTTGTGCTTGAGTGGAGTATTTGTCTAAATGCTCTTGGTAGTACTGCTCGGCCTGTTCATCAGACACTACAATTTGGTCTTTCAATTGTTGGGCAGAAAGCTCGATATAAGCCACTTTAACCTGCTCTGGACGGGTATAGCGCTCTGCATTTTGTTGATAATATTGAGTAATTTCTTCATCACTCAACTCAACATTTTTAGCAAAGTCGCTGAGTGACAATGTGAGCGCACGGATATCACGGGTTTGAGAGATCAGTTCACTTTGCTGATTAACCTCACCCTGCAACGTAAATTCACTACCTTGGATAGCACTAAGTAACTGGTTACGGATAAGATCATGACGTAGATATTCTGCAAAGCTTTCAGCAGAGAAACCTGCACGGCGAAGAGCCGCTTGATAGATTTCTTGGTCAAACTTACCGCCAGTCTGGAATTGGGGCATGTCTAAAATCATTTTACGAACCTGATCATCGCTCACTCGTAAACCTAGTGATTGTGCATGCTGCTCCAACAATAAATCGTTAACCATACGATCAAGCACTGACTTACGAAATGACTCGACATACTGAGGATCAGCGAGCAAGTTAGCAAAATAATCCCCTAATTGGGATTGCATGCGATTGCGCTCGTTCTGGTACGCTTGTTCAAATTCACCACGGCCAATCTCACTATTGCCAACTTTAGCCGCAGCATTACTGCCACCGCTGACCAAGTAGCTACCGACACCTGCGAATACGAATGATAAGATAATCATTCCTAGAATAATTTTCACCGCGATGCTGTTCACGCCTTCGCGTAATCGATCCATCATAATCTAACTGCTCTCCGGATAAGAAGCTTCACACTTCAGCCTAAAAATTGAATAGCGCGATAATATCAGAAAAAGAAATGCGCATCAGTAGGATGCGCATAATTTCAAAAGGTTCGAATTAATTTTGCGCTTAAGCCGCAAAAAATAACGATTTTGATTAGTTGCAAGCGTCTTTAAGCGCTTTGCCTGCTTTGAAAGCAGGTACTTTTGCTTCTGCGATTTGGATCTCTTCACCCGTTTTAGGGTTACGACCCGTGCGCGCTGCACGAGTGCGAACGCTAAATGTACCAAAGCCAACAAGCGCTACTTGATCGCCAGATTGAAGAGTGCCACTAACGGCTTCGATGAATGCATCAAGAGCACGGCCTGCCGATGCTTTAGAGATGTCAGCGTTTTCTGCGATTTTTTCTACTAATTGTGTTTTATTCACTGTGATTCCCCTTTGCGTCACCCATTATTATTTTTTAACGGTGACTTTTCGTTCCATTAAGTTCCCAAACTAGCTTGAAGCCTTATTACATCTGGGCTGCAAGCTATAGGGGCTTACGTTAGCGCCCAAAAAAAACGCTGACAAGCCTTTTTAAGCCTATCAGCGTGATCTTTTACTTATTTTTGCTGCACATCACTATTTTTTAGCTTCAAATTCAACCCCAGAAGGGTCTCGTTCAAGTGCGATCTTCAAAACTTCATCAATCCATTGAACGGGAATGACTTTTAGATCAGCAATCACATTTGCAGGGATCTCTTCCAAATCACGCTCATTCTCTTTTGGGATCAATACGGTGGTGATACCACCACGATGTGCTGCGAGCAGTTTTTCTTTCAAACCACCGATAGGTAATACTTCACCACGCAACGTTATCTCACCCGTCATCGCGACTTCCGCTTTCACAGGATTACCCGTCAAGCTAGAGACAAGCGCCGTACACATAGCAATACCCGCGCTTGGGCCATCTTTTGGTGTTGCACCTTCTGGCACGTGAACGTGAATGTCACGCTTTTCATAGAAATCAGCGTTAATCCCTAATTTCTCGGCGCGTGCGCGAACCACCGTCATCGCAGCTTGAATGGATTCTTGCATCACCTCGCCTAGAGAACCAGTTTGCGTCAACTTGCCTTTGCCAGGCATTGATTCGGTTTCAATAGTCAGCAAATCACCGCCTACTTCTGTCCATGCTAAACCCGTAACTTGGCCAATTTGGTTACTGTCGTCGGCTTTGCCAAAATCACAACGTTGCACACCTAGAAACTCTTTTAAATTCTCTTGGTTGGCTACCACGGTTTTTATGTCTTTATTCAACAAGATTTTCTTCACCGCTTTACGGCAAATTTTTGAAATCTCTCGCTCTAAGCTTCGTACGCCCGCCTCACGTGTGTAATAACGGATAATACCAATGATGGCTGAATCTTCGATAACAATTTCATGAGGCTTCAAACCATTCCGCTCAACTTGCTTAGTCACTAGATGGCGTTTAGCAATATTCAGCTTTTCGTCTTCTGTATATCCGGAAAGGCGGATAACTTCCATACGGTCAAGCAGCGGACCTGGGATGTTCATTGAGTTTGATGTCGCAACAAACATGACATCAGACAAGTCATAGTCCACTTCTAAATAGTGATCGTTAAAGGTGCTATTTTGTTCAGGATCAAGCACCTCCAACAATGCGGAAGATGGGTCACCACGCATATCTGAAGACATTTTGTCGATTTCATCAAGCAGGAACAGTGGGTTTTTCACGCCAACCTTTGCCATTTTTTGAATCAATTTACCCGGCAGAGAACCGATGTAAGTACGGCGGTGACCACGAATTTCTGCTTCATCACGCACTCCACCTAACGCCATACGGGTATACTGTCTGCCTGTTGCCGCCGCTATCGAGCGGCCAAGCGACGTTTTACCAACGCCCGGGGGACCAACAAGACACAAAATTGGCCCTTTCAGCTTGTTGATACGACTTTGTACCGCGAGATATTCTAAAATACGCTCTTTGACACGATCTAAACCGTAATGATCGGCATTTAAAATCTCTTCAGCTTTTGCCAAATCTTTCTTAACTTTTGAACGTTTTGCCCAAGGAACATTGACCATCCAATCAATATAGCTACGCACAACGGTTGCTTCTGCAGACATTGGAGACATCATCTTTAATTTCTGCAGCTCTTGTTCCGTTTTTTGGCGCGCTTCCTGCGGCATTTTAGAATCGTCAATTTTCTTCTTCAGCATTTCAAATTCATCAGGTGCGTCATCCATCTCACCTAATTCTTTCTGAATCGCTTTCATCTGCTCGTTGAGGTAATACTCACGCTGAGATTTTTCCATCTGCTTTTTAACGCGACCACGAATGCGTTTTTCAACCTGTAATAGATCGATCTCCGCTTCCATTTGTCCCATTAAAAATTCCAAACGTTCACTGACATCAACAATTTCGAGAACTTTTTGTTTTTCAATCAATTTCAATGGCATGTGAGCGGCGATGGTATCAGCCAAACGCGCTGCTTCATCAATCCCATTTAACGACGTTAATACTTCAGGCGGGATTTTCTTATTGAGTTTGATAAAACCATCAAATTGGTTGATTGCGCTACGAACGACGACTTCCTGCTCTTTATCATCCAACTCAGGAGTGACAAGATACTGCGCTTCTGCGGAGAAAAATTCACGCTCGATGAAGCGATCAATTTTCGCTCGCTGTTGGCCTTCAACCAACACTTTCACGGTACCGTCAGGTAATTTCAGAAGTTGTAAAATCGTTGCAACTGTCCCGACTTCAAAAAGATCTTCAATTTTCGGTTCGTCGGTTTCCGCTTGCTTTTGTGCCACAAGTAACACTTGCTTGTTGTTATCCATCGCCGCTTCAAGGCATTGGATGGATTTTTCTCTGCCAACAAACAAAGGAATGACCATGTGAGGATAAACCACCACGTCACGTAGAGGTAGTACGGGGATCTCGATACGCTCGGAACGTTCCAAGTTCATATTATTCTCTCTTCCGCTTCAACTGATTACCGAGTATATGGGGGCTAACTCACTGGATTCAATAACAGAATAAAAAAAAGGAGGTATTTGCTACCTCCTTTAAATATTTCTGATTGAGATTTACTCTGCGCCAGCCGCTTGGCTCTCATTTCCGCTGTAAATTAGTAGCGGTTGTGATTCACCATTAATGACTGATTCATCGATAACCACTTTACTGACATCGTTTACCGATGGCAGTTCATACATGGTTTCGAGTAGTACACCTTCCAATATTGAGCGTAAACCACGTGCGCCCGTTTTGCGGTTCATTGCTTTTTTTGCAATGGCGCGCAATGCGTCTTCACGAAACTCTAGGTCAACGTTCTCTAACTCAAACAAGGCTGCGTACTGTTTCGTCAGCGCGTTTTTCGGCTCACACAAGATTTGAATCAGTGCTTCTTCATCCAGCTCTGTCAAGGTAGCCGTTACGGGAAGACGACCGATAAATTCAGGGATCAACCCATATTTTACCAAATCTTCAGGCTCTACTTGATTGAACAACTCACCGATAGTTTTGGTTTCATCTTTAGAACGAACTTCCGCACCAAAGCCAATACCTGAACCTGTCGCAACACGTTGTTCAATCACTTTATCTAGGCCCGCAAATGCACCACCACAGATAAAGAGGATTTTAGATGTGTCTACCTGTAAAAACTCTTGTTGTGGATGCTTACGGCCACCTTGCGGCGGAACCGAAGCGATAGTGCCTTCCACCAATTTCAACAGCGCTTGCTGAACCCCTTCACCTGAGACATCTCGGGTAATTGACGGATTTTCTGCTTTACGAGAAATCTTATCAATTTCATCGATGTAGACGATACCACGTTCCGCTTTTGCAACGTCATAATCACATTTTTGCAGCAGCTTTTGGATGATGTTTTCAACATCTTCGCCGACATAACCTGCTTCAGTTAATGTGGTGGCGTCTGCCATTGTGAAAGGTACGTCTAGGAAACGAGCTAATGTTTCTGCAAGCAGTGTTTTACCACTACCTGTTGGGCCAATAAGAAGAATATTACTCTTACCTAACTCAACCCCATCGCTCGTTTTATCACCGTTTCGTAAACGCTTGTAGTGATTATATACGGCCACTGCGAGCACTTTTTTTGCATGTTCCTGGCCAATCACATAGTCATCAAGATGTTCACGGATCTTATGCGGCGTAGGTAACGCCTCAGATTCCTTTTTTGGCAGAACATCCTTAATCTCTTCACGAATGATGTCGTTACATAAATCAACGCATTCATCACAGATGTAAACAGAAGGACCGGCGATCAGCTTGCGAACTTCGTGCTGGCTTTTGCCACAGAAAGAGCAATACAACAGTTTACTACTACCGCTCTCTTTGCTTTTGTCTGTCATTCGCTAACCTCTTAGCCTTTACTTTTAATCGTCTGAGTGTAACTCAAATTACGCCAAAATGCGTTAAACAATTCTGAGAACTGTTATTCGCCGCGGTGACGCAAGACTGCATCGACTAAACCGTATTCCACAGCTTGGTCAGCAGACATAAAGTTATCACGGTCGGTATCACGCTCGATAACTTCAAGCGGTTGGCCTGTATGCTCAGCAAGCAATTTGTTGAGTTTTTGCTTGATGGTAAGGATCTCTTGAGCATGGATCTGGATATCCGAAGCTTGGCCTTGGAAACCACCTAAAGGCTGATGAATCATCACGCGTGAGTTAGGCAACACATAACGTTTCCCCGGAGCGCCACCAGCCAATAGGAATGCTCCCATTGAACAAGCTTGGCCCATACAAACAGTGCTAACATTCGGCTTGATGAACTGCATGGTGTCATAAATTGACATACCAGCAGTCACACTACCTCCTGGCGAGTTGATGTAGAGGAAAATATCTTTATCAGGGTTTTCCGATTCTAAAAACAACAGCTGCGCTACAACAAGGTTAGCCATGTGATCTTCAACTTGACCCGTTAAGAAAATCACTCGTTCTTTGAGTAGGCGAGAATAAATATCGTATGAGCGCTCACCGCGGGAAGTCTGCTCAACCACCATGGGTACTAGCGCGTCAAAAATTGGCGACATTGCGTTTTTTTCTTGGTAGCTCATATTGTTATGTCCCTAAAATAAATGGCCCGAATGATGGGTATCACACGGACCATTGTTAGCAGAATAGTTGACCTGTAGTCAACCACCTACGCTACATATTGCTTATTAAGCAGGTTGCTGGTTCATTAGCTCATTGAAGCTAACAGCCTTTTCAGAAACCTGTGCTTTAGCAATGATCGCGTCGATTGCTTGCTCTTCTAGAGCAAGATTACGCATGTTGTTCATCATTTGCTGATTTTGAGAATAGTATGCCATTACTTCAGCTGGATCTTCGTACGCTGTTGCCATCTCTTCGATCAATGCTTTCACTTTATCTTCGTCAGCTTTTAGCTCTTCAGACTTGATCACTTCACCAAGAAGTAGGCCAACCACTACGCGACGTTTTGCTTGTTCTTCGAACAATTCACGTGGTAGTTGAGCGGCGGCTTCTGGGTTACCGCCAAAGCGTTGCGCAGCTTGTTGACGCAGTACGTCGATCTCTTGATCGATCAGTGCAGAAGGAACATTGATATCGTTCTCTTTTACTAGACCTTCAATCGCTTGCTCTTTAATGCGGTTTTTTACTGCTTGCTTAAGTTCACGTTCCATATTCTTGCGAACTTCAGCTTTCAGCGCTTCAACGCCACCTTCAGCGACACCGAATTTGGCAACGAACTCGTCGTTTAACTCTGGTAATTCACGCACTTCAACTTTGTTGATTTTAATTGCGAATTTCGCCGCTTTACCTTTTAGATTTTCCGCGTGGTAATCTTCAGGGAAGTTAACGTCGATTTCAAATTCCATACCTTTGGTTTTGCCAACGATACCGTCTTCAAAACCAGGGATCATGCGACCTGCACCCATTTCTAGAGGGAAGTTTTCAGCTTTACCGCCTTCAAACTCAACGCCATCAATAGAACCAACGAAATCAATCGTCGCGCGCGAACCCGCTTCCGCAGCTGCGTCTACTTCTTTCCACGTTGCTTGTTGCTTGCGTAACGTTTCTAGCATCTCAGCAACGTCTTCTTCCTTCACTTCAACCGCTGGTTTTTCAACAGTGATGTTTTCTAGACCTTTTAACTCAACTTCTGGATATACTTCAAAAGTTGCATTGAAAACAAGGTCTTGGCCTTCTTCGATAGAAACTGGTGCGAATGTTGGTGCGCCTGCTGGGTTGATTTTCTCTTTTACGATAGCTTCAATGAAGTGGCGTTGCATCACTTCGCCCATGACGTCTTGACGTACCGCTTTACCGTACATTTGCGCAACCATTTTCAAAGGCACTTTGCCTTTGCGGAAACCATCGAAACGACGATTCTTAGCGATATTGCGTAGCTCTTTTGTAACTGCATCTTCGATGTTAGCAGCAGGAACAGTAATATTCAGACGGCGCTCTAGGCCTTCTAGCGTTTCAACAGTAACTTGCATTATTTATAAACCTCAAAACTGGCCCAGTATTTCTGAGCAATATGAGCCGCAACTTAGGCGATGCCTTGTGCTTGGCTGCATCCTTGTGTTGTGCTCTATCCGAACACTTATATTAAAACCAGCATCAACATTGGCCAAAAGACCCAATATTGGACTAATAAGCGATATCTTTAGAGACTCTAATGCATCACAAAAGGTATCTCTGATTAGTCTCAGGACAGAAAATTTAGACGCGACATTCTACCGACCAGAATCAGTGCTGTCGAGCCAATCACCGCAGAGAGATGATTCCGTACCCTAAATTGCTTTCTAAGTGCTAAAAATTCCACCAACGTGAAAAAGCACAGTTTTGAAATGGGGACAATAAAGGCTTTTTCAAGGGAATCGAGGCTTTTTTTACCCCAAAAGCGTAAAAAGAGATCTTGCTCCTGTTTTGCACCCCACAATTGCGCTCTTTTTAAACATCACCCAAAGGAAAACCAGTAGAATTATGAGTCAATGCTGGGAGCATTATCACTTGCAAAAATGGATATCTCTCGCAAAAGAACTGCCCTTGTCGCGCCGCTGAACATGGAGAAAGGATGCTACATATTCGCCGAGTAAACCTTATTTTTGTAACGTTATTCCTTTTATCTACCGCGGCTGGGGCGCATTTTGTTTGGCGGCACAACTATCAAAGTTTATTGATTGAACATCAAGCTCAGCTAGAGCGATTCTCTAGCCACATCACCACAAAACTTGATAAATATGCACATATCCCAAGATTGCTAGCCAAAGATAAAGAACTCATTGACGCTTTACACAGCCCCAGCAATAGCGCCCAAATTGAAATCACTAATCGCTATTTAGAACAGGTCAATGAAGTGATTCAAGCCGCTGACACCTACCTCATCGACCAATATGGCAACACGATCGCAGCAAGCAACTGGCACCTCACTCATTCATTTATTGGCCGAAACTTCGCTTGGCGGCCTTACTTTAAAACGGCCATAACTGGGCAAGAGAGCCAATATTTTGCGTTAGGATCAACATCGGGGCAACGAGGATATTACTACTCCTACCCTATCGTTTATGCCGCGGATGTCATTGGCGTAGTGGTAGTGAAGATGGATCTTTCCGCGATTGAGGAAAACTGGCAGAGCAAACAAAGCTATTTTGTCGCCACCGACAGCAACAACATTATTTTCATGTCCAGCCAACCGGAGTGGCTGTTTAAAAGTGTTGCCATGCTGAGCGAAAGCGATCGAATTGCGGTTCAAAATAGCCGCCAATATCTTGATACCTCCATTCGCTCACTCGGATTGATCGGCGATTTCAGCGCATCCGTTGCCGAATGGGAAAATCCTTATCAAACTTGGATTAAAGGCGATTTCATCGTTTCAACCAAACCGCTGCCCAGTATCGGGCTAAACATTCGGGTTTTATCGCCCAAAATAAACATTTTCTGGGATAGCTTTGGATTTACTCTGATCAACAGCATGCTGTTTGCCATCGTCTACTTAGGGCTATTACTGGTTCATCACCGCCAGCTCAAACAGCGCCAAATCGAACAGTTACAGTCTGAAGCAAAACAAAAATTAGAGTTTCTGGTGATGGAGCGAACCTCTGCACTGCACGCGGAAATTGCGGAGCGAAGTAAAACAGAGAGCATGTTACGCCAAACTCAAGATGAATTGATCCAAGCAGCGAAACTGGCTGTGCTTGGGCAAATGTCCGCCAGTATTAGTCACGAGCTGAATAACCCACTGGCCGCTATCCGCAGTTTTGCCGACAATGGGCGGCGTTTTTTAGCCAATGGTAAGCCGGAACGGACCGATGACAACTTGACTCGCATTTCAGCGCTCACCGAACGCATGGCTAAAATCAGTGAACAGCTCAAATCGTTTGCGCGAAAAAGTAACACCGATGAGAAAGTGAACGCGCAATTATTACCGATTATTTTGTCGACAAAAGAGTTGATGCAACCGCAATTTAAATCGAATTTGATTCAGTTTGAGATGGAATTACCCGCGATGGATCTTTGGGTGCGTGTCAATCCAATCCAACTAGAACAAGTCTTGATTAACTTGCTAACCAACGCGATGCAGGCCCTTGAGGAACAGCATCAAAAATGCGTTCGTTTGAGCACTGAGTGCAAAGCCTCTCAAGTGTTGATCCATATTGATGATAACGGCCCGGGAATTACACAAGAAAAAATAGCCCATCTTTTCGAACCGTTTTTCACCACGAAAAAAAATGGCTTAGGCTTAGGCTTGTCGATTTCACAGCAGATAATACAAAGCATGGACGGTGAGTTAACGATGGCCAGTTCACCGCAGTGTGGGGCGCGATTTTCAGTCTCTCTACCGATCGTTACGCCAAGCGTGTGATTTACAGAGAAAGTATGGTTTAAAGATAAAAAGCAGTTAAGGACAACCAATGTGTGATGTATTTTTTATCGATGATGAGGCGGATATCCGTATCGCCATTGCGCAAAGTTTCGAGCTCGCCGACCTCACAGCGCGGTTATTTTCGAGTGCGGAAGAAGCTTTACTGGCGGCCAAAGCAGACGGGCTGCCTCTTGTGGTGGTGAGCGATATTTGCTTACCTGGCCTCAGTGGCCAGAGCTTACTCAACTCGATTCATCATCAAGATGCTGAGGTCCCTGTTATTTTGATCACAGGACATGGCGATATTTCGATGGCCGTACAAGCGATGCACGATGGCGCATACGATTTTATCGAAAAACCTTTTGCTACTGAACGCTTGATAGAAACCATCCACCGCGCGATAGAAAAACGCCACTTAACGTTAGAAAATCAGCAGCTAAAACGCAGCTTAAAAGCGAGCCAAACTCTTGGACCACGCATTATCGGTAATACTGGCAACATCCAAGCGTTAAGGGACACCATCACTCATGTCGCCGACACTCAGGCTGACATTCTACTGTTTGGCGAAACTGGCACAGGAAAGGAGCTGGTTGCTCGCTCGTTACATGAGCAGAGTTCTCGCCGCGAGCTCAATTTCGTCGCACTGAACTGCGGCGCAGTGCCTGAAAATTTGATAGAAAGTGAACTTTACGGCCATGAAAAAGGCGCCTTTACTGGCGCTGAAACCAAACGCATTGGCAAATTTGAACACGCACAAGGCGGCACCTTATTTCTAGACGAGATTGAATCAATGCCGATGCAGGCACAAATTCGTTTATTACGCGTATTGCAAGAAAGAGTCATTGAACGTGTTGGGTCCAACACCTTGATCCCTCTGGATATTCGAGTCATAGCCGCAACAAAAGTCGATTTAAAGCAAGCAGCTCAAGCAGGCACCTTTCGTCAAGATCTCTACTATCGCTTAAACATTGTCACATTAGATATTCCACCACTTCGCCAACGTAAAGAGGATATTCCTGCGCTTTTCCATCACTTTTTGTTAGTGGCCGCGGCTCGTTACGGTAAAGCGGCAACCGCACTCTCTCAACCTGAAATGCAGCGCTTAATCAGCCATGACTGGCCGGGAAACGTGCGCGAACTACGCAACGCCGCAGAGCGCTATGTGCTATTGGGGAAACTGGCTCAGTTAGACGACAGCGAGCCATCACAAAAATTACCCACCCATTTAGTCGAACAAGTGGCCGAATTTGAAAAATCCGTGATCGAACAAGCATTGATTGAGTGTGGTGGGCGTATCAATGAAACAATGGAAAGGCTCAACGTACCGCGTAAAACGTTGTACGACAAAATGCAGCGTTACGGATTAGACAAAGAGCTCTATAAAATATAGAGCTCTAATAACATGCCGCAGCCATAGAAATTTCAGGTCAGCATTTTGGTTACTTAGTGATGATTTCCGGCCCCATTAAGGTGGTTGGTAACCAAGTGGAAATCCAAGGCACGTAGGTCACAATCATCAAAAATAGGAACATAATCGCCACCCACGGTAGCGCCGCTTTCACCACATTCATCATCGACATTTTGGCTACCCCTGCGGTGACAAACAAGTTTAACCCGACGGGCGGTGTGATCATCCCTATTTCCATGTTCACCACCATCATGATCCCAAGGTGAATGGGGTCAATACCGAGTGCGATGGCGATGGGGAAGACCAATGGAGCAACAATGATCAGCAGCCCTGATGGCTCCATAAACTGACCACCAAGTAGCAGTAATATGTTGACTACAATCAAAAATGTTATAGGCCCGAGACCGGCGGAAAGCATCGATTCAGCAATAATTTGCGGAATGCGCTCTTCGGTCAGAACATGTTTCAATATCAATGCATTGGCGATAATAAACAGCAGCATGATGGTCAGTTTGCCTGCATCAAACAAAGTCGCTTGCGTATCTTTATGGAAAAAGGCTTGCACGATTTTGACCAAGGCAGGTTTGGTATTTTCTTTGTCGGCGAAAGGCCCCATATCTTTGTAAACAAAATTGGCAATCAAGAAAGCGTATACCGCTGCCACCGCAGCCGCTTCGGTTGGCGTAAAGATACCACCGTAAATCCCGCCGAGAATGATCACCACCAGCAACAAACCCCAGCTGGCATCTTTGGCGGCGAAGATCGCTTCTTTCCAACCCACAAAAGGTTGTTTCGGCAGGTTTTTAATTCGTGCAAAAATGTAGATAGCAACAATCAGCATCAAACCCGCTAATAAACCTGGGATCACACCGCCTAAAAACATGCGCCCTACCGATACATCGGTCGCGGCTGCGTACACGACCATCACAATCGAAGGTGGGATCAAGATGCCCAATGTGCCAGCATTACAAATAACCCCAGCGGCAAACTCTTTGCTGTAGCCATTTTTGACCATTCCAGCAATAACAATACTGCCGATCGCCACCACTGTCGCCGGTGAAGAACCTGACAGCGCTGCAAACATCATACAGGCCACTACCGAAGCAATCGCCAGCCCTCCCCGAAACCAACCCACCATAGCGATAGCGAAACGGATAATGCGTTTTGCCACACCTCCGGTTGACATAAAGCTGGAAGCCAAAATAAAAAATGGAATCGCAAGCAAAGTGTAATGGCCTTCAAAAGCGTTAAACAAGGTTTGAGCCACTGACGCTAAAGAAGTATCGGAGTGCCAAAGTAGGAACAGAACGCTGGATAATCCGAGCGAGATAGCAATGGGTACACCGACTAGCATAAAGCCGATGACCATAACAAACAGCAGTAAAATATCCATGAATTAACGCTCCTTGCGAGAATCAATAGGCGGGGTCGCTTCGCGGTTCGGCTCTAATATGGTCTCGCTCACTTGTGCCATTTCCGCTTTCAGCGCTTCAAGATCTTCCTCGGCTTCATGGCCAGAAATCATTCTGTCTAACTTACCGCTGAGAATTTGATAGGCGATTTGTAAAAAGCGAAAAGTGAGTAATCCCATTCCGATAGGCAATGCCATGTATGGAATAAAGCGCGGCATTTTTTCATAGCGCTCCCCTTCATTGAGCCAATCGGAGAGAAATTGCAGCATTTCCGGCATAGGAATATCGTCGGTTTCATACCAAGCACGCTCAGTCGCAAACGGATACCAGTAATTCCACGAACCGATGAGCAGTAAAATAGAAAAGGTTAAACAACAAGCCACCGCGATCAGTGCAGACACTTTTCGCATGGTTGCAGGCACCATGTTAATGACCACATCAACTCCGATGTGAAAGTGTTTCTTTACCCCATAGGACGCACCAACCAGTACCATCCATGCAAACATGAACACGGTTAATTCCAATGCCCATAAAATGTTGCCGTTAAAAACATAGCGATAAACAACGTTAACGAACGTTAATAAGGTCATCGAGCCCAAGAAGAATGCAATCAGCATTTCTTCAATCGCATCGGTAAATCGGCCGACTTTAGAGAAAAAAGAGTGTTCCATGTGATACATCGCTCTCATAGTAATTATCGGAATTGACTCAAGGTCACCGCACGGCTTCAGGTTAGTTATCAATGAGACGAGCAATAAACGCGTTGAGTCCAACCCCACCACACAAGGTGGGGTTGGAGGCTGATTATTTGTTTGAAGCCAGCGCTGCCTCAATCAAATCTGAACCGATGTCTTTTTCAAATTTCTGCCACACAGGCTTCAGCGTTGTAACCCATTGCTGGCGCTGTTCAGGTGTGAGAGTGCGGATCACGCCTCCGGCTTCCAATACATATTGTCTATTTTGGAGCTCGACTTTATTTGATTCCGCATTACGCGCTTCAGTGACTTCTTTTAAAATGGTCGCGAACTGGTCACGCACATCGGCTGGTAGGCTGTCCCACCACTTGCTCGATGTCACCACTAGGTAGTCCAAAATGCCGTGATCGGTTTCGGTAATGCCATCTTGCACTTCAAAGAATTTCTTACCGTAAATGTTGGACCATGTATTTTCTTGACCATCAATAACTTTGGTTTGCAAACCTCCATACACTTCTGCAAAAGACATTTTTTGCGGGTTTGCACCAAGCTGCTCAAACTGAGCCACCAGTACATCAGATGCTTGCACGCGGAACTTTAATCCTTTTGCATCCGCCGGAACGAGTAGAGGTTTATTGGCTGACATCTGTTTCATACCGTTATGCCAAAACTCCAACCCTTTCACACCACGACGTGTCATTGAATTTTTCAGTTTTTCACCGTCAGCCGAGTTTTGGAAACGGTCAACTGCGTCCACATCCTCAAATAGGAATGGCAGGTCAAAAATACGGAATTTTTTGGTGAATTTTTCAAATTTTGATAATGAAGGCGCCGCTAGCTGCACATCGCCGTTTAGCATGGCTTCCAATACTTTGTCGTCATCGTATAAGGTTGAATTAGGGAAAACTTGTAGGCAAGCCTTACCATTCATCTCCTTATTAACACGCTCTTCAAGCAGCGAAGCCGCAATGCCTTTAGGGTGCTTATCTGTATTCGTGACGTGGCTAAATTTAATGACGATTTCGCCGGGGTCGCAATTTGCGGCCGCATTAAAACTGGTTACAGCAAGAATGGAAGCGGTCAGCAAAGTCAGTGGCTTTAACATTATTATTCTCCTTGATTGAACATATCAGCCCCATCAATGGGTGCTGGTTGTTTTCTATAAGGCAATTAACAAGCCAACATGACACATTTAATTAACAAGCCAGTAACCATAAGGTGTCACCAGCTATTCAGTTAACAACAACCCATAGAATCTTATGATAGAAAGCAAAAATGGGTAGAAAATGACCCAAGGAATATGAATTTTGGGTGGGAAATGACACCCAGCTAAATCCATCAGAGGGTGGCGATGAGAATGACGAAAAAATGTGAAACAGGAAGGAAGCGCACCCTCCGCCCAAACAGCAAGCCTAGTTTGGGCACTCCCCCCGAGCTCTTTATCGGAGAGCGCGCTAATTGGTTAGAACCGACAGATTATGTTAGTAGCACACAGAAAGTGGTGTGCTACAAGAAGAGGGTGAGCAGGCAGGCTAAAAAACCTACCCACTCTGGGGGTTAGGGCTACATCGCAGCTTTCACCGCTTTCGCTAGTTTTTGTGCTGCTTGTTTTGGATCCGCTTTTGGATCATTGAAGAAGTTCGTTACGACATCAAAAATCGCGCCTTGGGCATAGCTGGTTGTCGACATACCATGGGCAATACTGGGCACAAGGTTGTTGGACTTAGCCGTCGCTTTAAAGGCCGCCATTGAGTCCAACGCGCACTGGTCAAATTTTGACATATTCATATCTGTGCGTACCGGGATCGAGCCTTTGTTGAGGTTAAATACCTCTTGGAATTTAGGATCTAGGATCGTGGCGGCTAGCGCTTTTTGCGCCTGCTTATTGTCTGCATCAGTTAGCTCAAAAAAGACAAAACTATCGACATTATGGATAAATTGATCGGCCGTACCTGGCGCGGCAACGCACAGGTAATCTTTACCCGCAACTTTGCTCGCTGCGGTAAACTCACCTTTTGCCCAGTCGCCCATGATCTGCATCGCCGCTTCACCATTTATCACCATTGAAGTCGCAACGTTCCAATCACGGCCCGGAGAGTTAACATCAATGTAGTCATGAACTTTTTTAAACTGGATAAACACGTCAACCATTTTGTCGCCCGCGAGCACAGCCATATCAAGCTCAACAAACGCTTTCACGTAATCTTGTGAGCCAAGCACGCTCAACGCCACCGTTTCAAAAACCGTCGCGTCTTGCCAAGGTTGACCACCGTGCGCCAGTGGCACATAACCCGCGGCTTTGATCTTATCGCCCGCAACAAAAAACTCGTCTAACGTGGTTGGCACTTTAGCACCCACTTTAGCCAGTACCGCAGGGTTAACCCACAACCAGTTGACGCGATGCACGTTAACTGGCACGGCCACATACTGGCCATTCCACTTCATGACATTGGTGATCATCGGTGGTACGACTTCATCCCAACCACCCTGTTTGGCTACGTCATTAAGGTTCGTGAGAAAACCAAGCCCCGCCCATTCTTGAATATCGTGTCCTTTAATTTGAGCCGCCGACGGTGGGTTACCCGACACCGCGCGCGTTTTCAATACCGTCATGGCACTTTCACCACCACCACCTGCGACAGCGAAATCTTTCCAACTATGGCCTTGCTGCTCCAACATTTCGGTGAGCACAGCTATCGACTTGGCTTCACCACCGGAAGTCCACCAATGGAGTACTTCCACTTCACCAGCGTGAGTCGAAGGGATGGAAGAGACAGAGAGGAAAGATAAAGCAAGCAGAGTGTTATGAAATTTCATCATCATCTTCCTTGGTTTTGATTCGGCAAACCTGATTCGCAAACTTTTATTAACCATTAAAGTGCTGATCGTTTACCTACTAGTCTAATCAAAGAAAATTTTTTTCGTTGAAACAAACCGTAATTTTAACGTAACGAAAGCGTTACACTACACCGCTAACGTAGGTGGGATAAAGACTTGTGCTTCCAGACCACCATGAGCTGGATTGCGTAAAATGAGATCTCCGCCGTGTCCATGTAAAATACTTCGGCATATTCCAAGGCCAAGACCGTGGCCTTGGTCATCATCGGCAAGGCGAAAATAGGGCTCAAAGACCGCTTCTAATTTATCTATCGGGATCCCCGGGCCTTGGTCTTGAATGGTGATAACCACCCACTCTGGATTTTCTTCCAACTTCACCCACACTTGCTGACCATACTTCACGCCATTGCCAATCAAGTTTGTCAATACTCGTTGAATAGCTAGAGGCTTAGCGATTATCGGTTCAAGCTGTGTAGGCGTAAAATGGACCACTTGGCAAGTTAAGTTGTACCCTTCAGCAATCGTCTGAATCATCTCATTGAGATCAATACTGCTGTTATTTTCGTGTAAATCGGTATCTCGCACGCACTGCAATGCCCCTTTAACCATCATCTCTAGCTCATCGAGATCGCGGTTAAATTTTTCGCGCTTAACATCGCTTTCGAGCAATTCAGCCCTTAGGCGTAAGCGGGTGATGGGTGTTTTTAAATCATGAGAGATGGCCGAAAACAGATGCTCTCTATCGGCCACGTAACGTCGAATTCGTTGCTGCATACGATTGAATGCGCGGGTCGCCGTGATCAATTCTGTCGCCCCCTCTTCACGCAAGGGACGCTGGGCAATATCCATACTCATCTCATTCGCCGCTTTGGCTAAATTTCTCAGTGGCCGAACTTGGCGGCGCATAAGCAAGTAGGTCAACGCTAACAAAATGGTGGTGGAAAAAAAGAGAAATAAGATCTGCTCTTTTCTTAGTAGAGTGTCATCCAATTTCACGTATGGAGCGGGAAGTAGCGCCGCCACGTAAACCCATTCATGGCTTGATAGTTCGATTTGCACCACCAGCACTGGCGGGTTTAACGGTTCAAGTGTGAGTGTATGGTAGGCCCACGACTTGGGTAAGTCGCTGAGAAAAATATCGTTTTTTAGTAACCGCAAATGTTCTGGTTTAGTAAATTCAACTTGAATACTCTCAACGTTATTGAGCTTTTGTTGCAACACTTCCCTCACCGCATCGACTGAGGCTCGCTTGAGCGGCGTATCGATAATCGGCTCCACAGTCAATGGCTCTTTATTGAATGAGACAAAAAAACGGGTTCCCCCCATATTGCGAATTTGATCCAGCACGATATGCCGATACTTGACGGGTAGTGATTGAAAAAAGGTCACGGTGGAAGCAAACATACCTGCCATGCTAGAAGAAACGGAACTGATCCCTTCCAACTCTTTTTGTTTAGATTGGCTGTACCAAATCGCCGTTGCAATGCCCTGCGCTATCACCACCGCCAACAAAGTCAGCAGCAGTGTTCGTGAGACAAGAGAGTTGGGTTTTAAGCGTGAAAAGAGACGTCTTAGCGTCATTTTTAATGGCCGTAACTGACCGGAACGGCCAGAATATAGCCGTTGCCACGCATAGTTTTAATGTAGTGAGGGTATTTTGCACTATCACCCAATCGCTGACGTAAACGGCTAAGTTGCACGTCGATACCTCGCTCAAAAGGGAGCGCTTCACGTCCACGAGTAGCAAATGAGATGGTATCGCGATCAAGCACTTCCTTAGGCCGGGTTAAAAACAGCATCAGTAGTGCAAAATCACTGCCCGACAAGTCATGCTCATCGGCACGCTCTAGATGTGTAATTCGGTGTGACAAGGTATCGAGTTGCCAATCACCAAACGTAATCTGTTTGGGCAGCGCATCGGTTGTTTTTTCATCATTGACTTGTACCCGGCGCAGCAAAGCCTTGATGCGCGCCATTAACTGACGCGGGTTGAAAGGTTTCGCCACATAATCATCCGCACCAATTTCTAAACCAATGATTTGGTCAGTTTCATCAGAAACCGCGGTCAACATAATGATAGGAACGTTCGAATGACGACGGATTTTTTGGCATAAAGTAAAACCATCGTCTCCGGGCATCATCACATCCAACAAAATAAGATCGGGATAACTGTTACGTTCCAAATAGGCTAATAGCTCGATGCCATCCGCGGTGGTGACGATATCAAAACCAGACTTCGTCAAGTACTCATCTAATAATTGCCGAATCTCTTCGTCATCATCCACGACTAGAATGCGCGTTCTTGCCTGCATGTCCACTATCCATATTTTCAACTGATCGGCCTAGTGTAGCTATAGGTCATTTTTTTGATTATTGATATTTATGTAAAGTTTGAATTCTGTCTAGATAGAGATCACAAAATGCGTTACTTATGAGGAACAACTGATTTCCATTTTTTTCCCCCATTCAGGAGGAAGCTGGGCAAAATGACTCTTTTCTGGCTGCTCAGCATAAGGGTTGGCTAACAATTGTGCTAATTGGTGCACTTGTTGGTAATCACCTTGTTCTGCTTTATCGATCGCTTGTTGAGCCAAATAATTACGCAAAATATATTTCGGATTCACTTTTCTCATCTCTGCGCAGCGCTGCTCAATCGAAATCGCGTTCCCCGAACTGTCGATTTCTCGCTCACAACGAGCCAGATACTGTTCAAGCCAAGACTGAGCGGCAGCGCGGTCAATGAAGAGATCCAATACAGGTTGCTCCCCTTCTCGATCCAAGTTGGATAGTTGCCGGAAAAAGCGAGTGTAGTCGGTGTGATTTTTGGTTAATAACTCAAACATTTGCTCAAACAACACAGAATCACCGGACAGAGAGGCCAACACCCCCAATTTACGACGCATTTGCTGGCTAAAATAACGGCCGAGCTGCGCTTCAAACTGAGCGAGAGCCGCTTCCAGATCGCTTCTTTCAACTAACGGTGACAATGCATGTGCTAAAGCGGACAGGTTCCACAACGCCACGCGCGGCTGCTGATCAAACGCGTAGCGGCCTTGATAATCGGAGTGATTGCCAATATAAGTCGGTTCATAATCGTCGAGAAAAGCAAAAGGACCGTAGTCAAAGGTTTGACCGAGAATTGACATGTTGTCGGTATTCATCACACCATGGGCAAATCCAACCGCTTGCCAATCGGCAATCATCTTAGCAGTACGCTCAACAATGTGACTAAACATCGCCGCATAAGGTTTTTCTTCTGTAAGGCAATCAGGGTAATGCCACTCAATCACTTTATCAGCCAGTTGCTTTTGCTCTGCTAATTGGTTGGTATAGAAAAAATGTTCAAAATGACCAAAGCGAATATGGCTCTGCGCTACACGTACCAGCAGCGCACCTCGCTCTTGTTTTTCTCGATAAACGGGCGTGTCACTGCTCATCATCGCTAATGCTCTTGTGGTCGCAATCCCAAGGCCCGCCATCGCCTCACTACACAAGTATTCACGAATAGTGGAGCGCAGTACGGCGCGGCCATCCCCCATACGCGAATAAGGCGTAAGCCCTGCACCTTTCAAATGCAGATCATACACTTCACCCGTTTTACTCTCGATTTCGGCCAACAGTAACCCACGGCCATCACCTAAATCAGGGTTATAAATACCAAATTGATGGCCCGCGTATTTCATCGCTAATGGCTTAAATTGCGTGGGAATAACTTGGCCAGACAGGCTGTGCAGTAGCTCATCATTAGGTTGTGTTGGTAAAGACAAATCGCCAGCCAGTGAGGCATTCCAAGCAACCCAACGCACATTGTCTAAAGGCGCTGGGTTCACTTGAGAATAAAAAACCGAGGGTAATTCACCATAGCGAGTGTGCAGTGTTACTTGATCCCAAATCGACATGCGAAGTCCTCATAATATGGTTTTTGGTTAGACTTTTGCACGTTAGCAAATACTTGAGCTCTAGACTAGGGTATTATTAGGCAAAGTTGTCACCTATTACAGGTCACATTCAAGGTGAAGTCGATGTTATCCATTTTTGATATTTTTAAAATTGGTGTGGGCCCTTCTAGCTCACACACCAATGGGCCAATGATTGCAGGCTATCAATTTAGCCAAATCATTGCTGATTTAACGCAAGTGGCAAGAGTGCAGATTGACCTTTACGGTTCATTATCACTTACAGGACGTGGCCACCACACTGATCGGGCCGTGATATTAGGTCTGCTGGGCAATAAGCCTGACACCATCAAAATCACCAGCGCCAATCAAGCGCTAGCGCATGCTATTGAACACGGTGAGCTTAATTTAGCGGGAAAAAAGCTCATTCCATTCCAGCTAAAAACTGACCTCCTCTTCCAAAATACTAATCTTCCCTTACATGAAAATGGTATGACGATTACCGCTTTTGGAGCGCAAGGAGAAACGTTAGCCTTTGAAACTTACTACTCGGTGGGAGGCGGTTTTGTTGCTACCGCCAAAGAGTTGGAACACGGTAGTGCAAATGCACCCGTGGAGGTCGAATTTCCTTTTACTTCTGCTGATGAATTACTCTTTAAAGCCGAAAAACATGGCTTAAGTTTAGGCAGTCTCGTTTTGCGCAATGAAATAGCATTTCATGACCTTAAAACGATTAACCACAAAGCCGATCAAATCTGGAAAGTGATGTCGCTCTGCATGCAGCGCGGCTTTGAAACGGAAGGCATTCTCGAAGGTGGGTTGCATGTCACGCGCCGCGCACCAGCACTGCTCAAAAAGCTGGAAGCTAACGCGGCGATTGAAAGTGACCCAATGGAGATCATGGACTGGATTAACCTGTTTGCTTTCGCGGTCAGTGAAGAAAATGCAGCGGGAGGGCAAGTGGTTACCTCGCCAACCAATGGCGCGGCAGGAGTGATACCCGCCGTATTAATGTATTACCACCGCTTTATCCGAGAGCTTGACACTAAGCAGTTGAAAGATTTTCTCGCCGTGGCTGGCGCTATTGGTATTTTGTACAAAACCAATGCTTCTATTTCAGGGGCCGAAGTAGGCTGTCAAGGAGAGATTGGAGTCTCTTCCTCAATGGCAGCGGCAGGGTTGACCGCGCTAAGAGGTGGCAGCAACGAACAAATTTGCATGGCGGCTGAAATTGCCATGGAGCATTCATTGGGTATGACATGCGACCCAATGGGTGGCTTAGTTCAAGTCCCTTGCATCGAACGCAATGCAATGGGAGCTGTGAAAGCGATTAACGCTTCACGCATGGCCCTAAAACGGACCAGCAAATGCTTAATTTCTCTAGATAAAGTGATTGAGACCATGTACCAGACGGGGAAAGATATGAATCGGAAATATCGTGAAACCTCGTTAGGCGGCTTAGCGTTAATCCACCTATCACCACCTTGTGAATAGTAATACCGTTCAATCCTCATCAAGCCCTGTGTGAATACAGGGCTTATTTAAGCGGTAAATTCAGGAATGCGTAACTCTTGGTTCTGGGTAATCGCTTCTCGCTGCACAATCCACTGAAAGCTGAGCGACAACACACAAACCTCAACCGCACAAACCACTAACCAGACGAGTGACAATAGTAATGTCAATGGCAGAAAATGCAGATTAAACAAGGGCTGTAGTAGTGCGTTGATAAGCATGGGGATCACACCTATCAGCACAAATAGTGCTTTGGCGTGGGGCTTTGACATTTGCCACGCGGCACTCAAACCTCTAGGTTGATGATCTAGTGCTGTTGCTGGCAAAACTAATGACCAGCGGGAGATAAACCAGCCAATAGGCAGCATTGCGGCATAGGTACAAAGCTGGATTAACCACATTGGCATAGTCACTATATTTGCCAGCGAGCCAATGATAAACATGGGTATGACTAGAATGGCAAACAGCATAGCGCCTAAAGCAGCCCACCATCCAATAAAGCGCAATTCACGCGAACTTAAATAAAAAATCGTGCTCAAACGGCAAGATTTTTCACCCAGCAGAACCAAACGATGCAAGCGCACTGTCGCCATCGCCGCCGTTACCGTATAAAGCACATAAACAATCACATTCGTTAATGTAAACAACTGTTGTGGATCATCAAAGTCAACAACACCAATCGTGAAATAGAGATTCACCACCAAAAAAGGTGAAGATTGCAGCATGAGAGTCAGCCAATTTTTTTGGACTAATTTTAACGCACTCACCACAGTATACTGAATCGGTAGCTGCTGATATTCCATGAATCTATTCCCTGACAAATAAGTAAGGTTAATATATCGAAAATAGATCCCACTTGTTCTAAAAGCTCTGTGATGCCAATCCAACTCCCTGCACTCATTGATAACAATCTTATTGGTATCTCATATTAGTGACTCGGCAACGAGGCGCTATTCTGAATAAGGAGACAATCGCTGACACTGAGGTATCTCACCGCATTTGAAGAGTTCATGCTAGAATGCGCCGAATTTGCGATGAGTTGCACTCAAAGTATTAGGGCGTAGCGCCTTACTATGAGAAAGCCATCGCTTGCTAACTGTTTTGACTTTTTAACTCTGAGAGCCCGCATGCCATTTTCCAACCTAGGATTGAGCGATCCAATCTTAAAAGCCGTTCACGAACTCGGCTATTCTGCCCCAACACCGATTCAAGAACAGGCAATCCCTGCCATTTTGACGGGTAAAAATGTCATTGCGGCAGCGCAAACCGGCACGGGTAAAACCGCTAGCTTTGTACTGCCCATTTTGCAGATGCTTAGTCAAGGAACAACTCAGCGCGCCAAACGTGTTCGCGCATTAATTTTAGCGCCCACGCGCGAATTGGCTCTGCAAGTAGAAGAGAACATCACGCAATACGCAAAATATTTACCATTAACCTCGCTTGCAATGTATGGCGGTGTCGATTCGCAAAAACAAAAACAACGCTTGATTGAAGGGGTGGATATTTTAATCGCCACGCCGGGGCGCTTGCTTGATATGTATGGACAACGTGCCGTTCATTTTGATGAGCTTGAAGTGTTGGTGATGGATGAAGCTGACCGCATGCTCGACATGGGTTTCATTGAAGACATCAATAAAATTGTTGATCGCCTACCACTAAACCGTCAGAACTTACTGTTTTCGGCGACCCTTTCTCGTCCAGTGCGTGAGTTGGCCAAATCAGCCATTAATGATCCGATTGAAATTGATGTCGCTGGTTACAACCGCACGCCAAATCAAATTGATCAGTGGATTATCACTGTCGATAAAGATCAAAAATCTGCACTACTGAGCCATTTGATTACTGAAAACCAATGGCAACAAGCGATGATTTTCATCGAAACCAAACACGGTGCGGCAAAGCTGGCGAGCCAACTGGAAAAGCGTGGCATTGCGGCAGAGGCGTTTCACAGTGGCCGTAGCCAAGAAGTTCGTGAAAAATTATTAGCCGATTTCAAAGCAGGTAAACTGCAATTTTTGATTGCAACGGGCGTTGCCGCGCGCGGTATTGATATTGATAACTTAGAAAGAGTGGTGAATTACGACTTGCCTTATCCTGCGGAGAACTACATTCACCGTATTGGACGAACCGGTCGTGCTGGTGCAACCGGTGAAGCAATTTCGCTCGTATCACGCGATGATTTTAAAAACTTGTGCATGATTGAAAGCCGCTTAGGACATTTGCTTGTGCGTAAAGAAATTGAAGGTTTCACACCGAAAAAAGACGTGCCTATTTCCATTTTAAATTACCACTTGAAAAAGCGTGATAACGAGCACTCAGGTGCACCGCGTCGTAGCCCTCGCCCTAAACAAGAAAAACGCTCATAAGCATAATGCTTTTTTACAAATCCCACCGCCCGGTGGGATTTTGTTGACTAAACCATTCCCGCATCACACTTTTACGCCCTCTTTCTCTCTACGCCCCAAAATCACTACTCAAGGATGATTCTGTCTTCATCAACTTCTATTAGCCTGCAACTCATCTCCTATTTCTCGCATCCCATCATCGCTTAGGTTGACACGTTATGGCTTACAACAAATACACTATCTATCAAGTTTTCACGCGCTTATTCGGTAATACAAACTGTTGCTACACACCTTGGGCAACGAAAGAACAAAATGGCGTCGGTAAATTAAGTGACTTCACTGACGATGCACTCAATGCAATTCATCAACTTGGGATCACTCATATTTGGTATACCGGTGTTTTACATCACGCACTGGTGGGTGATTACCGTGCATGGGGAATAGAGAATGATCACCCAAGTGTTGTCAAAGGTAGAGCGGGCTCGCCTTACGCCATTAAAGACTACTATTCGATAAACCCTGATTTAGCCCACGACCCAGCTCAGCGCAATCACGAATTTGAAGCCTTGATTAAGCGTACACACCAAGCGGGCATGAAAGTCATCATTGACATTGTCCCTAACCACGTGGCGCGCCAATATCAAGGGCTCAATAACCCTCTCGGGGTCAATGATTTTGGTGAAAATGATGATACCAGTGTGCAATACGCCAGGGACAATAACTTCTATTACCTACCCGACACCTCCTTTAAACTGCCAGATATTCCCACCTCATTGCTACCGTTGGGCGGTGAATGCCACCCAGATTTAGCCACCCCGTTTTACGAACACCCCGCAAAATGGACAGGCAATGGATCTCGTTTAGCCAAACCGAACATCGATGATTGGTATGAAACCGTCAAAATAAACTACGGCATCAAACCTGATGGAGGCAAAGATTTTGCCGAGCTTCCGCAGCAATACCGTTTCCTATCTCACCTTGAACACGCCGTTTTCTGGCAAGACAAAAGTGTCCCAGATTCATGGCGTAAATTTAGGGATATCGCTCTTTATTGGCTCGATAAAGGCGTGGATGGCTTTCGTTATGATATGGCCGAAATGGTACCGATTGAATTTTGGAGCTATCTCAACTCGGCAATTAAACTACACAACCCCGATGCTTTTTTAATGGCAGAGGTGTATCAGCCAGATTTATACCGCGATTACATCCAGCTCGGGAAAATGGACTATCTGTACGACAAAGTCGACCTTTACGATAGTCTCAAAGCCATCATGCAAGGACACGGCTCTACCAAAGAGATTGGTCGTATTGAATATCAACTGCGCGACATTGAGCATCACATGCTGCATTTCTTGGAAAACCATGACGAGCAGAGAATTGCCTCGCCTGAATTTGCAGGGGAAGCACATAAAGCACGCCCAGCCATGTTGATTTCAGCCTGTTTATCCAGCTCACCAACCTTGCTTTATTTTGGGCAAGAAGTGGGCGAACCGGGAGCGGAACATGCCGGCTTTGGCCAGCCTTCTCGCACCTCTATTTTTGACTATATCGGTGTTCCACAACACCAAAAATGGATGAATAACGGCGCATTTGATGGTGGCCAATTAAACGAGAGCGAGAAGCAGCTGCGCCATTTCTACTCAACATTACTGAATTTAGTCAAACAGAGCCCCGCACTGACCGGTGAATATCATGATCTGTACGCCGCCAATGTTGAACACTTCTCCGACCAACAAGATTACTTATTTGCCTTTGCTCGCTCTAACCCGTCACAAAAGCTGATCATCGCAGCGAACTTCAGTGCCACAAGTGGCAAAACCGTAAAACTGCATTTACCTAAAGCATTGACCACTTATTGGCAGTTAACCTGTGGTGAGCACACTTTATTCGATCCGCTAAATCAACAAACGCTGACGCTCTTCGTCAACGAACAAGAGAGCTATGTGATGATCGACTTCACCCCACTTTCGACCCATTTCATGGTTCTCAATAATATTTAAACCTCAAAGAGAGTCATTGGTCTTCTTTCAATACAACAAGCCAGCATCTTCATCGTGCTGGCTTGTTTTGCTAAACGCTATAAGGTTAAGGCTTGCTTTAAGTGACTTTCATTAACACGGGCTCTTGATCAGATTCCCGCTTATGCTGATTGGGCAAAATGCCTAAAGTATGTAAAAAGGTTTTGAGCATGATGGCGTAAATGAACATCATAGGAAGGCCTGCGACCACACAAAGCGACTTAATGGTTTCAATCCCTCCCCCAGCCAAAAATACACTTAAACTGATCAGCCCAATCGCACAGGCCCAAAGCAATTTTACTCGATTATCGGGATCACCATTCAAAGCCAATTCATTGGTGGTGAGCATCGCCGTCGCAACACTCGCACTGGACATAGTGGTCAGCATCAATAAAAACTGAATGAGCAGAAATAGCCCAAGCACCCCATTTCCCCCAGGCAAGGTTTTTATCAATGAAACCACTGCGTAGGTTAAGCCACCTTCTGCCATCCAGCCCTGAACGGGTAAACCGCCCAGCATTTGAGCCCACACCGCATAGCCACCAAAAATGGAGATAAAAAATGCGCAGCCCAAAGCGCCCATCGAGATGGTGTACAAAACCACTTCACGAATCGTTCGTCCACGAGAAATTCGCGTGATGAATAGGCCCATCATAATCAAGTACGCGTAATACCAAAACCAATAGTACTGAGTCCAGCCTTGTGCAAAACCACTTTGCTGAACAGGGTCTGTCCACAATGACATTCTAAAGAAATTATCCAACATCACGCCCAGTGAGTCAGTGAAACTATTAAGAATGAAAGAAGGTTGAGTCGCCAATAATACAAACAGGGCAAACAACACCGCCATGCTGACTGTCCAGTTAGAAATCATGTTGATGCCTTGATTAAAACCAACCCCCATCACAACCACTAACGCAGCCACAAAAAGCACAATAATTGTGCCTTGTAAGCCAAGGCTATTCTCAATCTGTAACAGCTCTGCCACACCGGCGCTGACCAAGGTCACAGTTAAGGCTAGAGAGCTAGCAAACGCGGCCAACGTACCAAAAATCGACAATAGATCGATACTTTTTGCCACCAAAGGATGGTCACCCACTACCGAAGAACACAAACTGGAAACTTTTAACGTGCGTTTTTTTTGTACATAAAATGCATAAGCAAACGGAATCGCTGGAAAGCAGTAAATCGCCCAGCCTGTAATACCCCAATGAAAAATAGAGTAGGTAACGGCCCATGCCGCAGCAGGATAACTATTAGGCTCAGCAAATAACGGCGGTGATTGTAAGTAATACATCGGTTCACCTATCGCCCCAAGAAAATGAGTGACGCCCCGACGCCAGCGGTAAAAATCATCCCGCCGTAAGAAAAATTACTGTATTCGGTTTTTTCTTCACCTAAACGAATACGGCCGTATTTCGAACACGCTAGCCACAGTAAAAAAACCACTAACGCCAAACTTGCCATCTGTACTAACCAGCCAAACCAGTGGCTCACCCAACCCATAGCTTGCGCCGCCATCGCTTGAGAGGTGGCTGGATAAAGCGCAGATACCGTTAACAAAACAAGCACTAACGCAATCGCAGGAAAAGCCAACCCATAATTAAGATTTTTCAAAACTGCGCCTCCATTCATAAAGTGCTTGAATATGGCGAGGGGTGATGCCACAACATCCGCCGATCACGGTTGCACCGAGGGCATACCACTGCTTGGCAAATGCGAGATAATTTTCTGCACTAAACTCACGCATGGCTTGTACGGTTTCGTTAGCGGCGTGATCCGATTTAATCGGCGTAAAACTGTTTGCATAAACGCCGATTTCAATCTTTTGCGCTCGGCCTTCCAACACCATTTTCGCCTGTTGAATGGCATCAGCCATCACCTCGGGTATTGAGCAGTTAAAGAAAATACCCGCCCCACCCGCAGAATAGATTTGTTCTGCGGCTTCAGACACTGACTGCCCAGAACGCAATTGTGCGATATTAGAGTCATCTTTCAGAGTCAGTGCGTAATAGCAAGGCTTGGTTGATGAGGCAAACACCGATTGAATCATGCTCAACTCTTCTAAACTGGCAATCGTCTCCGCTAACCAGACGTCCACATAAGGATCTTGTGCTTGATACAAAGTGAGTGAAATCGCTCGTGCGACTTCGGCTTGAAAGAGATCAGGCCGATAGCTTCCCATAGCCGGTGGCATAGAACCCGCCACTAAAATCGGACGTTCTGACTGTTGTGCTACTTCCGCAGCAATCTGCGCGGCTAAGTTCGCTAACCTTGCACCATCGGTTTGATATAGTGACTCGCCCAAGTGAAAAGGGACACACGCATAGCTATTCACCGTGATGATGTCGGCACCGCTATCAATAAATCCTTGGTGAGCTAAACGAACATGTTGTGGAGATTCAATCAGCGCTTGCGCGCTCCAAAGTGGCTGAGAAAAAGGAGCGCCAATTCTTTTTAATTCACGCCCCATGCCACCATCAAGAAGGGTTAATTTGCTCATAATATCGTATCCATAATGCTTTATTGGTCAGTGCCATTGAAGCATACCGTGAGCAAGATCATAGTGAATAACATTGAAGTGCAATATGAATTTTATTCAAGTAAGTGACTTGATTTATCTATTCTTTTTCGCAAGGTCACTATCTGTTGTTCGTGCTGTAATTCTTAGAAAACATGGGGCTTGGTCATTTCACAACAAATACTCAACGCATCATAAACCACTCTTCATGGAACTGAGTTTCAACGTCTACATGGTAAGGCTTCAACGCCTGTTTTAAAGTCCGTGAAAACGCAACAGGGCCACAAAAGAAAAACTCAAAACCGCGTAAATCACCACACTGGCGAGCAATAGTCTCAGCAGACAAATGCGGCGCAATGCTTGAATCAATCACTGTGAGGGAGACACCTGCACGCAATGCTTTCTGCTTAAGCTCATCACACAGGGCTTGCTCTGCATGATGGCAGCAGAAGAACAGATAAGTAGCCGGATGCGCTTTTACCGTGTGTAAATAATCTAACCCAGCCATAAATGGAGCGATGCCGACACCGCCACCAATCCAGACTTGTGGCCTATCACTATAAAACTCAAATCGTCCATATGGACCTTCGACCTCAATCGGCTCACCCACGGTAATTCTCTTATAAAGGCCAGTGGTAAAATCGCCGAGCTCTTTGATCAAAAATCGCAGCTCATTAGCCTTATTGTACGAAGCAATAGTAAACGGATGCGGCTCTTCGCCAACAAAACTCAAATAGGCAAACTGCCCTGCTTTGTGTCCGGGCCAAGGTTTCTCCATCTTAATTCTTAAATCTAACGTTTGGCTCGCTGCGCAGTAGTGGCATGCGCTAATCTTCGCTGAATAACGTGCATTTCGGCCCACAAATCCAAGCAAACTGTAGACTGCTGCCGCGGAGCCAAGCGCAATAAACATCAACACTAACCAATAAATCGGCCAGCCCCAATACGCCTTTTTCAACAATAATACCGAATGCCCAGCCAGCAAAAGGTACACCACCGCCATCAAACGGTGCGATAAGCGAAACGGTTTGTATTTAATGGTTAGCCACAGTGATACACCCACCAGCAGCAATAATGAGTAGAACCCCCATTCGCCAATGGCTAACCCCATCGGGCGCATCTCTTTTACCCAAAGCGCAAAACCCGACAAGTTCCCCTGTGGGCCAGAGCCATTGAGCCGATTAGGTTTAGTCAGGAGCTCAAGTGCGATCATCCATTTCGGTATCTGGTAACAAAGCCAGTGAAATAAACCAAGCAACGTGGCCGAAATGCCCAGCCATTTGTGTATCCGATAGCCTTTATCGATTCCTTGTGTCCACTGCTCAACAAGGGGCAAACGAAGCGCCAGCACCATAGCCAATGACATCGCCACAATGGACAAAATGCCCGACCACTGGATAAAAGCCGATCGCCACTTGAAGAGGTTTTCAGACACCAAAAGCGTTGGCTCGGCTTGCATCCATAATACCGAGACAACCACCATCACAATCAATACCGTTTTGCTTACTCTGCTCATCACAATAACCACTTAAATAGAAAGGTTATCTAAGAGTAACAAGCACAACGTAAAGTAGATGAAGTAACAAGTAAATCTGTGTAAAGACGACAATCCAAGCTCTTTAAGCGCTATGTCCTTTTTATTGAACGCAGAAAAATCTGACCAATCAAACAACGCTGATCTTCCGCACGATAATCTTAGGGAGGGTCACTGAATTCTGTTAGAATGCGGCCCCTTCAACTAGCGTGTTAAGAGATGATCATTCGTGATGCCACGTTGTTTGAATAAAAAACCAACGAAAACCATACACCCCTGCTGGCCTCGGTTAGTGAACTACTTAGGAACTCGTTATGATGACTGAAGAAGAAAGAATTGAATTACAAAGAAATAACCCATTACACGGTCTTAAGTTAGAAACATTACTGCAAGAACTAGTGGATTTTTACGGTTGGGATATTCTCGATACGGCAATGCGTTTTAACTGCTTCCATACCAACCCATCGGTTGCCAGCAGCGTGAAATATCTCAATAAAACCGATTGGGCGAGAGAGAAAGTAGAAAACTTCTACCTATATCGCTTTAAACGTATGCCACGCGCTTCAGCTGAAGAATATGATCTGCCACCGCGCGCGCGCACTTTCCCACATGGCCTCAAACCTAAAGAGCCAATGGAGCTGACGGTTGATTCCATTTTAAACTCACAGGCTAAAGCGGCTTCTGCCCATAAAGAGCGTTCCGCACGTAACCGTTCGTTTCGTCGTTAAAGAACGATAAGTCAGTGATCGGCTCACGACACAACAAATCGGTTGAGCACAAAATGAATGTTGGTGTAAGAGAGAACCTTGCACCAACATTTTCCATCACAACATTTCAGCGTAAACCTTAATTATAAATAGGTTGCCATAAGCAGAATTTCTGCTGCTTACGTTGGTCATACAGCCATGTATATTGGCAATGATTATCGTAACTATATCGCCCAGTCTGAACCTTATATGGCCCAAAACTCACACCTTGTAAAGATTGAAAACGCCCTTGATAAAGCAATGAGAAGTGCAAGTGAGGGCCGGTGGACGATCCACCTTCACACAAAGCAATGGAACGCTGATTAGCATAAACACCCAACTTACTGTCTTTCGTCACCCACTGATTATTCGCGACTTGGATTCCGTCCATATGGTAATAGTTCGTCGCCCAACCGTTTGGATGCGTCACGCGCAGTTGGCACCGAGACATCACCGACACGTAGCCATCATGCGCGGCCGTTACACTGTAAGTTGGCGCGCCCCAAGCTGGCCAATCGTAAGAAACGTCGATTGAAGAAAGCGGAAAACCTGAACCACTGTGCGCATGCGTACCGTTAGGTATCCACTGATACCCTTTGCGCCATGGCCACTGCATAAACCCCTCACTAGGCGAAGCAATGAGGTTTCCCATACGCATAGGAGCTGGTGTGTTTTGTGGTTCGCTGAAAGCACCAAACCAAAGCTCATATTGCGATTTCCATAATGCCCAATCATCCACCCGATTCAATTGCTGCATGACCGCTAACGTCGCAGCATTGTATTGAAGAGCCGATGAACTTTCTTGATAGTGATAGAAACGCTGAGACAGTTGATTCGCAATATCTTTGATCTGCCGCTGTCTATCGTCCAAGCTTTGCTCCGAAGCACTCTCTTGCTCTAATAACGCTAAAGTGGTCAATAACACTCGAGGATCAACCCCCGTTGCCCCAGCCCAATGGCTAACTGACTCGACAAGCTCAAGCCAATTTGGCTGATGGGTACCAATAAAATCTTCAATATTGAAAGGACGTTGATGAGGTCGAAAAACAAACTCATCATCGCTAATCAGAGAAAATGGCAGTTGGCTCTCTGCAAGCTGCGCTTCGTTAAGCCGTGGAGTATCGACATCAGGATACAACTGATGGCTTACCACCATTGGGCTAAAACAGATAAACCATGTCACTAAAGAAGATTTGGTTAGATTCATTACGCACCCTCCATATGAATTAAATTTCACATAGAGTGTGGCACAAAATATTCGTGGGATAGCTAAGAAGGTGCGTTTTGCGAAGCCAGTAGGAGCAAGATGTAATAAGATGAAAGCGATGAAATTATCAACACTCTGCACAAAAGTACCATCGGAGTAAAAAACCGAACGGATGAACATGAAAAACAAAAGCCCCGACAACTTTTTGAGTTATCGGGGCTTTCTTGAATAAATGGCGCGCCCTGTAGGATTCGAACCTACGACCACATCCTTAGAAGGGACGTGCTCTATCCAGCTGAGCTAAGGGCGCGCTACAGGGACAGGATTATACGAGTTGAACTCCGTAAATCAATCGCTTTCTCTAACATTCTGTTTCAAATGCCTAAAAAACTGCCATTCGCTAACCATGTGACGAAAAACAGAACAAAGCAAACGTTTGCTTATAGATGTTACTTTAAATATCTGCGACAATGCGCCCAAAAATATTTGCGACCAATGTGTAAGGAAAGCCATGACTGCTCAAAATATTGATGGGACACTCATCTCCCAGACGGTTCGCTCTGAAGTAGCGGCGCGGGTAAAAGCTCGCACTCAAATGGGCCTTCGCGCTCCGGGGTTAGCGGTGGTGCTGGTGGGAGAAGATCCTGCGTCACAAGTGTATGTCGGCAGCAAACGTCGTGCTTGTGAAGAAGTAGGTTTTGTTTCTAAATCCTATGATCTTCCGGCCACTGCAGGTGAAGAGGAACTACTGGCGTTAATCGATAAGCTCAATGCCGACCCTGAAATTGACGGCATTTTAGTGCAACTGCCCTTACCTGCTGGGATTGACACAACCCATGTGCTTGAACGCATTGTTCCTGAAAAAGATGTCGATGGTTTTCACCCTTACAATGTGGGCCGTTTAGCCCAACGCATTCCTAAACTGCGCTCTTGCACGCCCAAAGGGATCATCACTTTGCTTGAGCGCTATAACGTTCAACTGCGTGGTAAGCATGCGGTGATTGTGGGCGCATCCAATATTGTCGGCCGACCAATGACGTTAGAGCTGCTACTGGCTGGTTGCACCACAACCACATGCCACCGCTTCACTAAAGATTTAGAGCACCATGTTCGCCAAGCTGATTTGTTGGTGGTGGCCGTTGGTAAACCCAATTTTATTCCCGGTGCATGGATTAAAGAAGGTGCCGTGGTGATTGATGTGGGCATCAACCGCTTGGAGTCAGGCAAACTGATTGGCGATGTCGAGTACGATGTAGCGCGCACCAAAGCAAGCTTGATCACCCCTGTTCCGGGTGGTGTCGGGCCAATGACGGTTGCCAGTTTGATTGAAAACACCCTGTTGGCATGCGAGCAATTTCACCCCAATAACTGATCTTGTTATTGATTATTGCTAGTGGTTATTGATAGCTATGATGAGCGAGCCAAAAAGAACCCCAGCACTGCGCTGGGGTTCTTGCGTTATAAACCAACTTAGCCTTTATTGGGCATTATTCATTTGCGTCAGTTTGTTGCCTATTGGCGTAGAGAAATTGTAGCCGTCGTGTTCGTCCCAGTTAATAGACCATGTCATCACACCACCGTAGTTAGGGTAGTTGAAACTCGGTTTCACCGTCGCGCAAGAGGTTCCCTTGGTTAAGCAGTCCAACGCATCAAGAATGTTTTGTGTGGGCGCTTGCCCAGAGTTGGCAGAGCTCGGGCCAGAAGGCAAACCGATTGCAACTTGATCGTCACGCAGTGGTTCAAAGCGTGAACCATCGGCCAAATCAAACCCTTCTAACAGCATTTTTGATTGAGCGACCATCATATCCACCGAACCTTCAGGAGCTGCACCCGGTAGATAAGGGTTTGGTAACCCACCGTTGTTATAAAGCTGAACATGAAGTAGATCGAGTGTGTCACGAACCTCATTGATGATAGGAATATACGCACCCCAAATGCCGCTATAAGCCACCATTCCTCCTTGAACATAAGGGTGTTCTGGTGCCATGGTCAGGTACATATCACCGCCGATGTTGGCTTCAATTTGCTTTAATGCCCGGCCCAAGCGCGCTTGAATTTGCGAGCCATGCATTAAGTTAGAACCACTTTCTAAATCAACATCCAAGCCATCAAAACCCCACTCTTTGATCAACGCCGTCAAACTATCAACAAAGTGCGCTTCATCACTGTCAGTATTGAGCGTAATGTTGCCTTCAGCGCCACCAAGTGACAAAACAAAAACTTTGCCTTTGGCTTGCAAGGTCGCCATATCTTGCTTGAACTGGGTAGCATCTAAGGCGGGACAGCTACTATGCGCATCGCCTGCGAAAAGATTGAAATGCACGGTTCCATTACTGTTGCGGTCATTATCGGCAAATGCAATATCGATCACATCCCACGCATCAGACATATCAGCGAGACGCATTGGGCAGCCAGCAGCATTGACAAAATTATGCCAGTAACCGATCAATTTGTGCTTTTTCTGTGTCTGTTCAACCACCTTCACGGCAGCTGCGTCTGACAATACACTACTGCCTACATCATAAGCTTGCGCAGCCACTGTGTATTCGCCGATAGCCGTAGGTGTCCAAGTGTAGGCATAAGGCGCACTGGTATCAATTGCGACCACCGCTCCATTCACTAAGAAATCGACTTTAGAAACAGCACCAGTGAGTGACGTCGCATTGGCAGCAATATTGACTGGTTTACCTAAACCGACGGTTTGCCCTGACGTTGGCGATGTTAACGACACCACTAACGCTTGATCGCTCACTGAAACGTTAATCTGACTTTCAGCGCTATTATTGTCATTATCGGTTGCGATGGCTTTGAGTGTGGTACTTCCTACCTTGTTCGCAACCCACTCAACCGAATAAGGCGCTTGGTTTACTACGCCAAGGCTCGTGCCATCAGCAAGAAATTCCACTTGTACTACACTGCCATCGGCATCATTAGCTTGTGCACTGAGCAGGATGGTAGAACCAGCCAGAATCACTTCATTATCAGCAGGGCTTGTCAATGAAACGGTAGGTGGCGTGGCGCACGCGCCCATTCCTGTCCACGCTTCTTGCCAATAACTTCCTTTGCCCGGCTCATAGGCCCACGCTGAGCTGGAAGAGCACCAACCTGCGATATCACAACGGAACTTTTGATTATTGTTTTGCACCAGTTCGCCCGCAGCGTAACTGCTACCCGCCACATAGGTTGCTAAACCTGCACAACCACCACTTGAGCCTCCAGATACAACCAAGGCGACCTCTTGGCTATGAGTCGTTTGGTTATCATTATCCGTCGCTTTGGCTTTAAAGGTGTGAGAGCCTGAGACAGCAGTCCAATCGTGGGCATAAGGTTCTGCAGTATCTGAAGCGACGAGTTGTCCATCCACATAAAAATCAACTTGCGTGACGGTTCCATCCGAATCGGTGGCATTAGCGCTTAGCGTCAATGAGTCACCAGCCGCTAGCTGCTCAGCACCTGTTGGGCTGGTTAAGGAGATGGAAGGAGGCACTAAACCACCAACAGGCGTAACCGAGATGGTTGACTCTGTTGACGTAGTCGCACCCTGATTATCAGTGGCAATTGCAGTCACTTGGGTTGCGCCTAAAGCGGCAGTCCAATCGGTTTGGAAAGGCGCTTGTGTGATGACGGCGATCGACACGCCATTAATCAAAAATTCAACCTGTGCCACGCTACCATCGCTATCAGACGCGGTGGCTTGCAGCGTGATTAAGCTGCCTTGTGGGATTTGTGCATTATTGGCAGGAGAAACGAGATTTAGCGTGGGTGGAACATTGCCACCACCGCTGTCACACTGCCCGAGTGATAGCCAAAATGCCCAGGGGCCGTTATTGCTTGCAGGATCATTTCCCTGCGTCCAATAGTTGGCTTGATAGGCTGCGTTAGATTGCGTCACTTTATCGCCGGACGTATAAATGGCGGCCGTATCCCAAGAGCCCAAGCCATCACAGTTATAGGCTTGAGCTTGGTAGCTTATCCCTAACGTTGTAATGATGGCAGCTCTGAGTAGATAAGAACTCATTGTTCTCTCCTTTGCTTATGAATAATTAACCCGTTCCCAAGTAACTTGACGTGGTGGCCTGCAATACGCGAGATAAAGACAAGGCAACATCAAGTAGGCAGGGTATATAACTAATAAGCTAGAGGACGAGAATTGCACTCTAAATAACTGATAATTTTAATTATCTCAGCTCAAAATCACGGCATAATTTCAACATCAACACCGCTTGCAAATCTTTTTCGGCGGACTTCACGAACTTACCTAATCACACGTCGTTGAGAAATTGATATGGTCAATATTATTTTGGTGAGATGGATGGATAAAAATGCCGGCTCTGTTAGCCGGCATCGAAGATACAAAATGTATGGTGGGTTTTCGTAACCAATAGAAACGCTACGTTTATAGCGACAAAATAACCCCAGCAAGTGCAGCACTCATCAAGTTAGCCAGCACGCCAGCGCTGATCGCTCGAAAACCATATTGAGAGATGAAGCTGCGACGCTCTGGCACCAAACTGCCCAAACCACCGATCAATACTGCCATGGTCGAAATATTGGCAAAGCCGCACAGAGCAAAAGTTACAATCGCTTGAGAATGTTCACTGAGCGAATCTTTTACGTCCATCAATTGGATAAAAGCGACAAACTCGTTCACGACAATTTTATTACCAATCAGTGAGCCTGCCGTCATCGCTTCGCTCCATGGAATGCCCACCAGCCACGCAACTGGAGCAAATAGGTAGCCTAAAATCAATTCAAAACTAAGGGTTAAGCCAAACAGACCGCCCACCCAGCCCAATAGGCCGTTGAGTAGCGCAATCACACTGATAAAGGCCAGTAACGTTGCCCCAACCGCAACCGCGATACGAAGCCCAGACATTGCCCCATCAGCCACGGCTTCAACCACATTGGTTGCTTTTGGTATCTCAACCTCTTCGTTGGCCACCTGCTGACTTTGCGCTTCGGTTTCCGGCACCAAAATTTTCGCCATCAACAAACCGGCTGGAGCTGACATAAATGCCGCCGCAATAAGATAGTTAAGGTTAACGCCCAGTGAGGCATAGCCAACTAACGTTCCGCCCGCAACCGAGGCTAAGCCACACGTCATCACCGCAAAAAATTGCGAATCACTCATGTGCTTTAAATAGGGCTTAACGACTAACGGCGCTTCAATCATGCCGACGAAAATGTTCGCCGTGGCTGACAGTGACTCTGCACGCCCCGTACCCAATAATTTTTGCAAACCACCGCCAATCAAATTAATCACTTTAGGCATCAAACCAATGTGGTACAAACCGGAGATCAAAGCGGAGAAGAAAATGATGATGCCAAGCACATTAATCGCAAACACAAAACCAACGCTACCATTGGCTAAACCGCCAAAGAGAAAGCCAATTCCCTCTTGCCCATAATTGATCAAATTCGATACCGCACCCGTGACACTGTTGAGTACTTCTTTCCCCATAGGGACATACAGAACCAATAGTGCAAAGCCTACTTGCAATAAAAAAGCGAGCGACACGGTTCTAAGTTGGATGTTTTTTCTATTGGTAGAAAGTAGCCAAGCCGTAAATAAGATGGCGACGACGCCAAGTAATGAGTTCATTTGCTGTCAATCCAGATAACGGGGATAGGAAAGGCGCGCATTCTATCGTGCGAAAACGAATGCGCAAGTCGCAAATGTTACAGAGGTGTGCTTAAAAATAGCAGCCTTAAGCCTCTTGTTTCAAGCTGTTGATTTGTAACAAGCTAAACGATTGCCTAGGCTTATATTTTCCATATGGAAAAGATGTTTCTGAGTTTGGAAATAATACATTACACTTTTGTCAAACGGATGTAAGGCTCTAACTGAGTATCCCAGTAGCAAGGTGTACCGATTAAAGCCTTGATAAATTCAATCACGGCTGAGGTTTTCTTCGGCATATGTTGTCGGCTCGGGTAAACCGCATAAAAAGGCATGCTTTGATTTGCGTGCCAATCTGGCAACAACTGGATCAGTTTACCAGTTCGAAATTCATCTCGAATTAAATAAGTCGCCAAGTAAGCAACACCCCACCCTGCCACGGCGGCGTCACGGACGGCTTCGGCTAAATCCACCGAATAGTTACCCGACACATTGATGTTGACCTTTTGCTCTGGATTGGCAAACGACCAACTGGTGTAATCTCGCTCCCAACTGCGGTAGATAAGACAGTTGTGACCTAACAGATCACCGGGTGTCTGAGGGGGTGAATGGTTTAATAAGTATTCCGGTGATGCCGCCAGCACAAATTGGCAATCGGCGAGACGCTGCGCAACGTACCCTTCCGGCAAATGTTCGTTGTTGGTCACCCACAAATCAAGCCCTTCTTCGAGCATATCGACTCGATAATCGAACAAATGCACTTCCACTTGCAGTTTTGGATAACGCTGACGAAGCGCCTCCAGTGCTGGCAAAATGTGCAAAGAACCAAACGACTGTGAAAGACCAAGCTTAATCAGCCCAGACACCTCATCACGCTGGCTTTCCATTTCAGACTGCGCAGCATCCATCAACCCAACGACCGCAATACAATGGCGATAAAAAGCCTCTCCAGCCTCGGTTGTGGTGAAGCTGCGGGTGGTTCGCTGAACGAGTTTCACCCCGAGCGAGGCTTCCAGTAAGGCCAACTGCTTACTAACATGCGATACTGATACGCCTAAGCTTTTGGCCGCAGCGGTAAAGCCTTGATGTTTGATTAACGCAGCAAATATCACCATTTGCCCTGCACGTTCAACTAGCACACGCTCTCCAGAAATAGCAAAGGGCTCATGATGAGCCCTTTGCGTTCAATTAAGGTTCAAATCAATAGGTAATTCTATCCGCCAAATGGCTCACCGCGAGGGCAAAATAATATGAACGGTTCCACTTCATCAACACATTATAGTTGTTGTATACCAAGTAAACGCGGCCATTTTCATCATCTGGCATGATAAGCCAAGCTTGAACGTTGTCTAAATTAGGCAGTGGTTTACCTTCGTAACGGGTAATACCGAGCTTGTTCCACTCTCTCAGTGATTTCCCTTTTTCGGGCTGTCGTCCTTCTAAAGTGCGGTCAAACCCATGCGGAACTTTAACTTGACGGCCCCAAGTGTATTTATCATCCCATCCCGATTGGCTGAGATAATTGGCCGTCGACGCGAATACATCTTCCTTTGAGCGCCAAATGTCTTTTTTGCCATCGCCGTTACCATCGGAAGCGAACGCCAAAAACGAACTCGGCATAAACTGGCATTGTCCCATCGCGCCAGCCCATGAACCTTTCATCTCATCAGCTTGGATATGACCTTGCTGTAGAATTTGCAACGCGGCCATCGTCTCCTTGCGGAAAAATTCTTCTCGACGACCGTCATAAGCCATAGTCGTCAGCGCATCAATAACACTAAAACCACCGGTCAACGCACCAAAATTACTTTCTACGCCCCACAAAGCCACGATAAAGCGCGGTTGCACGCCATATTGTTCGCCAATGCGGCTAAGCTCTGCATAGTGCTTTTCATACAGCGCCTTTGCTTGGTTCACTTTCCATTCTGGAACCGCGCGTGGGATATATTCATCCAGCGTTAGTTTCTTTTCTGGTTGATTGCGATCGGCCGTCACAGCACGTGGCTTGTACTCCACATTTTTAAACGCATCGATTAAAATTTGCTCTGAAATGCCTTCATTTCGTGCTTGCTGCTTCAAGCCTTCAACATAGTGTTCAAAACTAACCTCATTCGCCATCAATGGCGTGGAGAGGCTTAATCCCAATACGACTGACAATAACTTTCTCAAATCGTCCTCCTTGAGCTGAAAACTTAGCTATCTTTTTGCTGAGCCTTTTGCTGCTTATATTGTTCTAATAAATTTTGTGGCGGTGGCGGTAACTGTAGGAAAAAACCCTCATTTTCTAGAGACTCTTTTACTTTTTCAATGTTCACTTGGGCAAGTGTACGCCCTTCCAGTTTCACTACCATGACTAAAGTAGGTTTACCGAACATCGCCATTAATGTGTCAGGAACCTGTGAAAAGTCATCCTTTTTAGTAACGTAGAGATAGGCACCTTCTTTTTTAGAGCTTTTGTAGATAGAGCAAAGCATGACAAACCTTTTATTGTAATAAACTGGCTTTTCGAGCCAATTAAGTTAGAAACGTTAAACTTTTACCAAATTTGAGATTAAAACAAACATTTGACCGCAAGATAACTTGCTGAGCTAAGTCAGGGAATATAACATGACAACCCTAGTTTCAGGCAACGCCCTTTCTAGTGAAGCCATTAGTTATTGAGGTCAATATAAGATGTCGAATACTCCTGACCTAAAAGGTAGCAGTTTTACTTTGTCAGTGTTACACCTTTGCGACAGTGAAGTTGCCAATACCGTTGAGTTTCTCAAGGAAAAAGTCGCCCAAGCTCCTGCTTTTTTTGCCTCTGCACCTGTGGTGATCAATATTGCTAAAGTGATTGGCGATATTGATTTTGCGATACTTAAACAAGGCATCACTGAAGCGGGAATGATCCCGGTCGGTGTGACAGGTTGCCGTGATAAACGCAGCCAAAACTTAGCCTCAGAAGCCGGCTTTGCCGTGATGGCGGCAAGCAAGTCGCCTTCTCAAGCACCCGCTCAAATCGCGCCAACCAAGGTGATTCGCACGCCCATTCGCTCTGGCCAGCAAGTGTATGCCAAAGATAGCGATTTAGTGATCCTCAATCACGTCAGCGCGGGGGCCGAAGTGATCGCCGATGGTTCAATTCACATTCATGGTTCACTGCGCGGAAGGGCCATTGCCGGTGCCAGCGGCCAAACGGAAGCAAAAATTATTTGTCACGATTTACAAGCAGAGCTGGTCTCCATTGCTGGAAATTATTGGCTTAGCGATCAAATTGAAAGTGAGTTTTGGCAGAAGAAAGTGATGCTCAGCATGGTTGATGATTCACTGCATTTTGAAACGCTCACGATTTAAAAATTAACAAGGAAAACATAATGGCACGCATTATTGTTGTAACGTCAGGAAAAGGCGGCGTTGGTAAAACAACCTCAAGCGCAGCAATTGCTTCTGGCTTGGCTTTAAAAGGTAAAAAGACAGCGGTCATCGATTTTGATATCGGTCTGCGTAACCTTGACTTAATCATGGGTTGTGAGCGCCGCGTGGTGTACGACTTTGTCAACGTCATCAACGGTGAGGCGACACTTAACCAAGCGATGATCAAAGATAAACGCACCGAAAACCTGTTTATTCTGCCTGCCTCACAAACCCGTGATAAAGATGCGCTCACCAAAGAGGGCGTAAAGCGCGTTTTGGATGAACTCGATACGATGGGCTTTGATTTCGTCATTTGCGACTCACCAGCAGGTATTGAGCAAGGCGCGTTGATGGCTTTGTACTTTGCTGATGAAGCGATTGTAACGACGAACCCTGAAGTCTCTTCCGTGCGCGACTCGGACCGCATTTTAGGGATTTTGGATTCCAAATCAATGCGCTCAGAGCAAGGGTTAGAGCCTGTTAAACAGCACCTTTTATTAACCCGTTATAACCCTACTCGCGTGACACAAGGTGAAATGTTGAGCGTGGAAGATGTTGAAGAGATTTTACATATCTCTTTACTTGGCGTGATCCCAGAAAGCCAAGCGGTGCTTAATGCCTCCAACAAAGGTGTTCCGGTTATTTTTGACGATCAATCAGACGCAGGCCAAGCTTATGCTGACGCTGTCGAGCGCTTATTAGGGCAAGAAGTCGAGTTTCGTTTTCTAACGGAGCAGAAAAAGGGCATCTTTAAACGACTTTTCGGGGGTTAATATTATGTCTCTACTTGAGTTTTTCCGACCACAAAAGAAAACGACCTCAGCAAGCCTTGCCAAAGAGCGTTTGCAAATTATCGTCGCCGAACGTCGTAGTGAAAATGACCCTGCACCGACCTATTTGCCTCAATTGAAAGAAGACATTCTCAAGGTGATCGCCAAATACGTCGCGGTTGACCCTTCGATGGTTGAAGTCTCTTTTGAGCACAAAGATGATGATATCTCTGTGCTGGAATTGAACGTGAAACTGCCAGACGAAGAAAAGTAATCCTTATGATAAAAGAGCCTGCAAAATTGCAGGCTCTTTCTCTTTACTAACCAATTTTACTCAACCAATTTGTTGAGCCGTTCACCGAGAATAGGTAAGCGCCAGCTCTGCATCACATCCGGCAATTGCGCGGGATCTCTCTCTTTCTTCCACACCCAACTCAATAGCTGGTTGAGCTGTTTTTTAGAGGCTAAAAATTCAGTCGCTAAACCCGTAGTTTGAGACACTGATTTGACTTCATCTTTCAACCGTTTAAACAACTGTTTATAGCCGGGATAGTCCATCAAAGGGTCGATTTTAGGTGGGTATTGATCAGCCGGAGTCTGCTGGCCCGCTTTCACCAATGCAATGATTTTGGCACTGTGACGTTGAATCGATCTCGGATCGGCCCCTTCATCAATCATACGGCTTGCACTCGTCAATCCCAAACGAGCGATAGTCAGCAAATCTGTCTCTTTGACCACAAAATTGAGCGCCAAATCACGGCGTACCGCCTCTTCGTAGCGCCAAGTAGCTAAGGGTTTGAGAATCGCTAATTCTTGCGGTGTTAGTTGCCATGCCCCTTTGATATCCAAATAGGCCAAATCCGGATTAGTCTGTTTAATGCGTTTGATGCTCAATAGTTCAGATTCTTGCTGCGCCGCTTGCCACCAGCCCGCCTGCGTCACTTTATCGAGTAATTTCTCGTAAATCGGCAGCAAATAAAACACATCGGCGGCAGCGTAATCCAACTGCTTTTGCGATAAAGGCCTTGCTAACCAATCAGTACGCGATTCACTTTTATCAATTTCAATCCCTAAGAATTCATTGACCAATGCGGCAAATCCGGTAGACAGTCCATGACCGAGAAAGGCCGCCATTACTTGAGTATCGACCATTGGAAACGGTGTGCAGCCAAATGCATTATGAAACACTTCGAGATCTTCACCACACGCATGCAGCACTTTGAGCACGGAGGTGTCTTGCAGTAACTCGACAAAAGGGGCCATGTCATCAAAGGCAAGTGGGTCGATTAAAGAGAGGTTTTCACCATCATAAAGCTGGATCAATCCGAGCTGTGGGTAAAAGGTACGCACTCGGACAAACTCGGTATCGAGCATCACCACATCGGCATCTCGCGCGGCAAGGCATACACGTTGTAGGTCGTTAGGCTGGGTAATTATTTGGTAGTTCACTAATGGCTCACTTTGGGCAACCCTACTAGAGGGGACATAAAAATGCCGACGGTTTGAGTCGGCATTCTAGCACTATTTTTTCATACTGACTTGATGCTTAGGCACGTTTTGTTTGTTCAATTGCCGCATCATTTTCTTCACGAAGTACGCGGCGTAAAATTTTACCCACATTACTCTTTGGTAAATCTTCCCTAAACTCAATCAACTTAGGCACTTTATAGCCAGTCAAATGTTTACGGCAATGGGCAATGATTTCATCTTTGGTTAAGCTCGGATCACGCTTAACCACATAAATCTTGACGATTTCACCAGACACTTCATGAGGCTGGCCGATAGCGGCCACTTCTAATACTTTGCCATGCAGTGCAACCACATCTTCAATCTCATTAGGATAGACGTTGAATCCAGAGACTAAAATCATGTCTTTCTTGCGATCGACAATATAGACCATTCCTTGCTCGTCAAACTTGACGATATCGCCTGTAGAGAGCCAACCATCGGCATCAATCACTTCTTTCGTCGCTTCCGGTCTTTGCCAATAACCTTGCATCACTTGTGGGCCACGCACTTGCAACTCACCGACTTGATCATAAGCCAACACTTTGCCTTCATCATCAACGATACGCACTTCGGTTGAAGGAACGGGTAAACCAATGGCTCCCGAATAATCACTTAAATCATAAGGATTACCTGTCACCAGTGGTGCACATTCAGTCAAACCGTAACCTTCAAGCAGGTGGATACCCGTCACTTTTTTCCACTGATCGGCCACCGCGCGCTGTACCGCCATGCCACCACCAACAGAAAGCTTAAGATTTTTGAAATCAAGTTCATGGAAATCTTCGTTGTTGACCAACGCATTAAACAGCGTATTCACCCCCGTAATGGCAGTAAATGGGTACTTTTGCAGCTCTTTGACAAAGCCTGGAATATCGCGTGGGTTAGTAATCAATAGGTTACGCCCACCCATTTCGACGAACAGTAAACAGTTTACAGTCAGTGCAAATACGTGATAAAGCGGTAATGCCGTCACAACCAGTTCGCGGCCTTCGGCCAATACTGGGCCATATGCCCCTTTTGCTTGGAGCACATTCGCAATCATGTTGCGGTGGGTCAGAATTGCCCCTTTTGCCACACCGGTTGTACCACCGGTATATTGCAAAAATGCAATGTCGTCGCCAGACATAAAAGGCTTCACATACTGTAAACGGCGACCTTTGTGCAACGCCTTACGCATGGAAATGGCACCTGGTAAGTCATATTTTGGCACCATCCCTTTCACATATTTCACAACGAAATCAACCAACGTCCCTTTTGCTCTAGGTAACATCTGTCCAAGGCTGGTCAATACCACATGTTTTACCGAGGTATTTTCAACAATTTGCTCTAAGGTATTGGCAAAATTCGAGACGATGACGATCGCCTTTGCATCGGCGTCATTCAGTTGATGTTCAAGCTCCCGCGGGGTGTACAACGGGTTAACATTCACCGCAATCAACCCAGCTCGTAATACGCCAAATAACGCGACCGGATACTGCAATAGGTTAGGCATCATTAAGGCGACACGATCACCTTTTTTCAGCTTCAGCTCATTTTGCAAATAGGCGGCAAATGCTCGGCTGCGCTCTTCCAGTTTACGAAAAGTCATGACCGAACCCATATTCATAAAGGCTGGTTGATCGGCATATTTATGAACCGATTGCTCAAACATTTCGACCAAAGAGAGGTACTGATCAGGGTTGATGAATTCAGGTACATCAGTTGGATAGCGTGAAAGCCAAGGTTTCTCCACGGTAATACTCCTCGTTATTGGCGGCTGCTCTACGGCGATATTTTTATGTGCGCTATTACAGCACAGCCAAAGCGCTTGAGCACGAAACACTCAAACACTTGTTTAAATTTTGTTAACTAAGCCAAAAATTAGTTCGGCGACTTGCGAAGGTTGCTCAAGATGGCAATGATGACCACCAGAAATAGTGAACATCTCTTGCCGATCATCGGCGAAATAGCCTCGAGCGGCTCGTAACTCAGAAAAACCGTGTGTACCGAGAATCACACGTTGTGGGCATTGGATGTGCGCCATTATGTGCTGAGCATGCTCATACGACATGCGATACAAGGAATCGCTGTTTAACTGTGGGTCATGACGCCAATACCACTCGTCATTACGCCGCTCAACCCCTCGAATAACGATGGGTTGGATCAAGGCTGCTTCTAACTGGTTGACTTCGGCTCGGCGAGCAACAGCGTATTCTAAATTCGGTAACCTACGACGAGGCTTACGCCGGATCCGCTGGCGGCTGAGTACGCCATTGCGCAGCCTGGCCACACTCTCTAGTGGCGATTCAGCCAATGGAGCAATTCCTTCGATTTGAACTAATCCTGCGACTTGCTCAGGAAAGGCGGCACTATAGCAACTTGCGATTAAAGCACCAAGGGAATGCCCTACGATCACTAACCTGTTTGGTGATAAGTTGAGCAAAAATGAGTAAATATCATCAATATAGTCATGAAATGGGTAAAAATGACCGTCGGCTTTATGGCTTGAAAGGCCATGTCCCGGTAAATCGATTGCGCAAAGGTGTAACTGTGGATTAAGGTGACTTAACGCTTTGATAACGGTAAGAAAACTGGATGAATTATCTAACCAACCATGCAAAAAAACGACCGATAAGTCGGCCGTTTGTGCGTTTCCCAACTCTTGAGTCGCAATCATTCCTTGCGCAAGAGAGTACTGTTTTTGTTGCATCGCTATTTCACTTCTTGTACCACGCGCCCTTCACGAGCACCAATGTACATTTGACGACAATATAAGCTGTGGCAAGGGTACATATAAGTACCGAGATCATTCACGACCACTCTTTCTTCAACTCGCCACAAATGTAGCCCTTTTACGGCCATGGTTGGGAAAGTGTATTCAAACTCACCTACTTTGGCTTTTTCTGGAGTAAGGCTGGTTCCCACTAGCGTCACCAAACGATCTTTCGCATAAGCCACTGGGTCAACAAACCCGTCAACATAGCCAACAAAACGCCCTTGCGGTTCGCGGTCGATATCCGGTCGGCCTGATGAGCTAATCGGCAAATTGACTATTTCAATCCGTGTTTTATCCGCCAAATTAGTCACACTGGCGATGACGCCGCCCAGCCGGACTTCATCTTGCTCATTGATTGGCGTATTGACCCAAGTGGCGTAATCGGTGATCACGGCATCACTACGGGCACGAAGATCATCCGGTAAGCTTGAGCATGCACCAAGCAGCAATGTGGACGATAACAATAGTAGCGTTTTAGAAGTGGAAAAAGATCGCATCATAATGACCTTGTTGGATTAGATGTAGATATCGACTCCAAGCAGTTGAGCAAGTTCCTCTTTTTTTGCTTGGTTCATCACGTCCATGTACTCTTCCATCGCCTTTCTTGATCGACCTTCAGGAAGATCGTATTCCAGATTAGCCTGATGAATCTCTGATGGATCGACATGACGAATTGAATGAGAAACAGCATTCGCCACCTTAGTAGGTTGGCCTACTCCGGTTTTGACATCGCCTTTCTTTACCCCATTGTTCTTATTTGCGCGATTAGCCCTATTGCTACCGGGCACTATCGCAGGAGGTAAACCGTTAATTGAAACCATACTGTTCCTATTCAATTAGAGCAAGACGAATGCAACGCCTTGCCTTTAACTGATTATTCTCGGCCCGGTAACTTCTTCCAAGCCACGTTATCACGCAGGTAAACAGGGCTCGACTCTTCCACTGTTAGCGTGTTTCCTTTAGCAAACTCATACTGAGCAAGAAACACCATATCCTGTGCATCTGGGTACAATACTTCCCCCATTTGACACGAGATAGGCAACGTATCTAACTCTTCTTTATAAGCCGCCCAACCCGTTCCAGCGCAGCCCCAAGTGATGCTGTCAGCTTTGATTTGCTCAGCAAGAGTATTAGGAGCAATGACGCACTCTGCATCTATCTCTTGCCAAGAGCCATCTTCTTTACGTGTATAACGACCCCAGTAAATCTCACTCATTCTGGCGTCAATTGCACACGCCACCTGCTGGTAACCCTGTAAACGATAGCTGCCTTGCGCCATCGCTGCCAGGGTCGAAATACCTATCATAGGTAAATCAGCGCCGAATGCTAAACCTTGTGCAATTCCAATGCCAATCCGTACTCCGGTAAAACTGCCCGGACCACGGCCAAAGGCTAGCGCGTCTAGTTCCTGTAAGGTGATGCCCGCTTCTTTGAGGACGGAATCCACCATGGGTAGAATTTTCTTGGTGTGATCGCGAGGGGCAACTTCACTGCGAACGTACAGTTTGCCGTTCATCATTAAAGCAACAGAACAGTTCTCTGTTGCTGTGTCTAAGGCAAGGATCTTTGCGCTCATTACTGTCTCTAATTGTTGTTAATAGTTACGGGTGTCGTGACTGAAATTTGACTTAAGAAATCTTTTACTTTGTCCAAATCCCGCGTACGTGGAATGGGCGGTAAACTGGCAAGAAATAGCCCACCGTAGTCACGGGTGACTAAACGGTTATCACAAATGATCAGTACACCTTTGTCATGTTTATCGCGGATCAAACGCCCGACCCCTTGTTTCAAGGTGATGACGGCATCGGGTAGTTGTACTTGCGCAAATGGATCTCCACCGCGCATTCGGCAATCTTCAATTCGCGCTTTCAACAACGGATCATCCGGTGCGGTAAATGGAAGTTTGTCGATAATAACACAGCTTAATGCGTCACCTCTAACATCTATCCCTTCCCAAAATGCCCCTGTCGCGACCAATAAGGCATTACCTAATTCCATAAATTCGGCCAACGTTTTTTGTTTACTCGTCTCCCCTTGCATCAGCACTGGCACGGTTAACACTTCTCGAAAACGTTCACCTAACTCGCGCATCATGCTGTGGGAAGTACACAAAAAGAAGCAGCGGCCTTGGTTTTGCTCAATCACTGGCGACAAAATACGCACCAATTTATCGGCAAGGCCTGGGCTATTGGGTTCAGGTAAATAGCGTGGCACACACAGCCGCGCCTGCTGCTGATAGTCAAACGGGCTTGGTAATGAAAACTGAGCTTGGGGCTTTAATCCTAAGCGCTGAGTGAAATGGCTAAAATCGTCGTTTACGGCCAAAGTAGCGGAGGTGAAAATCCATGCGCCCTGCTTTTGTTGCACCTGTTCGTGAAATTTATCGGCCACCGAAAGTGGGGTGATGTGTAAACTAAAATGACGCGGCGTGGTGTCATACCAATAGGAATAACCGGTAATAGAGACATCACACACTCGATCAATTCGTCCTTTAATTAAGTTGGCGCGCTCAAATGCGGTATCCAATAACTGGCTGCGACCTAACGCGAGTTTTAACACATCGATAGCAAAATCTAAGCTGTCTCGCAAACGCGCTAATTCTCGCGAAATCGATGGTGAAGCTAACGCCTCACGCCAGTTGCCTCGAAAACTGGGTTCACCCAACACAATGCGTAAATCCATCGCTGACTGTACCAGTTTATCGCCCACTTTCTGCAATTGGCGCATATCTTTTGCTTCAGTGCGATAGCCGATTTCAATATCTTTCGCCAGCTCTTGGACTTGGCGACTGGAGACTGATTGACCAAAATATTGGCTGGCGATATCCGGTAACTGATGCGCTTCGTCGAAGATAAAGACCTCGGCTTCGGGGATCAACTCACCAAACCCGGTTTCTTTGATCGCCAGATCGGCTAGAAAAAGGTGATGGTTGACCACGACAACGTCGGCATCCATCGCCTTTTTGCGCGCTTTAGAGACAAAACAGTCGACGTAACTTGGGCACTCTTTGCCAAGGCAATTGTCGTTGGTTGAGGTGATGGTTGGAATGACCGCACTGTCTTCTGGCAACTCTTCACATTCGCCTAAATCACCACTTTTGGTTTCCGATGACCAACGACGCACTTTCACTAATTGAGTCAGCAGCTGTGGATCAGATTGGTTGGTGTGGCTTTCCACCATTTGGCGGCTTAGCCTATCAAGGCACAGATAGTTTGCTCGGCCTTTTAATAGCGCAACATTGCCATAGAAACCGAGCGCATCAATCATCAAGGGTAAATCACGATGAAAAAGCTGCTCTTGTAGGTTTTTAGAACCCGTACTGATAATGACTTTTTTACCACTGAGCAGCGCAGGCACCAGATACGCAAAGGTTTTGCCTGTACCAGTCCCTGCTTCAACCACTAATTGCGATTGTTGGGCAATCGCCTTAGCGACCGCTTCAGCCATGTCAATTTGCGCTTGTCGAGCTTGAAAACCGGCAATGGCCTTGCCTAATGCTCCTTGTGAAGAGAAGGTTTTTGCAATCATCAAAAAGTGGAGGTAAGTGTTCGTTGCGGGGCATTATGTCAGGTTTGATGAGCTGGCGCGAATCCAAGTGCAACCCGCGCCAGTTAGGTGTGTTCTATTTGCGATTGAGGTAACGAGATAACCAAGCTGGTCCTTCGTACCCATTCTCCGTTTGGGTCATTGCTTTTGCCGCCTCGGCGGGTGACGCTCGGTTCTCCCACATGTCTTCCAAAATGATTTCGTCAATTTGATGGTCTCCCATCAATGCACTCACTCTTTCCATATACAGCTTTCGTGCGAGGAGTTCTCTATCCATAAATACCGCCTTAAGACACTCTGTGAGGAAGAAAATTAGTAAAAGCCTAACGGTGAACCCGTTTATATATTGAAACCAACTTAATAATAGATTAATTATAGCCCTTATATTGCGGGGCGCCTCACCGTTCACACGCTCACGAATTAGTTTTTAGAACGAAAAAAATCATGCACGGAAGTAATTAATAATGGAAAGAAAAACACTGCTCACTCATTGTAGTGATGCGCCCGGACTTATCTCTAAAATCACGAACATTTGTTATAAACATCAACTCAATATTATTCATAATAATGAGTATGTTGATAACATCAGTGGTCACTTTTTTATGCGTACTGAATTGGAAGGCTACTTTAACGACACCACCCTTTTAGCCGACCTTGACCAAGCCTTGCCTGCACACGCAAAACGTAAACTGATTGATTCTTCGCGCAAACGCATCGTTATTTTGGTGACTAAAGAAGCACATTGCTTGGGCGATATTTTGATTAAGAATTATGATGGCAGCTTGGATGTCGATATTGCTGCAGTGATTGGCAATTACGATACGCTGCAAAATCTGACCGAAAAGTTTGATATCCCGTATCACCATGTTTCTCATGAAGGGCTAAACCGCGAGGAACACGAGCAGAAATTGTTAGAAGTGCTGGACCAATATCACGCCGACTATTTGGTCCTCGCCAAATACATGCGGGTACTCACTCCTGGTTTTGTCGATAAGTACCATCACAAAATTATTAATATTCACCACAGCTTTTTACCGGCATTCATTGGTGCAAAACCTTACCAGCAAGCGTACGAGCGCGGTGTGAAAATCATTGGTGCGACGGCGCACTTTGTCACTAATGATTTAGATGAAGGCCCGATTATTAAGCAAGATGTGATCCCGGTTGATCACACATTCAGCGCGCAAAACATGGCGCAAGCTGGACGGGATGTTGAGAAAAATGTGCTGAGTAAAGCCTTGAACAAAGTCATCAACGATCACGTTTTTGTTTATGGCAACAAAACGGTCATTTTATAGCAAAGCGAAGAGTGTTCTTCACGAACATAGGAAAGACAAAAGGCGCGATTTGCGCCTTTTGTTGTTTTACGATTGCTGGCTGATCACTCCAAGTGATAGCACCACCGGCTAGCTTGGACCATAGATTATAACTTAATCGCCAGCTCTACCCCCTGACGAATCGCACGCACAGCATCAAGCTCACCAGCATAATCGGCACCACCAATCACATGCATCTTCTCACCCAATGATGCCCATTTATCTTCAAAAGGACGTACCGATTCTTGCCCGGCACAAATCACAATTTTATCGGCGTCTAACAGCAAAGGATTACCGTCAAGCGTGATATGTAAACCGTCAGCGGCAATTTTTTCATAACCGACACCACCCAGTAGATTCACTCCACGCTTTTCTAAGGTGCGTTTATGGATCCAACCTGTGGTCTTACCGGGGCCTTTACCTACTCGTCCTTTGCGGCGCTGCAATAGCCATACCGTTTTTTCACTCATACAATCGGGAAATGGGTACAAACCTCCGGGATAAGCAATCTCTTTATCGATGCCCCAATCATGCAGCCAATCATCAAGCGTATGCTCTGTCGGCTCAGTCAACATAGTGGCGACGTCGACACCAATTCCGCCAGCACCAACAATCGCGACTTTTTCGCCAACGGGTGTTTTTTCACGGATCAGCGTTTGGTAATCCACCACCTTTTCTAGGTTATCAATACCATCAATTTTTACTTTTCTCGGCTCGACACCCGACGCCATCACCACTTCATCGTACGGTTCGAGCATCTCAAAATTGACGTCAGTATCTAAATGCAGATGCACACCGGTTTGATCAATACGATTTGCAAAGTAGCGAATGGTTTCTCTAAACTCTTCTTTGCCGGGAATTTGCATCGCCAAACGGAACTGGCCACCAATGCGATCATTTTTTTCAAACAGATCAACATGATGCCCACGCTCAGCTAATGTAGTCGCACAAGCAAGCCCCGCCGGACCTGCGCCAATCACCGCCATTTTTTTCGGCTGAGCCGCAGGGCGAATAACCATTTCCGTTTCATAGCAGGCCCGCGGGTTGACGAGGCAACTGGCCCGTTTGCCTTTAAATACGTTATCTAAACAGGCTTGGTTACAGCCGATACACGTATTGATCAGCGCGGCTTTTCCTTGCTCGGCTTTGGCAACAAATTCTGGATCGGCAAGAAACGGACGCGCCATCGACACCATATCCGCTTGACCCATTGCTAATATTTTTTCTGCTTCTTCTGGAGTGTTGATGCGATTACAGGTCACTACGGGCACAGAGAGATGTGGGCGGATTTTTTCCGTTACCCAAGTAAAAGCAGCACGGGGTACTTGAGTCGCTATCGTTGGAACGCGCGCTTCATGCCAACCGATGCCCGTATTGATAATGGTCACGCCAGCTTGTTCAAGTGCCTTAGCGAGCATTAAAACCTCTTCGAAAGTGCTGCCCTCTTCGACTAAATCCAGCATTGAAAGACGGAAAATGATGATGAACTCTTTACCAACCACTGCGCGAATCGCTTTCACTATCTCAATGGGTAAACGGATACGATTTTCGTAACTACCGCCCCAATCGTCGTAACGCATGTTGGTACGTTTACAGATAAATTGGTTGATCAAATACCCTTCCGAGCCCATCACTTCCACACCATCGTATCCTGCAAGGTGAGCTAATTCAGCACTACTGACAAAGGCATCAATGGTTTTTTTTATCTGACGAGCACTCATTTCACTCGGTGCAAAACGCGCAATAGGTGCTTTAATCGCCGAAGCACTTTGGGCAAAAGGGTGCATTGCGTATCGGCCTGCGTGCAGCAATTGCAAGGCGATTTTTCCACCTTGGCGATGCACTGCCTCAGTCACAACTTGGTGTGCACGCGCATGTTTTGCCTTGCTAAATTCAGCACTGAAAGGGTGCAGTCGACCGCGCAAATTAGGCGAAAACCCGCCCGTCACAATCAGCCCAACCCCACCTTTTGCACGCTCTTCATAAAAAGCGGCCAGCTTATGGAGCCCTTCCTTGTGCTCTTCTAATCCCGTGTGCATTGATCCCATCAATACACGGTTGCGTAACTGAGTAAATCCTAAATCCAAAGGCTCTAACAGATGTGGGTACATGGCGACTTCACTTTTATAATTATGCGTTATGGTCTGACCAGAATATTATTGCCCACAAAAAAAATCAAACAAGTGTTTACATTTTTGTAACACCGATCAATCTTGCGGTTGTTTGGGTATACTAGATCACGTAGGATGTAAGCCATTAATATCTCAAGGTTAATCCCTTGATTCATTTAAACACGCTTGCGAATAGCCGCAGTGGAGAAACAATGAAATCACTATTTCGATTTATCGGTTTGATATTTAAAGGTTTTTGGAAAATCATTACCTTTATTCGTTTAGCCTTAACCAACCTGTTCTTTTTGCTCAGTATTGCACTGATTTATTTCTTGTATGTGCATGCCGATTCTCCCCTGCCTACCATAGAAAAAGAGTCCGCATTAGTAATGAACTTATCGGGACCGATTGTTGAACAGAGTTCTTACATCAATCCGATGGATTCAATGACTGGTTCATTTTTTGGCAAAGACTTACCCAAAGAAAATGTATTATTTGATGTAGTAGAGACCATTCGCCATGCGAAAGACGATGCGAAAATCACAGGCATTGTGCTCGCTCTTGGAGAAATGCCTGAAACCAACCTCACTAAGCTACGTTACATTGCTAAAGCGCTGAACGAATTTAAAGCCACGGGCAAACCCATCTACGCGGTGGGAGATTTCTATAATCAAAGCCAATATTACTTGGCAAGCTACGCCGATAAAGTCTATTTGGCACCGGATGGCGCAGTGATGCTGAAAGGCTACAGTGCCTATTCAATGTACTACAAAACTTTGCTGGAAAAGCTGGATGTTAATACGCACGTTTTCCGTGTCGGCACTTATAAATCAGCCATTGAGCCATTTATTCGTGACGATATGTCCGACGCGGCAAAAGAGTCCGCCTCTCGCTGGTTAACGCAGTTGTGGGGAGCGTACGTTGATGACGTAGCGACCAACCGTAAGATTGACGGGAAAACGTTAAACCCATCAATGGATGAATTTCTGACGCAATTAAAAGCGAGTGAGGGTGATCTCGCTGCTTTATCATTAAAATTAGGGTTAGTAGATGAATTGGCCACTCGCCAACAAATGCGCCTATCGCTCGCCGAAACATTTGGAAGCAATGGAGAAGATAGCTACAACGCCGTAGGTTACTACGAATATCAAGCCACCATTAGTCCACAGTTTAACGCTGATATGGACGATGTAGCCGTAATCGTGGCTAGTGGTACCATCATGGATGGAGATCACCCACGAGGCACAGTCGGTGGTGATACCACCGCCGCATTACTTCGCCAAGCGCGTAACGATGATAAAGTCAAAGCCGTCGTATTGCGTGTGGACAGCCCAGGAGGCAGCGCCTTTGCCTCCGAAGTTATTCGTAATGAAATTCAAGCGTTAAAAGACGCAGGCAAACCGGTTGTCGTCTCAATGTCAAGCCTTGCAGCGTCTGGCGGTTATTGGATTTCAATGAGTGCGGATAAAATTATCGCGCAGCCAACCACGTTAACCGGTTCGATTGGTATTTTTAGTGTCATCACCACATTCGAAAAAGGACTCAATAAATTGGGGGTTTATACCGATGGCGTAGGAACCTCACCTTTTTCTGGTGTCGGTGTCACCACAGGGCTAACAAAAGGCGTGGCCGACGCACTACAACTGGGCATTAACCATGGTTACCAGCGTTTCATTAGTTTGGTGGGAGAGAACCGTGGCCTTTCATTGGCACAAGTCGATCAGGTCGCGCAAGGCCGCGTATGGACAGGACAAGATGCGATGGATCATGGTTTAGTCGATCAAATGGGTGACTTTGATGATGCCATTAAGCTCGCAGCACAACTGGCAAAATTAGAGACCTACAATATTTATTGGGTAGAAGAACCCCTTTCACCCGCTGAGCAATTCTTGCAAGACATCATGAATCAAGTGCAAGTTCGCTTCGGTTTTGATGTATCAACACTAGTGCCAGCGTCGCTGCAACCTGTAGCAAAACAATGGGTGCAAGATGCCAGCTTGCTCAACCATTTTAATGATCCGAAAGGGCAATATGCGTTCTGCCTAAACTGCCAAGTTCAGTAGCAATATCAATCTGTAATGACTAAAAACCATTGGGGCGCTTTGTGTTGAGCGCCCCTTTTTATATTAAGTGAATACGCTATAATCCCCCGCTCTGTTCCCCTACACGAGTGATTTCTAGCTATGGCAAGAAAACATATCTACATCGCCTACACTGGCGGTACTATCGGCATGCTAAAATCCGACCATGGTTATGTCCCTATTGCGGGCTTCATGGAAAAACAACTCGCAAGTATGCCTGAGTTTCAGCGCCCTGAAATGCCTGAGTTCACCATTCATGAATATGACCCTCTGATTGACTCCTCGGACATGACACCTGAAGATTGGCAACAAATCGCCAACGATATTCGAGATAATTATGATAAATACGATGGCTTTGTGATTTTACATGGTACGGATACCATGGCTTACACGGCATCGGCACTCTCTTTCATGCTGGAAAACTTGGGTAAACCCGTCATTGTGACAGGCTCACAAATTCCGTTGGCCGAATTGCGCTCTGACGGACAAGCGAATTTACTTAATGCATTGCACATCGCCGCTAATTACCCCATCAATGAAGTGACGTTATTCTTCAATAATCAGTTGATGCGGGGTAACCGCAGTGTCAAATCACACGCCGATGGTTTTAATGCGTTTACCTCGCCGAACCTTCCTCCGCTGTTAGAAGCTGGGATCAATATTCAAATCAGCAGTAACGTTAAAGTTGGCGAACAGCCGCAAGGAGCCTTCCGAGTTCATAACATTACACCACAACCGATCGGTGTGATTACCATGTACCCTGGCATCTCTCACGAAGTGATCCGCAATACCTTATTACAGCCAGTCAACGCGATGATTTTGCTGACTTTTGGTGTGGGAAATGCACCTCAAAATGCGCAACTATTAGCGCATTTAAAAGAAGCCTCAGAACGTGGCGTGATCGTCATGAACTTAACTCAATGCTTAGCAGGTAAAGTCAACATGGGCGGTTACGCAACTGGCTGTGCACTTGCAGAAGCAGGCGTGATCAGCGGCTACGACATGACACCCGAAGCCGCTTTAGCCAAGCTTCACTATTTACTGAGCCAGAATCTTTCTTATGAAGAAGTGAAGCAAAAAATGCAGGAAGTATTACGTGGTGAAATGAGCTTATAGCTTTAAACACCCACAATATATTTTCCCATCATTAACAAAATCCCCAACTCAATGAATTGGGGATTTTTGTATTCTGTACAAGTCAAATAGACTCATTCGTGGTTTGGATTGACTCGAACAATATCGTCTTGTCCGTTTTGAAAGCGCTTTTTAAGCTCATTTTTTGACTTAAAACTGATTTCTCCACCAGCGGCAACTGTCATATGGTCCGCTTCTACATTATGCTTAGATTGATACAACATCACAGCTTGCATGCATGAATCTCGCTGTGTTTGTGAAAGTGGTGTACCTTCAGGCCACTTACCCGTTTCAACAGCGTGCATTAATCGCTTGTAAGCTTCGGGGGTGATGGCGTTAATGAGTTGATCGGCATCCATGGTCTATCCTTAATTAACGAATTCGTCACAAACATAACTTGCCATGATATTGAGTCAAGACAAGCCCAATAAATAAGTGTATTTGATCACAAGCCAATACGATGAACCGGATAAAATTCATACTATTTCTATGCTTCACACTATTATTAAGTGGTTGCTTTGAAAATAATAAAAATACAGAAAAGCTCTGTGCTGATAATCCAAATTTACGCTGTGAACGGCTGAACGTGGATGACGGCCAGTGCCGAATTCCTCGTACCGATCTGATATGGCATCGCTTTGAGGTCCTTAAGAATCCAAGTGATAGTAATCGAATTCAGGAATATGGTTTTGTAAAAGCTTACCGAAAATGTCTAGAGCTTGCTTCTCAAATACAAGCGATTGATCAAACCGAATTGAAACAGCGTCGCTTCGAAGCATTGGTCAACGCTGGACATGATTTAGAGACTATTGTCGATGAGCTTCACAAATCTCGCTCACCAGAGACACTCTATTTTCTTTGGAGCCAAATTGGGGACAAGCAAGCTCGCCGGGAATTCCTCCAGTTGGAAGGCAAACCTGAGCTTGAAAACGCTGAAATGCAATATGCACTCGCTACTTTTTATGTTCAACGGGATCGAGAAAAAGCAATCTATTTGCTCCATCGAACCTTAGAACTCAGCCCAAAAGGCAGTATCAACCTTGATGCTATCAAATCTCTTGCCAGTACCAACCAAATTCTCAAACAGAAAGAAAAAGCTTACATTTGGGCGATGGTAGGAAAAACATTCAATGTGCCGGTTGCTTCAGAGACAGAACTCAAATTGCTGTATGGGTTTGATCAAGAAAAATTTGATGCACTCGACGATATCGCCGAAAAAATCGTTGACGCTATCAAAAATGGACAGTTTAAACCAGAGCTCATTCCTCTCGACTTTGCCAACTAACAAAATGTAATCATAAAACAAAGAGCGGTGATAAGTTCACCGCTTTTTCACTTTTTGTTGAAAATTAACGACACTGAATTGACACAAAATCGTTCACCTGTTGTTTGAGGTCCATCGGGAAAAACATGCCCTAGATGGCTATCACACACCGCACAACGGATCTCAGTTCGAATCATTCCATGCGTTAAATCTTCAAGATAGCGGATTGCAGTATCATTGATCGGTGCATCAAAACTTGGCCAACCACACCCCGAATCATACTTATTGTTGGAGACAAATAACGGGCTGCTGCAACAGGTACACGCGTACACACCTGTGTCACGATTATGTAATAACTTGCCACTAAACGGGGCTTCTGTACCGCGTTGACGGCAAACATAAAACTCATCATCCGTTAGTCTTTCACGCCAGTATTCATCAGGTTTAACATTATTCTCAATCTTCGATTTCACTTACAAAACTTCCCTTATTCTCAATATTGCACTGATACTCTTTATGCCAAAAACTTGCATACTTCACTCTTTGTAGCACATACTTTCTCACCATGAAATGGTAGGTATGTAATTTCTAACTGCCTTAGAAGGCTAAAGTATTTTACGCCAACTGAAAGTAAACAGAAGCGGTATAAAGTTTAAAATTTAATCACTTACGATTAATTGTGAAAAAAAGCGTCGCTTTTTTTTGACTTTAAACAAGTTAAGTCCGATTATCTGTTGCAGACATTTACTGGATTCTGTAATTTTACTACCAGTTATCTTTAATCAGAAATTAAGTTGTGGAGCAACTATAATGACTATCAAAGTAGGTATTAACGGTTTTGGCCGTATCGGTCGTTTCGTATTCCGTGCAGCGCAAGAGCGCAACGACATCGAAGTTGTAGGTATTAACGACCTTATCGACGTAGATTATATGGCATACATGTTAAAGTATGACTCAACTCATGGCCGTTTCAACGGTACTGTTGAAGTTGAAGCTGGCAACCTAGTTGTAAACGGCAAAACTGTACGTGTAACAGCTGAGCGTAACCCAGAAGATCTAAAATGGGATGCAATCGGTGTTGACGTGGTTGCTGAAGCAACAGGTCTATTCCTAGACGATGCAACCGCTCGTAAGCACATCACTGCTGGCGCGAAAAAAGTTGTTCTAACTGGTCCTTCAAAAGACGCGACTCCAATGTTCGTAATGGGTGTTAACCACGCTTCTTACGCTGGTCAAGACATCGTTTCTAACGCTTCTTGTACTACAAACTGCCTAGCACCTATCGCTAAAGTTCTTAACGACAAGTGGGGCATCGAGTCTGGTCTTATGACTACTGTTCACGCAACTACAGCGACTCAAAAAACTGTAGATGGTCCTTCTGCGAAAGACTGGCGTGGTGGTCGTGGTGCTTCTCAAAACATCATCCCATCTTCAACTGGTGCAGCTAAAGCGGTTGGCGTTGTAATCCCAGAACTAAACGGCAAACTGACTGGTATGGCTTTCCGCGTACCTACAGCAAACGTTTCTGTAGTTGACCTAACTGTTAACCTACAAAACCCAGCATCTTACGCAGAAATTTGTGCTGAAATGAAGCGCGCTTCTGAAAACGAATTCGCTGGCGTTCTAGGGTACACTGAAGATGCAGTTGTTTCTCAAGACTTCATCGGCGAAATCAACACATCTGTATTCGATGCTAAAGCTGGTATCGCACTAACTGACAAATTCGTTAAAGTTGTATCTTGGTACGACAACGAAATCGGTTACTCAAACAAAGTTCTAGACCTAATCGCTCACGTTTCTAAATAATCGTAGTGTTTAGCGAAGAAATTCGTTGAGAACAAAAAGGCGGCCATTGTGTCGCCTTTTTAGTATCTGTCCCTTTCATTAATGGGACTGCGTTAGACAATCCGAGCCGTTCCTCACTTATTTACCCAGTAGGAATGGTATGAGGTATCGAATTTATGGATCTGCAATCTCTCCCTACCCTGACTTATCTTTCTGACAACGTCACCATCGTTGAGAAAGAGGGCGTTAAAATTGTTCGCGTTATTCATGACAAAGCGACCGCCGGAATTACACTGCATGGCGGCCATGTCATCTCATTCACTCCTAAAGGACAAGATGAGCTCATTTGGATGAGTGACACGGCCATTTTTGACGGTAAAGCCGCTCTAAGAGGCGGGATCCCTGTTTGTTGGCCATGGTTTGGCCGTATTGCTGCACCAGCCCATGGTTTCGCACGCACCAGTGAATGGGCATTGATTGAACATAGAGAAAACGAGCAGGGCGTCATTATCGTGCTAGGGCTCGACCATTCGCCCCAAACACTGGCTATTTGGCCATTTCAATTCCAAACTCGTCTTTATGTTGAAATCGGTGACAAGTTAAAAGTCACTTTAGAAACGACCAATACGGATGAGAAAGCATGGACGTTTTCTGCAGCGCTGCACAGCTACCTAAAGGTTGGTAATATTACCCAGACCACTACTACAGGTATGGGCGTTGAATATATAGACAGCTTACAAGATGCAAAAATGTGTCAAGGTGGTTCAACACTCATCCTCACCGATACGATTGATCGCGTCTATACCGCGCCTGAAGCACAAATTCAGGTCCAAGATCCTGTTTTGAATCGCACGTTAGTGGTTGAAAACTCTGGGCACAACTCTGCCGTCTTGTGGAATCCATGGGCTCAAGGCGCTCAATCAATGGCAGATATGCCTGACAATGGTTATCAAACGATGCTGTGTGTTGAATCTACACTGCATGCCCCTTGCTTATCCGCTGGAAAAACCTTGCAACCAGGTGAAAGCCATCAGCTCGTCACGACGGTTTTTTCCAACTAAGCTTTTTTGGCGAATTTTCCGTCATCATACTCATGCTGAGGACAGTGAAATCACGCTGTCCTTTTTATTTCTAGCCGCAGACGCTAAACTGGCGCCTTTGTTTTTCAAGCGAGATCTTCATGGCGTATCTGTGCCCCCTTTGCCAGCAACCTCTGTTGCAACAGCAGCAAATATTGAAATGTGAAAATAATCATCAATTTGATATAGCCAAAGAGGGCTACGTCAATTTGATGCCTGCACATCATAAACGCTCAAAAGATCCGGGTGATAATAAAGAGATGATGCAAGCTCGTCGCCGTTTTCTTGAAGGTGGACATTACGATCTGATGCGTCAGACGGTCGCTCAGTTGTGCAGTAAGTATCTGCAAGATTCTTCTTATCAGTTTTTAGATATCGGCTGCGGCGAAGGTTACTACACCCAATTTGTCGCTCAAACGCTTGCACAACACTCGACACAATCGGTCACCTATGGGTTAGATATCTCTAAAATCGCCGTCCGTTATGCAGCAAAGCGCTACCCTATGGTCAACTTTGTCGTCGCCTCCAGCCACCGCTTGCCCTTTGACGATGCTTCCCTAGCCGGTATATTACGAATTTATGCGCCCTGTAAAGCGCAAGAGCTTTACCGCTGCATTCAAAACCAAGGAGTGGTGATTACCGTTACACCCGCGGCAAGGCACCTCTATCAGTTAAAAGAAGGGATCTATCCTAATGTTCAACTGCATGATGAAACCGCAGAAGAGATAGCTGGGTTTACATTAGTAGAGCAACAAAAACTGCACTACACCATGGCATTAAGTGGTAACGATGCTTTTGATTTATTACAGATGACGCCGTTTGCATGGCGGGCCAGTGATGAGCTAAGAGCGCAATTAAAGCAAGCTGAGCAATTTAATTGTGAGGCCGATTTTATGATCAGCGTTTATCGCAAAGTTAGTTGATAATAATTCTCATTATATTGCAAATCCACAGTGTCTCCATTATTATGCCAAATTCAAAATGGAGACCCTCATGCGCTTAGTTACTTCTCTGGCTCTACTATTACCACTTTTTGGCTGTGCTTCGCACCAGCCGAAACCCATTGCTCACTTCTATGACTACCAATTATCCACCCCTAGCGGCAAACCATTGAATCTCAATTCGCTGCCGAATGAGATAAAAAATGCCGATATCATTTTAGTCGGTGAGTGGCATACACACCCAGCCATTCATCGCTTCCAAACCGAGCTATTGGCACAACTCAGCCGCGAAAACACCCATGTAGCCTTGTCTATGGAACAATTTTCACGCGATGAACAAGAGATACTGAACCGCTATCTAGCAGGAGAAATCGGCGAACAATACCTTATTTCTCAGACCAGAGCGTGGCCAAACTACCAAAGTGACTACCGCCCACTGGTTGAATTTGCAAAATCACAGCAGTTGGATGTCATTGCCGCTAATGCGCCTAAACCTTTCGTACGTTGTATCGGCAAAGTAGGGATCAAATACCTTGATAAATTAACGCCAGTAGAGCGGGCTCAGGTTGCACACCAAATTGACACCTCAACCTCTCCCTACAAAGCGAAGTTCATGGAATCAATGCACCACGGTTCAAAAGAGCAAACTGAAAAACAGTACGCAGCTCAGGTCGCTTGGGATGAAACAATGGCAGAAAGCATGGTGGATTATTTACAAAACCACCCGACAGCTCAGGTGATGCACATCGCAGGTAAGTTCCACACCGAGCAGGGTTTAGGCACGGCGCATTCTATCCTTCGTCGAAATCCTGATTTAAAGGTTGCCATCATCACGCCCGTAGAGGATACCCAGGCATCGTATCCGGATTTCCAACTCACTGTACTGCCAATTCCTACCGCCTATGTTCAAGCAGAGCATCGCATGCAAGCCTATCAACAGATAAAGAATCGCAACACAGATCTCACTTGCGACTAATTAGCGGCGAATAACGGGCCTACTTATTCTTTTCATATAAAGTAGGCACGTTTTTTGCTTGTACACACTTCATACAAATTGCGAATTTTTTGCACAAGTTTTTCATAAATCTGTCGATACATTAACTGATGGCATTTATAGGAGAGAAGTATGACACCGGTAGGGACAAGCTCAGCGCAACTGCATTCACTCCAGCAAGTTAAAGCTCAAGCAAATTCTACAGCGGCATCCCCCCCCTCTGCCCCGCTCAAAGTGGAGCAGAATACCGTCACTTTGTCTGATGAAGGCAAAGCCTTGCTCGCAGCGCTGCAACAACTCGACAAAGAGAGTAAGTTAGAAAACAAAGAGAAAACTGTGACTGGCAAAGTGGAATCATTTGCTCATGGTGCTTTGGGATTAGATCATCCAGATAAAAAACCAGAAGAAGATGATAGCTCCTATTCCGCAGGGAAATATTTTTCCGCCGCGGCAACAGTAGGAGGTTTGTTACTGCTTCTCTAATTTTTTAGATTTCTATTGGATATTAATTGCGGTTTGGATGATTGATGATGTGGTCCTCCCAGTCGATAACATCAATCTCATAAACGACTTTGTTGCGAACACTTTCTTGCGCGGCGTGCATCGCCTCTTTGGAGCCGGTAATCAAAGGATGCCATTGCGGCAATGTTTTGCCTTCTGACAGTACACGATAGGCGCACGTATCCGGCAACCAGTTAAATTCATCAATTTTATCACGCGTCAGTTTTAAGCACTCCTCACCAGAATTGAAGCGGTTTGGATAATCCTTGCATGAGCAGGTATCGCTGTTTAACCAACTGCAAGCGACATTGGTGTAATAGACTTCATCACTATCTTCATCCATTAACTTGTGTAAGCAGCACTTACCGCATCCATCACAAAGCGACTCCCACTCCGATTCCGTCATTTGTTCTAATTTCTTATTTTGCCAGAATGGTGTGCTCATGAGTCTCTATCTTACTTAACGAATGGGGTGCGTGTTATACCTCCACACCAACCAAAGTTCAAGGATAAAAACGGCTTGTTAATTTAGGAAGCTATTGCTGTACACTTCGGTCACATCTGCTAGGATCGTCACCCTTTTCTTTTTACTGGTACTCAATTATGGAATGCAGACTTGGTTGTGGTGCGTGTTGTATCGCTCCTAGTATTTCTTCCTCCATCCCGGGTATGGAGCAAGGAAAGCCAGCAGGTGTACGTTGCATTCAACTTAATGACGCTAATTTGTGCAAGTTATTTGGTAAGCCTGAACGTCCAAAAGTATGCCACGAATTTAAACCTTGCCCGATGGTCTGTGGCAACACGAACCAAGAAGCTTTGAGCAACATTACCGAACTCGAAAAAATCACTTGATGGCACTGCTTTGTTTGCCTTAATTGATGGCGTCACTCAAAATTGCCCCAGCAGCTAGGGCAATGATTCGAAAGGTACTACAGCTTTTGTCTGCCAAGCAAAGAGTGTGATAGCGTCGTGCCATCAACAAGCTCAAGCTCACCGCCAACAGGCACACCATGAGCAATACGGCTCGCAGAGACTTGATGGGCGCGACATAATTCCGCAATGTAGTGCGCGGTCGCTTCCCCTTCAACGGTTGGGTTAGTGGCAAGAATGACTTCGGCAATGCCACCACGTTGCAAACGGTAATCCAGCGTATCTAAACCAATATCACTCGGGCCGATACCATCTAAAGGTGATAAGTGCCCCATCAGCACAAAATAACGTCCAGAATATTGGCCTGTAGCTTCAATGGCCGCAATATCAGCAGGGCTTTCGACTACACAGAGTTGGCCGTTATCCTGCCGCTTAGGGTTGCTACAAATATGACAAGTTTCTTCTTCAGTGAAAGTTCGGCATTCACTGCAATGTCCAATTTCTGTCATGGCTTGGCTTAAAGCATCGGCGAGCTGTAAGCCGCCTTTTCTATCGCGCTGTAACAAATGAAAGGCCATACGCTGTGCTGACTTGGGACCCACCCCAGGCAGACAACGTAAGGCCTCCATCAAATGCTCCAGCATATGACTGGTACGCATTAGTAACCTATTTTGTTTGTTAAAAAGGTCGTTCGTTAAAACGGCATCTTCATACCTGGTGGTAATTGCATACCGCCAGTGACAGAAGCCATTTTTTCTTTTTGAGTCTCTTCCACGCGGCGCGCAGCATCATTGAAAGCGGCGGCAATCAGATCTTCTAGCATCTCTTTGTCGTCTTCCATTAAGCTTTCATCAATCTCTACACGGCGTACGCTGTGGCTACCAGTAATGGTCACTTTTACCAGACCAGCACCAGACTCACCAACCACTTCCATATTCGCAATTTCTTCTTGTAGCTTTTGCATGCGCTCTTGCATTTGTTGGGCTTGCTTCATTAGGTTGCCCATACCGCCTTTACCAAACATGTTTATCTCTCTGGTTGAATTGAGTGTTTCACATAAGGTGGGGTCATAACATATAGATTCAACCCCACACTCGCTTAATTGATTAAATCGGCCGCACACTGTCACGATCCAGTTCCGCATCAAAACGTCGCTTGAAGAACATTACGTGAGGGTCGGCCTCCAAGCTATTCAATGCTTGCTCTAATTTGAGTTGGTAAAGACGCTCTCTAAGCTCCAATGGCGTCTCACCTTGCTCACCAATTGTCACGCTAAGGTGGCACTCTTCAGCTAATGTCTCATTGAGCGCTTCTAACAACTCGCTTTGTGCTTTATCGGTATTAAGATGGGCCTGACTTGGCCGCAGCACTAGCTCAATTGATGAGCCCGATTTGTGGTAGACAGAATTAAGTGCTAATTGTTCCACTAACTTGGCAATATCGAGCTGGTGGATCAGAGCTGCCCACTCATCTTGTTCTATCGATTCTGCAAGTAACTTTTCTGCCATCTCTGGCGTTTTAATATGTTCTAGCGCTTGCTTAATTTGTGTCGGTGTCAGCTCTGTTTTTTGTTGTTCAACCACCACAGGTTGCAGCGTTGGACGCCACTGATAAGGCTCGTTGTCCAAGGTTGGGGTAGCTTCAGGAATGGATGTGGACAAAGGCGACACTCGAGCTGATTTTCCATGCGAGGCAACACGCTCAAGCACAGATTCAGATTTAGTCGATGCCGCATTAGGCTTTTTTGTCCCGTTGCTCTTTGTTTCATTCACTCCTTTTGCTGGCTGAGCAACCCCTTGGCGCTGTGAACGCAACTGGTGTCGCAGCCCTGCAATCGGTGAGGGACGTGGAGCTGAAGAAGGTGCCGGTGGTTGAGGTACTGGTGCAGGCTCATACGATTCTGGGGCATATTCCATTGCACTGGACATGTCATCATTCATATCCGCATAGCGGTTATCGTAATCTTGAACGATGCCATAATCAGGCTGAGTATCCTCATGCCTTTGTGGCTCATTAACCTGACTGTCCGATACGGGAGCCGCCGACGTTTGCTTAGGTTCAGTTAGAGGCGTTGCCGCTGATGCGGGTTGTAGTGAAGGAGTGCCGTGGCTTGGCACTGCGACATGTGAACTCACTTCAGTGCTGAACGTATTCACCAACGATACCGAAGCAGGACGAAACGCCATCATACGTAGCACAATCATTTCCAGCCCCGTTCGAGCGGTTGGCGAGAGTGCTAAATCTTCACGTCCTTTTAAAGCAATTTGATAATAGAGCTGCACATCTTGTGGGCTCAGTGCTTTGCTAAGCAGTTGCACTTTCTCTGAGTCAGGTTGGGTTTTGTCCAGTGTTGCTGGCAACGCTTGATACATCGCAATACGGTGTAACTGCGCCGCGAGTTGTTGTAGTAATCCATCCCAATCCACACCATTTTGTGCTAAATGTGCAACGCTATCCATCGCCGTTTGAGGCTGTTTACTGCTAATGGCTTGCAGTAAATGGAGTGCTTGATCTGTGTCTAGCGTGCCAAGCATTGGGGCGACTACATCGGCCATCACCTGGTTATTACCTAGTGCTATCGCTTGATCAGTTAAGCTAAGTGCATCACGCATACTACCATCGGCAGCATGAGCGATCATTCTTAATGCTCTCGCTTCACAAGGGATCTGCTCTGCCGCTAAAACATTCTCAAGCTGATCGTGGATATTTTCAACACTGATCGGCTTAAGATGAAACTGTAAGCAGCGCGATAAAATCGTAACCGGCAGCTTTTGCGGATCTGTCGTAGCGAGCAAGAATTTCACATACTCAGGCGGCTCTTCCAACGTTTTAAGCAAAGCGTTAAAACTGTGGCGCGACAGCATGTGAACTTCATCGATTAAGTACACCTTGAATCGACCGCGAGCAGGCTTGTACTGCACGTTATCAAGTAATTCGCGCGTATCTTCGACTTTGGTTCGTGATGCCGCATCTATTTCTAAAAGATCAACAAAACGGCCTTGGTCAATCTCTCGACAAGTATCACATTGGCCACAAGGTGTGGCCGTAATACCTGTTTCACAGTTTAACCCCTTGGCAAACAAGCGACCAATCGTCGTCTTGCCTACACCACGTGTACCGCTGAATAAATACGCATGGTGCAATCTATTTTGGGCCAACGCATTTTCTAGTGCAGTTAAGACATGTGCTTGTCCCACCACCTCATTAAATTTTGTTGGTCGCCATTTTCGCGCTAAGGCAAGATAACTCATGAGTACGTCCAGTTGATTAGCTTAGTGACCTTCAAATTCACAAATACTATAAACGTTCAGGCCCAAACCTTGTAAACGTTTGTCTCCGCCAATTTCAGGCAGGTTGATGACAAAAGCCGCGTGCTCAACTTCACCACCAAGCTGGCGGATCAATTTAGTCGTCGCTTCAATCGTACCACCCGTTGCTAGTAGATCATCCACCACCAGCACTTTATCACCTTGTTTGATCGCATCAACGTGAATTTCTAATGTGTCAGTACCGTATTCCAATTCGTAAGATTGAGCTAACGTTTCGCGTGGTAACTTACCCGGCTTACGTACAGGTACAAACCCCAAACCAAGCTCTAAAGCCAATGGCGCACCAAATAGGAAACCACGCGCTTCTGTACCCACAACTTTGGTAAAGCCCATGTCTTTATATTTTTCGACTAATAAAGCAATGGTTGCTTGATAGGCTTTTGCATCCTCTAGCAGGCTAGTTACATCACGAAACAAAATGCCAGGTTTTGGGTAGTTAGGGATGCTTTGAATGCTCGATTTGATCAAAGAGATAGTTTCGGTTGTCATAACTTACATTTACTTAGATTGGCTCTTCATTTCTCACGATACATTTACATATCAGAATGATAGAGCGTGAGCTCTCAGCAACATAGATAAGCCACAATATCTTAGCCGCTGAAAAAACAAACGCCCATTCGAAGAATGGGCACACTTCCCCATAATGCTAGTGATTTTCTTGTTGGTTAGCAACCTGCTCATGAGTGGGAAGTCGAATAAACCAAGTGATCAGGACCACAAGCATAGTAAACAACATAATTTTGAGCCAAAAGTGTGGGACAACCCAGATGGAAAAAATAAAGCTTAGAATAATCCACAAACATCCCCGTTGTTTCACTTGCCGCGAAACAGCGCCATGTTGCTGCCAATTATCCAGTATTGGGCCTAGCGTCTGATGTTGATGCAACCAAGCATGAAAACGAGGGCTACTTCGTAAGAAGCAAGCGCTAGCAAGGAGTATGAAAGGTGTTGTAGGGAGTAGCGGTAAGAATATGCCTATCACGCCTAACAGAAGGCAGAGCCCACCAGCCACCGTAAGAAGAAAATGACGAATATTGATGGTGAACTCCCAACGTACTATCCAACTCAGAAAGTTGAATAACCATTAAACACACGGATCCAAGTCAGTATTGCTGGCAATGTAGGGATCGAAAGTACGGCAATAAAGCCTAAAAAATAAAAAATGTTGTAAGGTTCTTTAAAATTCTGCTCTTCCATCATAACTTCTCTAGTGTTGGATGACTCCGTTCGTTTTTGGCACCATAAACAAAGTTAATGCAACGTAAACGAATTGGGTGATTGTTGTTCTAGACGCGAACTATACCTCAAACAAATCACCGCAAACACCGACTAAAGATAAGGTTATTAACTACTGCCACCTTGGTAAATATTGAGTTTGAAACTACTCGAACCTAAGCGATTAGTTGATAGCTGACAAGTTGAGTTGATCGGTAAATCTTTGGTGATAAAGTTTTTTAAACAGTTCTGCCCAAGGCTAACACCCGCGGCAATATGTTGAGTTAAGTAACCATTTGACCATTGACTGTCGAGCCCAGCTGGCAGGATAGAGAGTGTACCTTCGCTTAAATCCGCAATACCGAATACTGCGTTGATTGGATTAGCACACTCTGAGCATTCAATACCTTTTTCCAGTATGTCGGCAAGGTCTTTCAGATCGGCACTGAAGCTTTTTAAGTTGCGAAGATAATCGTGAAACAGAGCACGAACAAGCAATGTTGAAGCCACACTATTTTCATAATGAGCATCTGAATCGACCAAGTAAAAGGCAAACTGCCCGTTCATCAACCACGCATAGTCAAATACCAGCGGCATCACATCCGCCGATTGTAAAAGACGGTAACTACACTTCCAACTGCCTTGTGAAGTATCCTTTTCTGGCAATAACGCGTGCAGCAAATCTTTCGCGGTACTGGGGTTTTCTCGTAAATACTCCAGATGCCAATGCAGCTCTTGTTCTTCTGGAATATCACCACCATCATCGACCCGGAACCATTGCGTCGAAAAATCGCGCTGATCAGATAAACGACTAAACGTATCTTCGAGCGTACTTTCTATTGCACTGCTTAAATACTGGTGGTTACCAATCGGTTTAGGAAGAAAATCCTTAACACCAAATCGCAGCACTTTTGCAACATCAGCCATTTCATCAGTTGCAGAGACCACAATCAGTGGCAGCGAGGGATACTCAAGGCTCACCTCTTCAACAAACTCAATACCGTTCAGTACTGGCATTGCTAAGTCACACACAACAAGGTCAGGCTCCGCATCTTTTAACTTGCGCAACCCCTCTAAGCCATTTTCAGCTTCAAGCACTTTATAGCCTTGAGCCGACAAATAACCACTGGTTATTCGCCTAAAAATTGGGTCATCATCAACGAGCATGATCAGTTTTTGCTCGACATGCTGATTATCTGAAGGTTTTTTCGCCAAGAACTCACTAGCCTGAATGTGAGATTTATACATAATCCTGCCTCACAATGCTTTTAAAAAGCAGTCATTTTATTGTTATAGGATAAATTGATAGGTTACTTTATAAAGTAGTCGCAAAATAAGATTTATACAAATGTTCCACTTTGTAACTCGGTTGCATACTATATATATGGGCTATGTATGGATTGTACGGAATGTTACTTTCGTCAAACAAGTTGATATGACTCAAGATTTGACAAATGATATACGTATAAATTACTCAAATTCGAAAAATAATGTGTCAGGAACAATGAAATTAGATGACCTAAACCTCTTTCGACTGGTTGTCGAAAATGGAAGCTATACCGCAACTTCTCGTAAAACAATGATCCCCGTTGCGACCATTACCCGACGCATTCAAGCATTGGAAGATTCTCTGAATCTTAGGTTGTTGAATCGCCATGCTCGAAAACTTTCGCTGACTGAAGCGGGTGAACGTTTTTTTCAAGAGTGCTCACCGTTGCTACATCGCTTAGCTGCAACAGCAGAAGAGCTCACCGATGAATGTCGTGGCGCTTCAGGCAAACTAAGAATATCGTCACCATCTAATGTCACGAAACGCATGATGATGCCTATCTTCAATGCCTTCATGATGCAGTACCCAGATATCAACATAGAACTGACCACCAGCAATCAGGCCGATCAACTCGACCCAACCGAATGGGATGTCATTTTTAGAGTTGGCCCTCAACGAGACTCCAGTTTGATTGCGCGAAAAATTAATGAAGTGAAAGATGTGTTAGTCGCAAGCCCAGGGTATTTAGCGAAACACCCTACACCAACTCATGCCGAAGAGCTCAGTAATCATTCATTATTGAAGGGATATCCTCTAGTAAAATGGCAGTTGACTAACAATAAAGGGGAATGCGTGGTCAATTGTGATACTGGTCGTTTTCAGGCCAACGCTTTAAACGTAGTGCGCAGCGCTTGCTCTGAGGGGCTGGGTATCACCTTAATGCCAGATGTGATGATTAAAGAATTTATCGAAGAAGGCAGCTTAGTCAGAGTACTGGAAGACTGGGTTTCCAACCCTCGTGATATTTATATGCTGTACAACCACAAGGATCATCTACCTGAAAAAGTCAGGCTATTTATTGATTTTGTGATTGCCTATAACATCCACTAGATTTTAGGCCCAGCCTTGCTGGGCCATGAGTTATCGCAGCGGCAGATAGTCAATAAACTCGCTATAGAAACTCAATAAATTTACTCAAATCACGTTCAGGCACTTTCATTGGCGTGCACCCTGCGGTTCCTAGGTATAAGAAACCAACGATTTGATCATCGCCCTTAGCACCTAATGCTTGCCGAACGTGAGAGTGGAACATCCAGCTTCCCGAACGCCAGAAACCTTGAAAACCTTGGGCTACCGCAGTCATTTGCATCGCTTGTACTGCGCATCCCGCAGAGAGATGCTGTTCAATCGCTGGCACCTTTTCATGCTCCGTAACTTTCGCGATCACTGTGATTACCATGGGTGCTCGAAACGGTGCATTTTTCGCTTTTTCTATCTCTGCATCACTGCCGTTATCCGCTCGCACAGCAGACGCCAAAATACCCGACAACTTTTGCAAACCCGCTCCCTGAGCAATCACGAAACGCCAAGGGGTTAAACCACCATGATCGGGCGCTCGTAAGCCTGCTCTAATAATATTTTCCAAGACCAGGCCTTCAGGTGCAGGCGATGTGAGATTGGCGATTGAACGACGGTTAAGCAGCAACTCTAGTGCATCCATTTCGATTCCTTATTGATGATTTTCCATAATCTTATACCAAACTGAGAATAACTCGCATAAAGAGATGACCTCATTGGCTATAAATGAAAAAAAGCGAGGATATTCCCTCGCCTAATTTAAGCAAACATATGGATGAAAACAGCCGAGATGACTACGGATAAAAACGTGCTTCAACCCCAGCTCGAGTCAGTAGCCCATCACAAGGAGCGAATTTATCGCCATACTTCTCAGCATGTTGATTCATCATTTCCACTAATTTCTTGATACCAATTTGGTCTATGTAACGGAATGGGCCACCCAAAAACGGCGGGAAACCGATACCGAAAATCGCACCAATATCGCCATCTCGCGCACAACGAATTACGCCCTCATCCAAACAACGTACGGCTTCATTCAGCATAAGTAGCACGCAACGCAGCGCGATCTCCTTATCACTCTGTTTGGCATCTGGCGTTATTTTCAGCAATTTATAGATAGATTTGTCGATTTCTTTTTTCTTACCTTTATAGGTATAGAATCCCTTACCACTTTTACGCCCTTTGCGATTGTCATTGAGCAGCAAATCAAATACGTCTGGTCCTTGAAAACGTGGGCCGAGTTCTTGCACTAGAATTGGCATGATTTTCGAGCCAACATCAATGCCCACTTCGTCCAATAACGTGATAGGGCCGACTGGGAAACCGAAATCGAGTAAAGCCGTATCTATCTTTTCAATCGACTCACCCGCCATCAGGATCTGCGCCGCTTCATTCATGTAAGGTGCAAGGATACGGTTAACATAAAAACCAGCGCAATCTTTGACCACAATCGGCGTTTTGCCCTGTTTTTTCGCCAAGGCCACCACTGTGGCTATCGTCTCTTGCGATGTGGTTTGATGAGGGATCACTTCCACCAGAGGCATTTTTTCAACAGGACTGAAATAGTGCAATCCAATCACATTCTCTGGACGCGCCGCCTTCGCTGCAATTTTCTGGATTGGAAGCGAAGAAGTATTCGTCGCAAAAATGGTGCTGGTTTTGGCATTCGCTTCAACATCAGCCACCATTTGCTGCTTAAGCGTGAGATCTTCAAATACCGCTTCAATGACAACATCGATATGCTGATAACTGGTAAAATCAATCCCGCCAGACAATTGCGCCATTTTTGTCTGCATCTGCGCTTTGGATAAAATGCGACGCTTGCGCTGTTTATCGAATAATTTGTAGTTGTAATTGAGCGCGTTTAATACCCCATCATTCGAAACATCTTTGATTCGTACGGGAACCCTGGCTTTTGCAACGCTAACATGGCTGATCCCTGCCCCCATTAAACCACCGCCCAATACGCCGATACGTTTCACGGTTTGAGGTTTTGCGTCGCTGCCCGTCTCTTTTTTCATTTCGGTGGTGGCAAAGAAAATCGAGCGCAGTGCTTTGGATTCCGAGCTCATCACCAAATCACCAAATCGCTTCGCTTCAAGCTCTAACCCGGCTTTCAAACCACGATCTAAACCGTGACGGATCACCTCTAAAATCGCGTCTGCGGCTGGGTAATTACCTCGTGTTTTTTGCTTAGTCTTTTTAGCGGCCTGATCAAAAATTAATTTGCGACCAAGCTGCGTATGAGAAATTAATTTCTCTTTGGCCGACGTATTGGCCTGATGACGTTTTTTCCCAGAATTATCGAGCACATACTTCTTGGCCACATCCAGCAAGATAGTCTCTGCTACGCAAGCATCAATAACACCCAGCTGTTTTGCTTTTTTTGCGCGCAGCTGTTTACCCGTCAAAATCAAGTCGAGAGAAGGTAACAAACCAATCAAACGCGGTAACCGCTGCGTTCCACCGGAGCCTGGTAGCAAGCCTAATTGCACTTCGGGCAAACCCAAACGCGTGATGTCCGCGTCGCTGCACACCCGGTAGTGACAAGCCAGCGCCAGCTCTAAACCACCACCTAAGCATGGGCCATGAATCGCGGCAACCACTGGGAATGGCAAATCCGATAAGGTTTGAAACATCTCCTGACCTTGCTTGGACAATGCTTGTGCTTCGCTGGCCGATTGGCAAGCGTTCAGCATACGGACATCCGCTCCAGCAATGAAATTATCTGGCTTAAGCGAGTGAATCACCATCCCCTTTAGGCTGGTTTTTTGAGCCTCCAAGGTCGCAAAAACCTCTTGCATCTCTTGGGCAAACGCCGCTTGTAGCGTATTCATTTTTTCGCCGGGAACATCAATCGCCAGCCACGCAATATTTTGTTCATCAATCGTTAAATGAAAAGCTTTCTCTGTGCTCATTATTCAACCTCCAAAATCATTGCCGCGCCCAAACCACCCGCTGCACAAGCGGTATTCAACCCTAAACCACCACCACGTCGTTTTAGTTCACGCAGTGTTTGTGTGATCATGCGTGCACCCGTCGCCGCAAAGGGGTGACCATACGCAATAGAACCACCTAGCACATTAAATTTATCCATATCAATTTCGCCAATCGCTTTTGCTCGACCAAGATGTTCCTGTGCAAACTTATCACTGGCGAACATTTTCATATTAGAGAGGGTTTGCGCGGCAAACGCTTCATGCATGTCAATCAATGTGAGATCGGAAAGCTCAATACCTGCACGTTGTAAGGCTAACGGTGTCGCATAAGACGGCCCCATTAACATATCGTGTTCAACACCAATCGCTGAAAAAGCGTAAGAACGGATATAACCCATAATCTCCAAACCAAGCTCTTTAGCACGGCCTTCGCGCATTAAAAGAATAGCGGCTGCTCCATCGGTAAGTGGTGTGCTGTTGGCGGCCGTCACGCTACCATATTGCCGATCAAACGCTGGACGTAACTTGGCATAACCTTCCAGAGTCGAGTCATGACGAATATTGTTATCTTCAGCGATCCACTTTTTATAGGGCTCTGGGAATGCCGTCATGACTTCGCCTTGGATTTTGCCCTCTTTCCAAGCTTGTGAAGCTAAAGAGTGAGAACGATGTGCCAAAGCATCTTGATCCAGTCGGCTTATGTGATGAGATTTTGCCATCTGCTCAGCCGTTTGCCCCATCGAAAGACCCGTTGAATATTCAGCGACCGCGGGCGGGACTGGCATTAAATCTTTAAAAGATAATGATTTTAAGATGCTGAGTTTCTGAGCAACGGTTTTGGTTTTACTTAAAGCGAGTAAGCTAGCGGCTAATTTTTTAGACACTCCAATCGGCAAAACGGAAGACGAATCGGCACCACCAGCCATACCAATATCAATCGTGCCAGCCATTATGCTTTCAGCCACATTCACCGCCGCCTGAAAACTGGTAGCGCATGCTCGTGTGACGCTGTACGCATCGGTATGGATGTTCATTCCTGTCCCTAAAACGATCTCACGCGCGATGTTTGGTGCCTCAGGCATTTGCACGACTTGTCCAAAGACGAGTTGTTCGATCAATTTAGGATCGAGTTCCGTTCGCGCAAGCAGTTCACTCACCACCATCTTGCCTAAATCGACTGCAGGAACTTGACTAAATTCGGTACTTTGACGCGCAAAAGGGGTACGCAACCCCGCGACGATAGCCACACGCTCACCAGAGCGCGTTTTGACTTCCTGTTTGCCCATTGTTTCTCCTTAGAATAGAGGTCTGACCTGGCACATTGTAACGAGGTTGTTAAAACAATCAAACAAGTGTTTAAATAAACGTGATATTCGCATCGAATCGAAGAAAGTAATGTAGGTAAAGGAGATGGATAATCACTTAATCTTTAAATGAATAATGGAGTTATACCCAAACAACTTGGAGTTGCAGGTAGGCGGCAAGTGAGTGAGTCCCAATAAGCATAGGCAAACTATGTGATTGGGGTGAACGAACGTAGCCAACACCGCTGCGGCTTCAAGTAGGAAGGGTATATAAGCAAAAAAAAACCACACAATAATGTGTGGTCGGAATATATAAAGCAATTAACTTACGCCAATTGAAATAATCAGTTTCCTGATTAGGAGAAAGTAAAGTCAGCCTTCAAAAGGAAGTGTCATCTTGCTCAACATGTTAGTCGCAATGACTAACGAGATGACAAGGTGTACTATAGCCACTTCGTGCTATGAGATTTTGAAGTAGATCAATTTTATATTGATTTATTCAATACTATGAAATTAAAAAGCCGTCGACGCTTGAATTGATGTTACCGAACAACTTGAACGGATCGAAAGCGAACGAATACGCGAAGCGTTCATCGCAAGACGACCATAAAATGGCCTAAACAAAGAAGAAATCACAGAGCAAACGGAGACTCATGTGTCGATAATAACCATGTTTGGAAAGAAAAAGTCCAGCAGCCCGGTCAATAGTAATATTGACAGACAGAGAAAATATGAAACGCTTGTGCGTGCTTATCACCGAGATCTTTTTCGTTATGCCTATTGGCTATGTAAAGATAAAAGCATTGCTGAAGATTTAGTCCAAGAAACCTGCTTGAGGGCTTGGAAATCTCTCGATAGCTTACTCGACGAGAAAGCGGCCAAATCGTGGCTTATAACTATTCTTCGTCGCGAGAACGCGCGCCGCTTTGAGCGCAAGCAGTTTGAGTTGGTCGATATTGATGACTACAGCGGTGACGTAAAAGTCAACGATGATCCTCATCATCAACAAGAGTGGTTGCAGGCACAGATAATGAAGCTGGATATTGAATACCGCGAACCTCTTTTCCTACAAGTCATTGGTGGTTTTAGTGGTGATGAAATTGGCGAGATCCTCGAACTCAATAAGAACACGGTCATGACTCGTCTGTTTCGAGCTCGTAATCAATTAAAAGAACAATTGGATTCATCAGAAGCGTATAAGGGGCAGCAAAATGGATGAATTAGAATTTCGCCGCCGAGTTATGTCCGATCCAAAACAGCATGACCAAGAAATTATCCAAGCGGCATCCACTAGTGATACTAATCGTCAGTTCCTAGAGGACATATTGAGCTTAGATGCAACGATTGCTACTGCAATGAATGTAGACGTGCCTGACGATCTCGCAGACCGTATTCTATTTAGTCAAACCACAATGGCAAGCAATGTCATCCGACCTACTTTTGCCAAGCAAGCGATGACATTGGCTGCATCGATTGCTTTTGTGTTTGGTTTATTGGTTGGCCAAATCAATTGGCGAAATGTGCTCATTCCACCGGCGCAGGCAAGCCTAATGGACACCGCCATCAAACACGTCATTGATGAAGAAGGCTTTGTCAACCAACTGGATGAACAAGTGAATTCAACGCAGATCAACGCCAAAATGCTGCCATTCGCTTATCAGTTAAGCAGTAACTTCCCTTACCACGTTTATTACCTAAACCACTGTGGTTTTGGCAAGGCAAACGCTCTGCACATGGTTTTTCAAGGTGAAAGCGGGAAAGTGACGCTCTTTTTCACAGGCATTGCCAGTGAACAAGCCGTGAACTTTAATGAGCAAGGCATGGCAGGAATCATCGAACCCGTCGGTGATGCTAGCCTGATCCTTGTCGGTGGAAATGGCGAAGATGTCACGAACATCGCTAAAAAACTAATGCCTATGCTAAAACCTTCCCATTAAAACCATTCCTGGCCTGTATATAATGCGGGCCAGGTTCCCTAGACAAAAATAGAGCTTAAACTCTATAAACAAGCATTTTCCGCCTTTTTCCTGCCAAATAGACATCATTTCTGCAATTTTATCATTCAATTAGACAATGGTCGGATTTCTATCTTCTATACTTGCCTCTAGTATCAGCCACCAATTGAGCATTTGCTCAAAAACAACGTCCATTAGAGGCGATGAAATCAAAAAGGAAAAGCACCATGAACAAGACGCGTCTGTTTAAAAAATCGTTACTTGCCGTAACGGTAGCTCTCGCTTCACAACAAGCACTGGCAGCGGGCTTTCAGCTCAATGCACAATCTGCGACTGGCCTAGGTCGTGCATTTGCTGGTGATGCGGTTATTGCCGATAACGCATCGGTGATGGCTCGTAACCCTGCCGCAATGGCGTTGTTTGATGAAACCTCACTCTCTTTGGGCTTTGAATCCATAACGACAAAAATTAAAGTCAAGGATGCGAAATACTGTGGTACAACTTGCCAAGTTGCACCACAGCTATCGGCTCCCAAAAACGCAAATTATGATGAAGCAGGCGGTACATCTATTGCTCCAAATATCCATCTCATTGTCCCTCTCAATGATAAGTTTGCGTGGGGCGTCAATGCCTATTCTAACTTTGGTACAAAAACTGAATTTTCAGATAGTTACTCTGCTAGTGAATATGGCGGTTTAACAGACGTCAAGAGCTTTAACTTAGGCCTTGCTGGTTCTTACAGAATAGACTCTCAATGGAGTGTTGGCGCTGGACTAGATTTAATCTATGGTAAAGGAACCATGAAACGTACGGCTAGTTCTGATGTCGCAAGTTTGGGTGGTAAAGATTTAGTCAACGTAGATGGTGCTGATGTTTGGGCTATCGGATTCAACTTTGGTACTGTCTTTGAGCTAGATGAAAATAACCGTTTCGGTGCCGCATATCATTACAGTCCTGAAATGGAAGCAAAAGATGATAAAGGACAAAAAATCAATTTACCATTGCCTGACCTTTTTGAGTTTTCTGGATTCCATAAAATAAAAGATACCAATTTTGCAGTTCATTACAGCGTACAATGGATCGGCTGGAGCACATTTGATCAAATTGAATTTAGTGACCTCAAAAACTCCCCACTAGGTTCTACTTACAACAAACCATATAAATGGCAAGATGGATGGCATTATGCTATTGGCGGAACTTATTATTTAAATACAGATTGGACTTTACGTGCTGGTTATATGTATGACACCAGCGCTCAAGATTCATTAACGTCAGTATCAGTACCTGACTCTGACCGCCAATGGTTCTCTGCTGGCTTTACTTATAACCTAGATGAAAAATCAAATATTGATTTTGGTTTCACCTACTTACTGGGTGATGATGTACAAGTATCTGAAGGAACACCTAATCCTCTTGGTTCACCTCAATATCTTTCAACTCTGACGGCAACGACTCACGCAGATGCAATCCTAGTCGGCTTACAATATAGCCGCAGCTTCTAAGCGCAACGTTTATTAGCATAGCGTCAATAAAGGGCTGGTTTTCCAGCCCTTTTTAATGCTTGTAATATCATCTCCTCGCCTAATTCAGCTAACAACTGTACCTTTGGGGCCTTAAACCACACTACAAGTGTTCGCCAAAAATCAGAAACACTTTCATAACAAGCAGAGTATTCCTCTTATAATTAAACCTTTAATAGATTTTAATTTCAAAAACAACAAATTCACTGCTTTATATTTTTAAAGCATTAGCTCTAACCTTAAAATCCCCACACCGAATTCAAATATTTCAGCGAACATTATAATGAAATCAAATAAAACTCTTCTTTCACTTGCAGTGGCATGTGGACTATTCAGCGTATCAAACGCATCTCAAGCCGCTGGTTTCCAATTGGCAGAATACTCTGCAACGGGCCTTGGGCGTGCTTACGCCGGTGAAGCGGCTATGGCTGATAACGCCAGTGCACAATGGCGTAACCCTGCCATGCTGACTTATTTGAAAGGTACGCAAATTTCTGTTGGTGCAATTTACGTTAATCCGAATGTTGATGTGAATGGAAAAATCAACGGCGCATTAGAAGCAAGCTCAAATGACTTCGCAAATGATGCCGTCATCCCCAATTTTTACCTCTCACATCAAGTGAACGATAAAATGGTACTAGGTTTAGCACTCGGTACTAACTATGGCATGGAGACCGAGCTTGACCGTAATTTCAGCGCGAGCCACTTTGGTAATCAAGCGATGGTTAAAACAATGGAAGTCAATGCCAACATCGGCTACCAACTTACTGATGTGGTCACCGTTGGCGGTGGCATTCGTTATGTGATTGGAGAAGGCCATTTCGGTGCAACCTCTCCGGCTCAAACTAAGCCTCTTCCACAAGGTACAACACTGAAGTACATGGAAGGTGAAGATAAAGCTTGGGGTTGGCAAGTGGGTACGGCATGGCAGATCAATGATAGCAATCGCATAGGCTTTACTTATAAATCAGAAGTTGACCTAAAGCTTACTGGCACAGCGAATATATTTTCGAAAGAATCGGGCAAGGTAGTGAATGATACAGGTTCAATGATGCTCACTATGCCTGCCACCGCTGAACTGGCTAGCTACCACCAACTAAATGAACAGTTGGCACTACATGCCAGTATTAACTGGACCGATTGGAGCAGTTTCGAAAAGCTTGAAGCGGATTTAAACACTCTTGGCTCAGTGATGGTTAAAGAAGAAAACTGGGAAGACAATTACCGTTTTGCTCTGGGTGCGACTTACCAAGTCGATGCAAAATTAGCACTGCGTACAGGCATTGCTTACGATATGGCGGCAGTTAACGATAAAAACCGTACCATTACCATCCCTGAAACTGATCGAACTTGGTTAAGCGTTGGTGCAGAGTATGCCTTCACGGAGCAATTCACCGTAGACACTGGCTTTACTTACATTTTTGCCAAAGATGCCAACATTGTGGAATCTCGTGGTTATGCTTCAGATGATGCAGCGCAAGCCGTTGGAGGCCAATTTTCTGGTACAACGACGGGTAATGTTTGGCTTATCGGCGTACAAGCCAATTACCGCTTCTAAACTCATTAGAGATACTACCAGAGGCCAGAGCACTGCTCTGGCTTTTTTATTCCTTGTAATTTCGATGGTTTTTGCTGCCGAGTAGTTGAGCTATGATAACGGCAACGCTATTAATGAACGGGATTGAGCATGTCGACTGAAGAGATTAAAAATGAACGCCATAAGGCGAGGCAGCAGAAAGTAAAAGAGCAAGTCGATGCACGAATTGCCGCGGCCCAGCAAGAGAAAGGGTTGTTATTGATCATTACCGGCAATGGCAAAGGGAAATCTACCTCAGGTTTTGGCACCATTGCGCGCGCTGTAGGCCACGGCTTGAAATGTTCGGTAGCCCAGTTCATTAAAGGAACCTGGGAAAACGGTGAACGTAATCTGCTTGAAAAACTGGGCGTCGAATTTCAAGTCATGGCGACAGGCTTTACTTGGGAAACACAAAACAAAGAAGCCGATACCGCAGCGGCGCAAGGGGTTTGGCAAGAATGCAAACGCATGCTTAAAGATGAGTCGATTGATGTGGTGTTGTTTGATGAGCTGACCTACATGGTGAGCTATGGCTATATCGAATTAGACGAAGTGATTGAAGCCTTAGCAACACGGCCAGCAATGCAGTCGGTGGTGATCACGGGCCGAGGAGCACACCGCAGCTTGATTGAAATCGCCGATACGGTGTCGGAAGTCAAAAATGTGAAACACGCCTTTGAGTCGGGCATCAAAGCACGAAAAGGCATCGACTGGTGATAAAAAAGCCTCCTCTAAATTGAGGAGGCTTGATCAATCATAATGAAATCAACCCAGTAAATTACTTAAAAAGACTTTTTAATAAGCCATCAACCGCTTTCTTGGTTTTCTCATCTTTTATCTCAACGCCGAGCTTTTCCAAGCCACGGTCAATCTCTTTTTCCGCTTTTTGTCTTAACACATCATCAAAAACCAATTTGAATTTAGGATCGCTCCATTGCCCTGAGATGTTGATAGGAATCGTGACGTCTCGCAACTCATCAATGTCTTTGCCACCTTGCCCCTCTAGCGTTCCCACCACAGAAGTGCTCACCAAGAAATCAACCGTTTGTTGCAGATAATTCGCTTTACCCTCACCACGAATACGCAACAGTGGTGATTGCATGGCGAGGTTATTGGTGGTGACTTCCCCTTTGTTCAATTTCAGCGTAGCGGTCATGGCGCTAAAATCGGTTTTCTTAACTGGGTCGTCATCAACTTTCTTACCTTTAATTTTGGCGTAATTGCTACGGATAAGGTGAGCAACGTTAATACCATTGACTGCACCATCGGCAAAGTTGATGTTCACGGTTCCGACAAGGTTTTGTTGAATGCCCGTTGGCGTCAAACTGCGCCCTTTTACGTCCACATCGATGTTACCCGTGCCTTGTAACATCTCATTATTGAGTACATCTTTTAATAGCGGCAGTACCTGTACTCCCTTAACGCTTTTTTTAGCGCTATAAGTGGCAGGTACGTTGGTTGCATCCAGTTGAGCGGTCGCCTGAATCGTACCTTGGTAAAGGTTGGCACTGAATGAGGTTAAATTCACAATTCCACGATCGACGCTAAAATTGGTTTGCACATTCTGTAATCGAGCATTATTAGCTTTGAACTTGTCTATGGTGACCTTGCCTTGCACATCCAACGTTTTTAATGCACTGAGATCCGGTTCCACTTCAGCGCTCACCGTAGCAGACGCTGCTGACGTTGAGCCTGACGATGCCTTACTTTCACTCACGGCACTGCTTGCCGTTGCTGGATTCGCAAGCCCTAAAAATTCATCCAAATCGATATTTGGGCTATGCATATTGAAGCGGATTTTAGGGATCTCAGCCAACGTCACTTTGACATCACCATCAAATTCTAATGCATTTGCGGTTAATTTACTGAGTAAGACATCCAGTTGGTTTTTAGAGAGATCAAAACGAATGTTCGAAGTTAAACCGATCTGCATTGGGCTTTGTGGCAAACTGGTTCCTTCTAGATTGGTATCCAGCACCAGCGTATCAATCTTCACCAAGCTCATGGCTTTATCGAGAGTCAGTTGCGCACTCCCCTTCGCATCAAGTTTTAAATCCGCTACCTTTCCTTTCACGCTGAATGACAGCGCATTCTTCTTATCAAACTCGAACGTGGCTAATTCAATCTTCGCAGAATCAATCTGGTTTGATGGGTCACTAAAGCTCGCATCAAGCACAACGTTCTTCACCGCATAATCCTTGAAACCAGCGGCTAATTTGAATTCAGCTCGCCCTTCTGCGACAAAGTTTTGTTGGTTATTTTTACCTTTGGCGGCAAAAGTTGCTGACGTCCATTTGTCCACCGCAAACTCTGAAAGATTTACCGCCACGTCATACAGCTTGGTATGTGTACCGGCTTTACGGTCTTGTATTTCCAGTAATGCGTTTTCGACGCTAACGCCCGCTAAGTTAATCGTCCACTCTTGAACAGGGTTGCTCGCATTGACGCTGCTTGTCTCTTCTTGTGCTGGTTTTGTTTCGTTTACGGCGGAAGAGGCGGCTGGTTGAGGCGCGGCTTGAGTTAAGCTATCTAAGTTTGAACGGCCATCTTTAAGGGTTTCAAGATGGAACTCAGCCCCATTTAGGCGGATGTTGCCAATTTCCAGTTGCTTATCCAGCAATGGCATCACCGAAATTTCAATACCAACTTGATCGACTTTAAACAGGTTTGGAGCGCTGAAACCTTGTGGATTTCTGAGTTCAGTTTTGCCCAGCTCAAAGCCAAGCGAAGGGAAGAAACGCCAACTGATATCTCCTTCAATGACTAAGTCCAACCCCGTTTTCTGTTTGGCTTGTTCTACAATCAAGGGCTTAAATTGGTTAGGATTGACCAACAGGACAAGTGCGAGCGCGGCAGCGATTAACGCACCGATAATAATGGCAATGAAAAGAAACAGTTTTTTCATCAGCTTTTTCCTTGCTTAATTAGAAAAAGAAAGTGGCACCTAAAGTGCCACTTGTCTGCTTAAAAATAAAGACCACAAAAGTTAAGATTTCAACAATTTCGCGATGTGGGCTTTTAATACATCAATGGCGATACGGTTTTTACCGCCACGAGGAACGATAATGTCCGCGTACTGTTTTGACGGTTCGATAAACTGCATAAACATAGGGCGAACCGTTTTTTGGTATTGCTTCAATACCGAATCCATGGTGCGGCCACGCTCTTCTACATCACGCTTCACTCGGCGTAATAAACAGATATCAAGCGGAGTGTCCATAAATACGGTCGCATGCATTAAGTCACGTAAACGTGGGTCTGTCAGCAGTAAAATACCTTCTAAAATAATCACTTTCTTGGGTGTTAATAGCGTTGTATTCGCGGTGCGAGTATGCTCAGTGTAGCTGTACTCTGGCACTTCAACCGCTTCGCCACGGGTTAATTGTTCTAAATGTTGGCAAAGTAGATCATGGTCAAGTGCATTCGGGTGGTCGTAGTTTGTCTTAACGCGCTCTTCCATACTGAGATGGCTTTGGTCGTTGTAATAGCAATCTTCCGTAATCACACCAATTTGGTGGTCGCCTACTTTGGCACGAAGTTCGTTATAAATCGTGCTTGCAATCAGGCTTTTTCCAGAAGCTGAAGCGCCAGCAATACCTACGATGACGCATTGATTATTCTCAGACATTATTTTTGCACCCGGTGATGGTTTGGTGATGAAAATAGATAAACTGCCCGATTATAGGGACTTCAACCACCTGATACCAGTCTCGATTTAGACTTTGGAAGAGGTTTGAATAACAAACTACCAAGCAAACGTTTTCGTCGTATTTCAGAAGAGATCACCACAGTGCTACTTTCACAGCACTGTGGACCAGCACTAGTCTACCAATGTAAAACTGATTGCATCTGGCTTAGGCTTTCCTTGCCAATATAGGCTTGAACAGACTCGTTCCGCCAGTTGAAGATAACGCTGTGTATGCTCACTTTCTGGTTGAGCAACCACGGTAGGACGACCTTGGTCGATGTCTTCACGCAGGGCAATGTGCAGAGGAATTTGTGCAAGCAGCGCCAACCCATATTCACTGGCCAGTTTCTGCGCGCCACCGACACCAAAGATATGCTCTTTCTCTCCACAATGACTGCAGATGTGATAGCTCATATTTTCAATAAGCCCGATAACCGGAACGTCGACTTTTTCGAACATGGCCGCCCCTTTGCGCGCATCCGCTAGTGCCAGATCTTGCGGAGTGGTGACGATCACCGCGCCCGTTACCGGAATTTGTTGTGACAAGGTGAGTTGAATATCACCTGTCCCCGGTGGCATGTCGATGACCAGATAATCCACATCTGGCCACTCGGTTTCATTGAGCAATTGCGCCAGTGCTTTCGATGCCATCGGCCCGCGCCAAATCGCCGCTTCAGATTTATCAACCAGATAGCCAATCGAATGACTGAAAATGCCAAATGCCTCAACTGGCTGCATCCACTTATTATCACGCACATCTGGCTTTGCTTCTTGCTTGCCAAGCATCATCGGTACTGAAGGGCCATAAATATCCGCATCCAACAAGCCAACTTTCGCCCCAGATTGAGCAATGGCTAGAGCAAGATTGACGGCGGTGGTTGATTTGCCAACGCCCCCTTTGGCTGAAGTCACCGCAATAATATTTTTAACACCATTAACACTATGAGCGACCGTCGTCGCTAGCGCTTTCGGCGCAATGATTATCTCAACACTGAATGGAGCAAGCGCATCGGTTTGCTGCTTGGAGACGACCCATTCGGAAAGCTCATTCAGCAGATTTTTAGCGGCAAATGGAATATGAACCGTCAAACGTCCCGCTGTTGTAACCGAAACCCAATGCGGTTGGTTTGCCCACCCCGCAATAAGATGAGGGTGTTCAAATTGGTTTAACCAATCGCAAAAATCTTGTTTAGATGTGAACGGCTGCATAGCTTCTCCTTTTTGCTCATGCTATCACTCTCTATTGTCAGACTGAACCCCAAAAAAGTTGCGGGATTCCTTAGGCTCACGCCTTGGAGTCGCTCGCTGCATAAGGTAGTATTGGTCTCTATTTTTCATACCTATCAAAAAAGCGAATATTAAGTATGGCGACTGACCCAAGAAACGTTTCTTCAAGGAAACTGCTGGTAACTTGTGCCCTTCCGTACGCTAACGGTTCGATCCACCTTGGTCATATGCTTGAGCATATCCAAGCTGACATTTGGGTTCGTTACCAACGCCTACGCGGCAACACTGTAAACTTCATCTGTGCAGACGATGCTCACGGCACGCCAATTATGCTTAAAGCACAACAGATGGGTATTACACCTGAAGAGATGATCGCCGCAGTAAGTGAAGAGCACCAAAAAGATTTTGCAGGTTTTGATATCAGCTTTGACAATTATCACAGCACTCACAGCGAAGAGAACCGCGAGCTGGCTTCTCACATTTATCTTGAGCTGAAAAAAAATGGCTTCATTTCAAGCCGCACCATTTCTCAGCTGTTTGACCCAGAAAAAGAGATGTTCTTGCCTGATCGCTTCGTGAAAGGCACTTGCCCAAAATGTAAGTCAGAAGATCAATACGGTGATAACTGCGATGCGTGTGGCGAAACCTATAGCCCAACAGAGCTTATCAACCCGAAATCGGCCGTTTCTGGCGCGACGCCAGTAATGAAGGATTCCGAGCATTTCTTCTTTGACCTTCCTCAATTTGAAAGCATGCTCAAAGAGTGGACTCGCTCTGGCTCGCTACAAACAGAAACCGCCAATAAAATGCAAGAGTGGTTCGAAGGCGGCCTGCAACAGTGGGATATTTCACGTGATGCGCCATACTTTGGCTTTGAAATCCCCGGCGAAAAGAACAAATTCTTCTACGTGTGGTTAGACGCGCCTATCGGCTACATGGGTTCATTTAAAAACCTATGTAACAAACGCGATGACTTAGACTTTGACGAATACTGGAATAAAGACAGTAAAACCGAACTGTACCATTTCATCGGTAAAGATATTGTTTACTTCCACAGCCTATTCTGGCCAGCGATGCTTGATGGCAGTGGTTTCCGTAAGCCTAATAACGTCTTCGTGCACGGTTATGTCACAGTCAATGGCGCGAAGATGTCGAAGTCTAAAGGAACGTTTGTCAAAGCAAGCACTTACTTAAACCACCTAGACCCAGAATGCTTACGCTACTACTACGCCGCAAAACTCAATAGCCGCATCGACGATCTTGATTTGAACCTTGAGGATTTCACCCAACGAGTGAACGCCGATGTGGTCAATAAAATCGTCAACCTTGCATCGCGTAATGCAGGCTTCATCACCAAACGTTTTGAAAATCAGTTGTCTGCAACCTTTGCCGAACCAGAGCTGTACGCAGAATTTGCCGCAGCAGCGGATCGCATTGCTGATCTTTACGAAAGTCGTGAATTTAACCGTGCCATTCGTGAAATCACCGCATTGGCGGACAAAGCGAACCAATACGTGGATGAAAAAGCGCCTTGGGTTGTGGCTAAACAAGAAGGTCAAGAGCAAGAGCTACAAGACATTTGCTCAGTGGGTATCAACCTATTCCGCGTGTTAATGACTTACTTAAAACCTGTAATGCCAGCACTAGCGGCGCGCACCGAAGCATTCTTAAACCAAGAACTCACTTGGGAAGGCGTACAAACACCATTAACAAGCCATACGCTCACGCCATTCAAAGCGCTGTTTAATCGCATTGATCCGAAACACGTTGAAGCGATGATTGAAGCGTCTAAAGAAGAAGCGGCAGCAGAAAAAGCTGCGATTGAGAGCGCGCAACCAACCACAGTTGAAACTGAGCTAAGTAAAGACCCTATTGCAGCTGAAATCGAATTTGATGATTTTGCTAAAGTGGACTTACGCGTTGCTAAGATCATCGCTTGCGAAGCGGTGCCAAAAGCGGACAAATTGCTTAAATTCCAATTAGATATTGGTGGCGAAACTCGCCAAGTGTTTTCAGGTATTAAAGCCGCTTATTCACCCGAAGAGTTAGTAGGCAAGTACACTGTCATGGTAGCGAACCTCAAACCGCGTAAAATGAAGTTTGGTATGTCAGAAGGCATGATCTTAGCCGCAGGCCCTGGTGGCAGCGAGCTATGGATTCTTGAGCCACATGAAGGTGCTCAAGCTGGCATGCGCATCCTGTAATACATCAATCTTCACGATAGCATCCCCAACACACTCTGTGTTGGGGATTTTTTATCACCATACTGCTCAAAATCGATCCAGCTCACACTTTTAGTTCAAAATGCACCAATAAGATGCATCACTTCAACGCAAAAATACATAAGTAATTGAATTTAAACAAATAAAAAACTGGCATTAACCCTGCTAACTCTAGATTGGTATAACATTAACAAGGAGTTGGTTATGTTTGTTTTTATCTCAATGCTTATCTCTATCGGTATATTGTGGCTGATGTTTTATCTGGCAAAACAGCGTGAATCCACATTACAACGTAAATATCAACTGCTGATCGACCTTCGCCAGCTACTGTTTTTATGCCGTCAGCACCGTAACATTACCCATCAGACACTAGCCTCTGGTCAAAGACGCGACACTGAGTTGAATGAATTGCAAGATACGCTATACGAAAAAAGTAATCACTTAATTGCTATCGCACACTTTGACAACAAACCAATGTACCGTGTGCTGCAAATTAAGCTTAAAGCACTCATGAAGGAGTGGCCAGAGCGCTCTGTGGCTCGTAACCAAATGATGCATGGTAAAATAATTCGTCACTGTATGTTCTTAATGGATGAGGTGATACTGGCTTGGTTGGTGGAATCCAACCGCGAAGATCTCAGCGATGAATACCATATTAATTGGCAACAGGTCATTGATGCGATGGACGCGCTAACTCAGTTACGCATCAGCATTGATGAAATGGATACTCAAGATGGCCGCATACGCTTGCAGCATTATAGTGAGGTTGTCAGGCGTAGGATGAATCAACTCGCCTTAATCAGCCCTTTAACGGTAGCTTCGCCAAGCTGCTCAGCCACGCTACATAGCCTGAGCGAACTGCATGATCATCCTGCCTTTCAAATAGAAGCTGGCGCGATGTACCAAATCACTTCGGATATTTCACTCAGCATCTCTCACGTTTACGACCAGATGCTCAGCGACTTAACCGAGAGCTTGTACATTCCGTTGCCTAAATTGGCGATTGCTTAGTGAGTAATTGTTTAGCTGGTGACTGTTTGACTGGTGATTATTTAGAAAGTAAAAAGGCCACTTTATTCAAAAGTGGCCTAATCACTCACCGTGTACATAGATACATCAGTGTAAATTCAGAACTCAATTACAGCATTTTACGCGCCGCTTCGACAACCACTTTGATTGAACGAGCCTCGGTCTCTTTGAGTGTCGCGTGATCTGGGATCTCTTTTTGAGTACGGTTGATGATCACACCCGCCACACAACCTGCTTTCAAACCTGAGCTCGCACACATGGTTAGCAAAGTGGCGGATTCCATCTCAAAGTTCAATACGCCCATGTCTTGCCACTCTTTCATCGAGCCTTGGAAACGACGCACAACACGACCAGTGAAAGTGTCATAACGCTCTTGGCCTGGGTAGAAAGTATCACTTGATGCGGTAACGCCCATGTGCACGGTTGCACCACTTTCAACTACAGCCGCTTTCATTGCAGTGGCGACATCGAAATCAGCCACAGCAGGGAATTCCATTGGCGCAAAGTGCAAACTTGCACCGTCAAGGCGAACCGAACCTGTGCTGACAATCATATCACCCACATTGACATGAGGTTGGATTGCACCAGTAGTACCTACGCGTAAGAAAGTACGCACGCCAAGTTGAGCAAGCTCTTCAACCGCAATAGACGTAGAAGGACCACCGATACCAGTAGAACAAACAACGACTGGCTTACCGTCTAACTCTGCGCGGTACACAGTGTATTCACGGTGGCTAGCAAGAAAGACTGGATTTTCCATCTCTTCAGCGATTTTTTGTACGCGAGCTGGATCCCCAGGGATAATGGCCAAAGTAGCACCATTCAGATCGGCTTCGGTAACACCTAGATGGAAAACGGCTTGAGACATAAGTGACTCCTTATTGCGGCTTGTTCAGCTCATAGATATACATCGGGTATGCAGCTACTCTAGCGGACCACGCGCCAACAAAGAGTGATCAAATTCACAATGAATGACGCAATGTAACGAACACATTCTCATAAAAACGGTTTGCATCACAAAAAACAGCAAGATTGATGAAATAACACCCACCCCTAAAAGATGATTTCCAACACTGCATAACAAAATACAAGCGCAATATCGACGCATTTCACACTATTACCACAATAGGGTGCAAACCCAACAGGCATGAGAGATAACGACCCGCCATGCCTTGCTGAGCTTTTTGGTTTTTAGTTTTTAGTTTTTAGTTTTTAGTTTTTAGTCTCGGACTATTTTTTAAATTTCAATAGACGCAACGCATTGAGCGTCACTAACGCGGTAGCTCCACTATCGGCCAGCACCGCTACCCATAAGCCCGTAATACCGAGTAAACTCGTGACTAAAAAGATACTTTTTAAGCCTAGCGCTAGCGTGACATTCTGGCGAATATTGGCGAGGGTTGCTTGTGATAGCTCGATCATGGTGGCGAGCTCGACCAATCGATTATGAGTAATTGCCGCATCGGCCGTTTCCAACGCAACATCGGTACCCCCCCCCATCGCAATACCAATGCTGGCTGCTTTCATTGCTGGTGCATCATTAATGCCATCCCCGACCATCGCCACTTGTTTTTGTTGCGCCAACTGTTGAATGTATTCCACTTTATCTTGCGGTAATAAACTGGCTTTGAAATCTATCCCTAATTGAGCACTCATCGTCGCAGCGCTTCTAGGGTTATCGCCAGTGAGCATAATAGTGTCGATCCCCAAACGGCGCAGTGCTTCAATGGCGGCTTTGGCATCTTCACGCAAGGTATCTTGCCATGCGATTAAACCGACAATGTTCTCTTGCTCAAAAACCACCACCACTGTTTTGCCTTGCATCTCTAGCGCTTCCACTTGCGCGCTAAATGCATCAGAAAACGGAACATTCGCTTTGCTTGGCGCTAATACGCGCAGTGATTTCCCCTCCACAACCCCCGAAACCCCACTGCCAACTAACGCTCGCTTCTCTATCGCTTCTGGAATGGGCAAAGCCATCGCTTGCACTTTTTTCACTAAAGAGGTTGCCAGAGGATGGCTCGAGCCCATTTCAACCGCTGCGACATAGCGCAACAATTGCTCTTCATCCCAGCCATTGAGCGCAACCACATCCGTAACTTCCGGTTTACCTTTGGTCAAAGTACCCGTTTTATCAAAAGCAATACTCTCTATTTTTCCAAGCTGTTCGAGCGCCGCGCCCCCTTTGATCAGTGCACCACGACGCGCCGCTGCGGCAAGGCCAGAAGTAATGGCCGCCGGAGTTGAGATAACCAACGCACATGGACAAGCAATCAGCAGTAAGGCTAAGCCACGGTAAACCCATGTTTCCCATGGCTGCGCAAACAGTGTCGGCGGTATCACAACCACGGCTAATGAAACCAACATCATTAATGGGGTATACCAGCGACTAAATTTATCAAGAAAACGTTCTAACGGCGCTTTGCGAGATTCCGCTTCTTCAATCAGATGCAAAATGCGGTCAATCGCGTTTTCACCCTGTTTGGACGTGATGGTGAAACGCACCACCTGATCCGCGACCACTGCACCCGCCATGATACTGTCACCTTGATAGCGTTCGACAGGCAGTGATTCGCCCGTTAACGCGCTCTCATCAAAGCTGGCCGACACTTCGTGCAATTGACCATCCGCAGGTAGCCGAGAGCCGGGAGAAACTTCCACTACATCCCCCGGTTTTAGCTCATGCGCTGCCACTGTGATGCGTTCTCCTGCCACAATTTTTGTTGCCGTTTCAGGCACCAGTGCCATTAGAGCTTGCACGCCGCTACGCGCTTTAGAAGCGGCAAAAGCTTCTAGCCGCTCTCCGATGAGGAAGAGTAATAGCACCATCGCCGCTTCAACCGTTTCACCAAGATAGAGCGCTCCGAGCGCCGCAACGCTCATTAAGGTTTCAATCGCAAAGGGTGTGCCTGAGCGTGCCAGTTGAATCGCTTTTTTACCGATAGGATACAAACCGGCAAGGCAGGTCAAAATGAACATCCCATCGCTGATTTGAGCGAAATAAGGCTGCACAATAGCGGCGAGTACCATGGCGCCAGCAATGGAGAGGATCTGAGCGTTCTGTTTTATGACCGACTTCCAGTCACTATGAATGGGGGCAGAAACTGGATTAGTTGCATCAATGCGGTGAGCCGTAAAACCTGCGTTACGAACCGCTTGCTCTATTTCAAGAGCTGCCTCTTCGGTATTAAACTTGACCACCAATTTTTCAGTGGCAAACAGCACTTTGGCGTCGATCACATTACCCACTTTTTTAAGCGCCGTTTCAACCTTACGTGCGCAAGATGGGCAATCCATCCCTTCAATTTTCCAGCTTTGGTTAAACTGTGTTTCAACTGGCGTGAGCTGCGCGGGTTCATCATCAGGATCATTGCTGGCACACTCTCGTGACCCGCAACACCCCTCTTCATTTGAATCAACGCCCGCAGCCCTAATCGCGGTAATTTTCAGGCTAGAGCATGACACCGCCTGCGGGTTTGCCATGCTATTTTTTGTAGTACTGCAAGCTTCATGTTTTGTGCACATAGGATTCTCCTTCTCTGATGCACAAAGCTTAAACCTTAGAGTCAACTCCAAGGTCAAGCGCATTTTTATCAAACCTGCACTTAACGCACATTCACCTTGATTAGATGGAAAAGAGGTGCACTGCACCTCTAGAATTTTATTTATTACTGCTGATATACCCAAACAACTTGGAGTTGCAGGTAGGCGGCAAGTGAGTGAGTCCCCATGAGCATAGGCAAACTATGTGATTGGGGTGAACGAACGTAGCCAACACCGCTGCAGCTTCAAGTAGGAAGGGTATAGTTTGCTATGTTGGTTTTTTAAAACAATGCGTTAAGTTTTTCCCTAATGCTCTCAGTACATCTCTGCGCGTAATAATGCCAACCAATTTACCTTGATCGATCACGGGATAAACTTTCGGTTTTCCTACTTTCATCATGTCAGCAAGCTCAATAATAGAAGTGTCTGATGAAACGGACAGCACTTCAGGGTGCATGCAGTCACGGACTAAATGGGTGTCTTCACAGAAATAACTCACCTTCACCAATTTATCGAGCAAATCCTGCTCTGATAGAAAGCCAATCACTTGTTCTTGGTCGTTAATAACAGGACCACCAAGATGCTCCGAACGCATCACTTTTTCTAAAGCCGCAGTCATTGGCATGTCCGGTTTGAAGGTGATGGCTTGTAATGTCATATAGTCTTTAACTATTAGCGATTGCATATCTGTCTCCTTGGTTGCAACGGTATGCTGCCTTAAGTTAAGTGTTGACTAATTTCACCGTTTTGCTAAATGGAAAAAATCGATTTTGCTCATCGGCACAAACTATCGATATTACAAATAGTTAATTTTTATCAAGGGTAAATGGCAAAATCTTTTATCAAAACGTCTCATTTTTGAATCAAACAACACGTTAAGAACACGATGTCTCGCAAGATTTTACAGTTAATATCATTTATATCTTAAACATTGACCGTTGTATTAATAAGGACTGGGCATGGTGAATTCGCCACTGTTTTCCGAGATTATAGAAAACCCAGCACTGATGCGCAGCTTGTTGGAGTCATTACCCGAACCCACTTTTCTGATTAACCGCGATGGCGTATATGTGGAGGCCTTAGGAGGCACGGATCGCAGCCGACACCACGACCCAAGGGTTCTCATTGGTCTCAATCTATACCAGGTATTACCCGAAAAAAAAGCCGCTTGGTTTCATCAAATTATCCAAGAAGTCATTGATAACGGACAAATGCGAGAGTTTGAATACGATCTCGACCTAAGGGTAATTGCTCAATTTAAAGGCAGCTCTGGCCCTATCGATATTCAGTTTTTTAACGCATTGGTCATCCCGCTGAAAAATACTGAGTACGTGCTATGGATTGTGAGAAATATTACCGCTTATAAGCGCACGTTAGAGCGGCTTTCTATACACCAACTTGAGTTAGAAAAACTGACCAATGTGGATCATTTAACTCAGGTCTATAACCGTTATGCGATGGACTCATTGCTGCCCAAAGCGTTAGATAAGATCAAACGTGAGCAAAGTAGTGCTGCAATTTTCATGATCGACTTAGATTGCTTCAAAGAATATAACGACCACTATGGCCATGTGAATGGCGATACTGTGCTGCGCAAGATAGCGAGCACTCTGCAGCATTGGAAACGTAAAGATGACCTCTGCTTTCGCTATGGAGGAGATGAATTTCTACTATTTATTGCGGATATTGATATTAAACAGTGCGAGCAAAAAGCATTACAACTACTTAGTGAAGTGAGAGAGCTGCAAATCCCTCACCGCTATTCTCGTGTCTCATTGTATGTATCGATTACTATCGGCATCCAATATTGCGAACACATACCGACTGGCATGACGCCAGAACAGTTTGTATCAACGGCCGATAAAGCGCTGTTTCACGCGAAGAATCAACAGCGCGGAACTATTCATATACTACACAAGGCTTAGTCGATGGTGTGATGACTAGCCCAACGTTGCGCGGCTTGGGCATCTGAATCTCGAGACTCCACCCAGCGTGTTTGTTCGGTGGTGCGCTCTTTCTTCCAAAACGGTGCTTTGGCTTTAAGGTAATCCATAACGAATTCGCACGCCTCAAAAGCCGCACCACGATGTGAGCTCGAAACACCTACAAACACGATTTGATCGCCAATATCTAAATCACCGATTCGGTGGATCACACGGATTTTTTGCACCGGCCAACGTGCCTGCGCCTGATCACAAATATCACTCAAAGCTTTTTCTGTCATTCCCGGATAGTGCTCAAGCGTTAAGCCAATAACATTATCACCTAAATTCATATCACGAACTTTGCCAATAAAGGTAACCACAGCGCCAGCGGAAGTACCTTGCGACAAATCACGGTATTCTGCGTCTACCGAGAAATCTGATATTTGAACGGAAATACGGCTATCCATCACTAGCCTCCGGTTACTGGAGGAAAAAAAGCCACTTCATCACCATCACTTAACGGGTAATCAAAGGCAACGATGGTTTGATTGACTGCCACCAGCAGTTTTCCCGGTTGCAAGGCTAAATCCCATTTCCCAGGCTGCGAGGCTAAGTGGCTACGCAGAGCTTCAACCGTAGCAAACTGTGCCTTGAGTTGAATGCTGTCTTGGCCGATCAACTCACGAGTTTGAGCAAAAAAGAGGACATTAATCATGCGTGACCTTTTGTTGTGGCTGAGCGCTAAAGTAACCCGATTTCCCGCCGCTTTTTTCAAGTAAGCGCACTTGTTCAATCACGATATCTTTTTGTACTGCTTTACACATATCGTAAATGGTTAACGCCGCCACCGATGCCGCGGTTAAGGCTTCCATTTCAACCCCTGTTTTACCGGTTAATTTACACAATGATTCAATTCGAACTTTGCTTTGTGCTTCGATGGCTTCAAGCTGCACTTCTACTTTAGTAAGCAGCAATGGGTGGCACAGTGGGATTAAATCCCACGTTTTCTTCGCCGCTTGAATGCCCGCAATTCTTGCGGTGGCAAACACATCACCTTTGTGGTGTTGCCCAGAAAGGATCAGTTGCAGCGTTTGTGGTGACATCTTCACAAAGGCTTCCGCACGTGCTTCACGTACGGTTTCAGCCTTGGCAGAGACATCGACCATATTGGCTTCGCCTGAGGCATTAATATGAGTAAATTCGCTCATTGAAACCCCGTTAAACCGAAAGATGTGGCATAAAGTTGCATGGGCGATGGCTGGCATCTAACTGCTGTTTGATGATTTTCGTCCAACCGGTTTTGCACGCTCCTGTTGAACCTGGCATGGCAAAAATAACCGTATGGTTGGCAAAACCTGCAATGGCGCGAGACTGAATGGTTGAAGTGCCAATTTCATCGTAAGAGACCAATCGGAACAGCTCGCCAAAACCTTCAACTTCTTTATCAAACAAGGGCTTTAATGCCTCTGGTGTGCTGTCGCGTGAGGTAAAACCCGTTCCACCCGTGATCAGCACGGCTTGCACGTTTTCATCCGCGATCCACTGAGAAACAATCGCGCGAATTTTATACTGATCATCAATAACAATCTGCTTATCGGCCAGAATGTGTCCCGCTTGTTGAAGTTGCTCAGCTAAGTAACCGCCTGAAGTATCGTTTTCTTCAGTACGAGTATCGGAAACCGTCAGTACGGCAATATGTGCTGGTTGAAATGCGCTTTCTGCGTGACCCATGTGTTCACCTACTGTTCAAATGTGTACCAACATCACCCGCTAAACAATAGCCAGTGACAAAAAGAATTTAGCCGCCAATGGAGGCGAGATTAGGCGTCATACCCGTATTGCCATCTTGTAAAAAATGGCTGACCGACTTGGTCTGTAATTGCGCTTGAATGCGCTCAATTAAGGCTTGCTGTTGATTATCTTGGGCGAGCAGATCGCGTAATTCAACGCCTTGCTCACCGAAAAGGCACAGGTGTAACTTCCCCTTTGCCGAAACACGTAAGCGGTTGCAGCTATGGCAAAAGTTTTTCTCATACGGCATGATAAGACCGATTTCACCTTGGTAATCGGCATGAACAAATACTTGCGCTGGCCCATCATTGTGAGCTCGGGTTTTCAGCACCCAACCATTGGCAATCAGTTGATTACGAATGGCAACACCTGAAATATGGTGACGCTCAAACAGCGAGTCCATTTCACCAGTTTGCATTAGTTCAATAAAACGAAGTTGAATAGGGCGATGTTTAATCCAATCTAAAAAAGCAGGTAACTGCTGATGATTAAGGTCTTTTAGCAGCACAACGTTGACTTTAACTTGCTGGTAACCGACTTCAAAAGCGCGATCAATCCCCGCCATCACTTGCGTAAATTTGTTTTCACCCGTGATTTGGTGGAACATTCTTGGATCAAGACTATCGACACTGACATTGATATGCGTTAACCCGGCCGATTGCCAACCTTCTACTTGTTTGGCCATACGGTAACCGTTGGTGGTGGTCGCCACTTTCTCTATACCAGCGGTATTCGCCACACAAGCAATAATGTCGTTAAAGTCTTTACGCAAAGTCGGCTCCCCCCCTGTGATGCGTACTTTCGACGTACCACAGTCGGCAAAGGCTCGCACGACGCGTTGTATTTCAGGAAGGGTTAAAAAAGACGAGTTTTTCTGCCCCGAAGGTTGATAACCATCAGGCAGGCAATATGTGCATTTAAAGTTACAGACATCTGTAACAGATAAACGTAAATAATAAAATTTACGTTGGAATCTATCTTCGAACTGTTGCGCCACGGAACACCTTTCCAAATACGGGAGGCATAATCATTTCCAATTATGCCCTTGTGGTATTAGACCACTGGCTTAACCACCCTATCTCACAAAAATGAGACTTAGCCAGTTAAGCTCGGAGCTATGGCAGCCGTTGAGGTAGTATAATTAACTATCTCTACAGCAGCTGATAAGTAAAATACTTAATATTAGTAAGTGATTCTACCCTTATCGTAAAAAAAAAGAGTCCATTACCCAATTTACCTCCTAATGAGTATGGGTTGTGAACAAGCTGATTTAAATTGTAGTTAATTATTAAAAAATAAGAAGAACAGATGACTCTATACACTTCAAAGAAAGTCGTCGCCATTGGCGGAGGACATGGGCTTGGACGCATGCTAGCGGCGTTAAAAGATTTTGGCTCCAATGCGACAGGGATTGTAACCACCACAGATAACGGCGGTTCCACTGGGCGCATTCGCCACTGCCAAGGTGGCATTGCATGGGGCGATACACGTAACTGTATCAACCAGTTGATCACTGAGCCTTCCATCAGTTCGATGATGTTTGAATATCGCTTTAAAGGTGCGGGAGAACTCAATGGTCATAACCTCGGTAATTTGATGCTGACTGCATTAGATAACCTATCTGTGCGCCCTTTAGACGCGATCAACTTGATCCGCAACATGCTCAAAGTCGATGTTAATATTTTACCTATGTCAGAGCATCCTTCTGATCTTAGTGCACTTTCTATGGATGGTCACTGGGTCACGGGTGAAACGAACGTGGACGAGATGACGGAAGATTTAAGGCGCTTAGATTTATCACCTGAAGTGCCAGCAACCAAAGAAGCCATACTCGCCATCAGTGCAGCAGACTGCATCATCCTTGGCCCGGGAAGCTTTCTCACCAGTGTGATGCCACCACTACTGCTGCCCGAAATTGGCAATGCCATTGAGCAAAACGTAAAAGCAAAGCTGATTTTTGTTGAGAACTTGTCTCCCGAGCAAGGACCTGCTGGTCGCATGTCGCTACGGCAGAAATTGGAATGGTGTGAGCGCGCCTGCCACGCGCGAAAAATCGATGTGGTGATCGGCGATACACCACATCCGGAGCTGGCTGAACACTGGCATTGTGTCACTACAGAGCTAGCATCATCCAATCGTGACTGGCGGCACGACCGAATTAAACTTCAAAAAGCAATTGAGAATCAACTCACAAGCTAATCCATCAAGTGGCAGTTAATCCACCAAGTGGCAGTAGCAACGATGCGTCTCTTCGATAAGAGCGCGCATCGCCGCCACTTCTTCAGCCTCATCAAAAATGCAGTTTGCCTTTCCTTTGCTATCGATATCCACCGCTTTAGCGCACAGTTTATCCGCACCAAAGCTGGCGGCACTGCTTTTTAGAGCATGGCTGATGTCTTTTAAATATTCGATTTTATCCGGCAGATTTTGATCAGCTAGCTTCTGTGTATAGGCGCTCAGCTCGCTGAGAAAAATATCGAGCAATATTGGTACATTCTCTTCTCCAATTTCTTGGGCCAAATGCGCAATTTTGTTTTTATTGATCAGTTCCATATCTCTATGAGTTCTCTCTACTGTTCCACGCTTGAAGCTTGCGGTAGATCGTTGAAGGGCTAACGTCTAAATAACTGGCTGCTTTAGGAATATTACCATCACACGCTTCTATCGCTTGTTCGATGGCTTGTTTTTCCGTCATCCATAAAGGAAAAATATCGTGCACGGTTATATTTTCCTTGCGCGTATCCGTCGTTAGGTTTGCTAATCGGATCTTGTTATCCACGACTTGATTTAGCGGTGGGGGTAACATGCTCAGTTCGATCTCGTTGCCGTGGTTCAATACCACCACATTCCGCAACACGTTTTGCAGTTGACGCACATTACCCGGCCATTCATAGCGCGTAAAACGCTCCACAACCTCTGGCGCTAAGCGGACAAAACCTTTGCCTTCTTCTTTAGACATAAAGCCGAGCAAAGAGTAAGCAATTTCAATAACGTCATCGCCTCGCTCGCGTAGCGGTGGTAAATGCAATGGGATCACATAAAGACGATAGTACAAATCTTCACGAAAACGACCCTCTTGTACCTCTTTCCATGGATCGCGGTTGGTAGCGCAGACAAAACGAACATCAACACTTTTCATCTTCGATGAGCCCACTTTCTGGAATGTGCCCGTTTGGATAAAGCGCAACAGCTTGGTCTGCAAATCCAAATCCATTTCACACAGTTCATCCAAAAACAGTGTGCCGCCATCAGCCAACTCGGCTGCGCCTTGGCGATCGGTCGCTGCGCCAGTAAATGCGCCTTTCACGTGGCCAAAGAGTTCACTCTCGATTAAGTCTTTAGGAATGGCGGCGCAGTTAATCGCAATGAAGGGTTTATCGCCACGTTTACTGGCCGCATGAATCGCTTCTGCGCACACCTCTTTACCCGTACCACTTTCGCCAGTAATAAAAATACTGGCTTTACTGGAGGCCGCTGAGTCAATGGTTCGATAGACTGATTGCATGGTTTGACTGCTGCCGATAAAACCTTGGTAGTTCTGATTACCCGGGTTACCAGCCTCATTTTTTAGTTTACTAGCTTTACGTATGGCGTTGTTAACCGTGACGCGCAAGCGGTCTGCTTCACAAGGTTTGATCAAGAAATCTTGGGCACCGTGACGCATCGCTTCCACTGCGGTATCGATCGAACCATGAGCGGTCATGAATATCACTGGCACATTGGGGTAGTGACTTTTCACAGCATGTAAAACGTCCATGCCCGTCATATCGGGTAATCGAAGATCCAGCAATATGAGGTCCGGCTCTCGGTGAGCTAAACTCTCTATCGCATCACGACCTGTACCAACAATATTGATATCGATTTCAAGGGGGGTGAGGTATGAACGATACAGCGCCGCAACGGAAGCCGTATCTTCCACCATCAAAAGATATTTAGCCTTTTGTAGAGAAAAGTCAGGTTGCATATTCTAGCCATTATTATTTTGCACTTTGCCTTAACTATTGCATTAAGGTTCGCATTTTGCAAAATAAAATGACAAAAAGGCACTAATTCGTTAGTTAATAGCCCTTTTTGCATAAAATTAATTGGCACGATATGTGCTCTATTCAATATGACCCTTAGGGGTCACCTAGCCAACTGACGTTGTTAGTGAATAAAGTGTTCACAAATAACAGCCAATAGACCTTTTTCTATTGGCTATTTTTTTAACTGTTGGTAATGAACTGCTGACGCAGTTTTTCAATTTGGTCACGCTTTTCGGCAGCCAATTCAAATTCTAGGTTTTGTGCGTGTTTGTACATTAACCCTTCTAGTTTGGCGATCTCTTTTTCCAGTTGTAGCGGCGTGAATATTTCATAAGTTTGCGAGCTTTCTGCCACCTTCGACAAAGGTACTTGTTTGCTCATCCTCTGCTGCTTGGACTTAGTAATATCACCTAACTCCATAATGTCTTTGACATTACGTTTCAGCGCCTGAGGTGTTATCCCTTGTTCTTCATTGTGTGCTTGCTGCTTTTCACGGCGACGATCGGTCTCATCCATCGCTTTTTTCATTGAGTTAGTAATGCGGTCAGCATAGAGAATCGCTTTGCCTTCAATGTTACGTGCCGCACGGCCAATGGTCTGAATTAATGAACGTTCTGAACGTAGAAAGCCTTCTTTATCCGCATCAAGAATTGCGACGAGAGAGACTTCAGGCATATCCAAACCTTCACGCAGTAAGTTAATACCCACTAACACATCAAATTCGCCTAGGCGAAGGTCGCGAATAATCTCAACCCTCTCAACAGTATCAATATCTGAGTGCAGATATCTGACCTTAACCCCATGTTCATGAAGATACTCAGTTAAGTCTTCAGCCATGCGTTTAGTCAATGTCGTGATCAGCACACGTTCATCTTTCGCTGAGCGAATGCGGATCTCTGACAACACATCATCCACTTGTGTTGCGACTGGTCGTACTTCCAGCACGGGGTCCAGTAATCCGGTTGGGCGCACCACTTGATCCACAATTTGTCCGGCTGATTTTTCTAGCTCATAGTTGCCCGGGGTAGCAGAAACAAAGATCGTCTGCGGCGCAAGTGATTCGAACTCTTCAAACTTTAATGGACGGTTATCTAAAGCGGAAGGCAACCGAAAACCAAACTCCACTAACGTTTCTTTGCGTGAACGATCGCCTTTGAACATCGCGCCAATTTGCGGCACGGTTACGTGTGATTCGTCGATAATCAATAAACCGTCATGCGGTAGATAGTCAAACAGTGTCGGAGGCGGCTCTCCCTCTTTTCGTCCACTAAGATAACGTGAATAGTTTTCAATACCTGAACAAAAACCGAGCTCATTCATCATTTCAATATCAAATTGAGTACGCTGCGATATGCGCTGCTCTTCGAGTAGTTTATTGTTTTCCAACAGGTAGGCTTGCCGGGTTCGCAGCTCCTCTTTGATGTGCTCTATCGCATCGACAATGCGCTCTCTTGGCGTAACGTAGTGCGTTTTAGGATAGATGGTATAGCGAGGAAGATCTCGCTGAATCATTGCGCCCGTCAATGGGTCAAACAAACTGATACAATCTACCTCATCATCAAACATTTCAACACGCACGGCCGCATAATCCGATTCCGCGGGAAAGATATCGATCACCTCTCCACGAACTCTAAATTGACCACGTTCAAACGCCATATCGTTACGTGTGTATTGGAGTTCGGCTAAACGGCGGATAATGTCGCGCTGATCCATCACATCACCACGGCGAACATGCAACATCATTTTCAGATAAGAATCAGGATCACCCAAACCGTAGATCGCCGATACAGAAGCCACAATAATCGCATCTTTACGCTCAAGCAGCGCTTTAGTCGCGGAGAGTCGCATTTGTTCTATGTGTGAGTTAATCGAGGAATCTTTTTCTATAAATGTGTCCGTGGTCGGCACATACGCCTCTGGCTGATAGTAGTCGTAATAAGAGACGAAATACTCAACCGCATTATTGGGGAAAAATGACTTCATCTCACCATACAGCTGGGCTGCGAGCGTTTTATTCGGTGCCAACAAGATAACCGGACGCTGCGCCTTGGCGATCACATTAGCCAAGGTGAATGTTTTCCCTGAACCCGTCACACCCAATAAGGTTTGATGAGCAAGACCTGCATCTAGCCCATCAAACAATTGCTTGATCGCCGTAGGTTGATCGCCTGACGGTTGATAACCCGATACCAATTCAAACGTTTTGCTCATAATGCCGTTGTCCTCTATAACTGAATAGGCATTCTCGCTGTTAGCCATGTTTTGTTGCAAGTAATTGTTCAAAATAGTTGCGTCGTAAATCACCCCTGTTTTGAAAAAATGCTAGTTTCTTCTCCATACGTTTGCTACCATCTTCGGCCTGATTCGTAAAAAACTACTCCTAACTTTCAAAAATAATCCACTTGTTTTCCCCAAAATTTCAAAATGACTCCCTTTTTCTCATCGCCATTCATTTTCATTTCTTATTGATAATTTCAGTTGATAAATCAAAAAATAAAATAAAAAACATAGTGTTATATAAAAAATAAACTCAACAAATGAGTAGAGTAATAACTCAACATTCATTGATGAAACGAATTGCTCAGGATTCGTCAACACACTTATCCACAATTTTGGTGGATAACTAAACCTAGCCTAATGCCGATAAGGGGTACAGAAAAGTAAAGTATTTTCAGGGAAATATTTTTACTTTTTCTTCGGCTGGAAAGGTTGACACTGCCCCCCCCCACTCGCTACCATTCGCACCGCTCAAAGCAATTCCCCCTTAGTTCAGTCGGTAGAACGGCGGACTGTTAATCCGTATGTCGCAAGTTCAAGTCTTGCAGGGGGAGCCAAACTCCAGAAGAAAGACGTCCTAGGACGTCTTTTTTTGTATCTAAACCTAGCTATTTCAAGGGATTGCATTCTCTTAACGTCTTTTCCTGACTCGTACTAGCTTAGAAGTTTAGGTACACAAATAGGTACATTGTCCGTATGTTCCAATTTACGGTGTACCAATCATGGCAAGAACAACTAAATCTTTAACAGATAAACAAATCTCAAACGCTAAACCACAAGATAAAGAGTATACGCTCTTTGATGGTAACGGCCTTCGTCTACGTGTAAAACCAAACGGTACAAAGACATGGCTATTCAACTATACACGTCCACACAACGATAAACGCGCTAACATGACGTTTGGCAGTTACCCTAACCTTTCCCTAACAAATGCACGAAAGAAGGCTCTAGGCGCTATAGAAACGCTACAAGCTGGTATTGATCCTCAAGTCAAACTCAAGAACCAACAAACGATAGAGCAACAGCGCTTACTATCCACATTAGCTGAAGTCACAAACAGTTGGTTAACAGTAAAGAGCGCCACCATCAGTGAAAAGACTCTTATGAATCTTAAAAGAGCTTTAAATCTTCATCTGCTACCGAAGCTTGGCAACACTCCTATCACTGAGCTTACGGCACCTTTAGTGATAAATACCCTTCAGCCACTTCAGGCTAAAGGACACTTAGAAACACTGAAAAGGATCTGCCAACGTGTGAACGAAATTATGAGTTTTGCTCAGAATAAGGGACTTATTGAGTACAACCCTTTAGCCAAAATCAGTTCTGCGTTCTTGAAACCTACCGTCACCAATATGAAATCAATCAGTGCCGACGAACTTCCTGAGTTAATGAGAACCCTAGGACGGGCCAGTATCATGTATACCACTCGATGTATGATTGAATGGCAACTGCATACCATGACTCGACCTATTGAGACAGCGCAAGCTCGTTGGGATGAAATTGATTGGGATGAAAATCTATGGGTTATTCCAGCAGATAGAATGAAAAAAAGAAGGGATCACTTAGTGCCTCTAACTCCGCAGACTTTAAATCTGTTGAATGAGATGAAAAAAATAAATGGTGGAAGCGAATACATATTCGCTTCCTATAAAGACCCTATGAGGCCGAGTAACAGCCAAACGGCTAACATTGCCCTTAAACGTATGGGCTTTAAAGATCGTTTGGTGTCTCATGGTTTACGTGCTCTAGCTAGTACAACGCTAAATGAAACCAAACTCTTCCATAATGACGTTATTGAGCTTGCTCTCGCTCACGTAGATAGAAATCAAGTTCGAGGTATTTACAATCGGGCGTTGTATCTTAATCAACGTAGAGAAATGCTACGCTGGTGGAGTAACTATATCGAGGAGGCATCGAAAGGGAACTTTTCCATTTGTGCAACTAGCTAGTCAATAACATTCATCGTGCATTAGGCTGCCAACATCGCTGACAGCCTAATTTGTATAGGTATCAGAATTATAAAAATATTAACTATTTATGAATTAACTATTTGTGAATGTACTTCTCTTTCTCTGTCATACTCCAAACTCAAAAAAGTAGGCAGAGATACCTATTTCTTAGGTCAGATTGGCGTGTTTCGCTAGCTCCATCCGTCTCATATTTGATCACTAGCTTTCTAAGCTGCCTATACGGCAGTGAACGCTTTAAGTCGATTTAAAAACAAGCACCTTATTTTCTAAGCTGCCTATACGGCAGTGAACGAAAGAGTCAGGCCAATGGTGGTCAATCAAGTTTTCTAAGCTGCCTATACGGCAGTGAACTGCTGAGCATGGGTGTTGATTTCGTGATGAACGTTTCTAAGCTGCCTATACGGCAGTGAACAGAAATCGCATTCGCGTATGGCCGTAACGACATTTCTAAGCTGCCTATACGGCAGTGAACGTGGACACGCCACAACGTCAAGTGTTCATTGATTTCTAAGCTGCCTATACGGCAGTGAACCATCCTCGGTATTATCTTTAATATCTTCGCCTTTTCTAAGCTGCCTATACGGCAGTGAACAACCGCGTTCTCTATCCATGATGAGCATGTTTTTTCTAAGCTGCCTATACGGCAGTGAACGTTGTTCATCAATGTGCTCCACTCCCAGTGATTTTCTAAGCTGCCTATACGGCAGTGAACCAATTATTTGCGCTTGATGGACTAGAAATCGATTTCTAAGCTGCCTATACGGCAGTGAACAAGATTTTGATATTAAGAAGAACTCGCGTGAATTTCTAAGCTGCCTATACGGCAGTGAACAACTCGTACTACTGTCTCTGATGCTGCATCTATTTCTAAGCTGCCTATACGGCAGTGAACCGCTTGTGGCTTCGATGTCTAAAGCGGCTGGCTTTCTAAGCTGCCTATACGGCAGTGAACCGATGAAGCGTAAGACCAGGATTAATCAGACTTTTCTAAGCTGCCTATACGGCAGTGAACCGTACTAAACGAGCCGGTACTTACTACTTGTGTTTCTAAGCTGCCTATACGGCAGTGAACAGTCCGGTCGTTGCTGGAGCGGGTACGGTGTCTTTCTAAGCTGCCTATACGGCAGTGAACGTAGGGTTGTAGGGAGCAATGATCGTGTTTGCTTTCTAAGCTGCCTATACGGCAGTGAACTACTCGAAGTACTCCTGTTTGTTTTGTTCATGTTTCTAAGCTGCCTATACGGCAGTGAACGGTTTTTCAAAATCACAAGGTTTCACTCGATATTTCTAAGCTGCCTATACGGCAGTGAACGCGTCAGCAGACTAAAAGCGCAGTCGGGTACTTTTCTAAGCTGCCTATACGGCAGTGAACAAGCGGCTTGGTAGGATGAGGATGTTTTTTATTTTCTAAGCTGCCTATACGGCAGTGAACCCAAGCGCCGCAGCAACTCGCGGTGCGGGTATTTTCTAAGCTGCCTATACGGCAGTGAACGAAGAGGGGGGAGATACCGAAGACGACATGATTTTCTAAGCTGCCTATACGGCAGTGAACCCGTGGCGGACGGTAACTATGATTTTAATGTATTTCTAAGCTGCCTATACGGCAGTGAACTGTCCACGACTCAGTTAACATTGAACGTAACCTTTCTAAGCTGCCTATACGGCAGTGAACACATATCGATCGACCCCTCTGGTGCGGTAACCTTTCTAAGCTGCCTATACGGCAGTGAACTTCGACTGTCCCGCTATTGAATGCGTAATTATTTTCTAAGCTGCCTATACGGCAGTGAACAATTGCTGCCCCGTCACGTTCCTATTCGCCTCTTTCTAAGCTGCCTATACGGCAGTGAACGACGCGAACACCCGGCGTGAATACGTGATGCTTTTCTAAGCTGCCTATACGGCAGTGAACTATTTCGGTGGGGTAAACTCTTCCATGTTGTTTTTCTAAGCTGCCTATACGGCGGTGAACGATGCGCTCAACGGGGCCGCCATGGGCGTTAATTTCTAAGCTGCCTATACGGCAGTGAACATGACTTCATCCGCGCCCATTGCGGCATTCATTTTCTAAGCTGCCTATACGGCAGTGAACAGCGCGACACAATACCACCTCTCTTTTGTGGCTTTCTAAGCTGCCTATACGGCAGTGAACTGATTGAGAGTAGTCAGCTATTGACGAGTGAATTTCTAAGCTGCCTATACGGCAGTGAACATCAAATCGACTATAATCACGCTAATTCTGTATTTCTAAGCTGCCTATACGGCAGTGAACAAACCCTGCAAGAACGCCGCGCAAGTCGGATTTTTCTAAGCTGCCTATACGGCAGTGAACTGTTTATATCGCTGAACTAGAGGCGATGTAATTTTCTAAGCTGCCTATACGGCAGTGAACACCAAGGAGTAAGCCCCTCAATGGTCGCGCTGTTTCTAAGCTGCCTATACGGCAGTGAACACGTCAGCGTAAACCTTGGTGTATTTCGGTGGTTTCTAAGCTGCCTATACGGCAGTGAACGTGCTTCGCACTAATGCGGCTACGGCTATTCCTTTCTAAGCTGCCTATACGGCAGTGAACACGGCCAAGCCAAGCCCATTGAACGTGCATTTTTTCTAAGCTGCCTATACGGCAGTGAACGCGAACTTCATTGGTAGCTTTCCGGGTGCAGCTTTCTAAGCTGCCTATACGGCAGTGAACCATCATCCCAATGATGGGAATAAACCTGCACTTTTCTAAGCTGCCTATACGGCAGTGAACAATAGAATAAACCAATAAAAATAAGCTGCAACAGGCTGTTAGGATAAAAATCATCTTTTTACCTTGTTAAAACCCACCTATTGCAACTATTTGTATTTAAAGCACATTTTTAAAGAGCAAAAATAAAGGGTAAAAACTACCCTTTTTCGTTCATTTTAAAAATGCGGTACGGTAGCCAACATTGACTGCCCATTCGCTTTGCTACTCAAACCATAGCAATCAAAGCTCCCATCTTGTGATGTGCTTTGCTGCTGCATCTCAATAAACAGCGGGAACTTGCTGTTTTTATCTGGTGAGCGCTGCTTGGTTTGCTGGCTATGCAAGTAAATAAACGGTAAAGAGCACAATGCTGTCGGCTTGCTTTGTTGCAAATCCGCTAGACATTCCACCAGCGGTTTACCAGATTTTGCGGCCCATAGTTCGGCTTTTTGCTGCATATCCCGCTCTATTCGTTCGGGCGATTTCACCTGCTTGCGTGCAAAGCTGACGTAAGTTACATCACTTGGTACAGGTTTGATCCCTTTGATGTGCACATAGTCTTCTAGCCGAGTTAGCCAGCGGTGGATAGCCAACTTTTCCAATGTCGCCTGCTCTTTTGCAAAGAGACGCAACTTACTGCCAAGCGGAAACTTCGCTTGGCGATAATCAGGAAAACCGACCGCAACCAGAGATTGGTTGCTCGCCACTTTGTGCTCCACCAAAGCAATGTGCACTTGTTGAAAGACGTTTTGCCAAAGAAAACCCAAGGCAATGTCGGCATCTGGCAATAGAGTGATCTCTTGGTAGTAGTTCATCACTGCCACCTATTTGTCACTTTCGCCAAATACACCACCACGCACCAATACTGCCATAACGTAATGCTCATCTTCTTCACGGGGCAAGCTTTCACCACGCGCCCATTTATCAAAGAAAGTGTAAAAATCTTGCTTGTCTTTTGGAGTACGGAATGCTTTACCTAAGTTTGTGACTGCACCATAGGGTTCAATCGCAATGGCTCCTGCACTTTGCTCCTCAGATGCGTAATCTGGGTACCAAGTATCAATGGAACGCAGTGCGTTACCAATTTTTTGTGAGTGCATCGCAGCATGCTCATTAACTGCATACAGGATTTTACTTTTCTTGGTTTTGCTGTTGCCTTTATCGAGCACTAACTCTTCACTAGGGTAAACTTCTTGGGCTTTACCCACCTTAGCGTAGCAGTCAATTTGCAGCATCAAATGATCCGTTTCGCTGGCCAGTGCCTGAGCAATTCTGTCGGCCAAACTATTGATCTGTGAATCGCTATGATCAAAGTGTCGAGTACTGAATTGTTTAGCATTAAAAGACCACGCCTGCTCTGCCCCTTTGTTCAATGCCTTGACTTGCACTTCAATCTCTTCTGCGCCAACGCGGTTGCGCCATAGAAAACGGGCATTGGCAAGGTTGGTGGCATAGCGTTTCGCCAATTCTAAACAGCCATATTTGGCAATGTACTGTGAAACCGCAGCGCTGTAGCTCTGTTTGAACAGCGCATTGTTACACGCCGACGGTTGGGCAAGCCCCCCTAATACTTTGAGTGTGAAATGTAGCTTCAAAGTATCTTGATCCTGCCCCAAAGCGCAGGCATCCACTCGTTGTAAGTTCGCCTTTTCGACTTCAGCATTCAATTTAGCGGGATCATTTTTCACCGCCGCCTTTAAACGATTAGAAATCGTGCCGCGTACCGATTTTTCTTGCAGGGCTAATGGCGTTGCTTGCGCTTTGGTTTCCCACTGGCATCCAAAGAGGTAACCATCAGATGGGACAAGTTTTTTTTCAAATGCGAGTACTGAGGCAGTGTCGTTATTTTTAGCCATGAGAAATTTCCTTATTGATGTTCGTTGATAGCGTTAACTTGCTGACAAAGGTAAAGATCGTTTTCTAAATCCGGGTGGTATTGCCAAAGGATGTCATCGAGGTGTTTGATTTTGTGCGCCATGACAAATTCACCAAGCGTGACCACACTTTCGGCAAAGCGATGCGGTACTAATGGATCGCGCTGATTTTTTGCCTCACCTAATGGTGAAATACCTTGAAACCCTGTGGCAATTGGCACAATCCAGCCACTCGTCTTGCGCTGGCTATGCCAAACAACGCTTTGGTCTTCAAGCTGTTCACAATGGTGGTGTACGGTTAGATACCCAAGCAGCGCATCTATCGCGTCATCACCTTGCTGCATGGCTTCAATCATTAAATCGCGGCGTTCAATCAGCACATAACCTGGCATTAATTGGCGTAAGACTTGAGCTGTATTTTCTTCAGTAATCACAGATTTTATTGAGGGCTTCCCAAAGGAAAGAACGTCGCCCCCTGCCACCTTCATCGTCGCGATCACGGCTTGTAACTGCTGGGTAAAGCCTAACTGCTGAAGTTCTTCGTCATTGCCACTCCACTCAATGACGAGGGATACATCTAAATGGCAGCGTGCTTCCTCGATAAATGCCGAGCGTGAACCATCCTTATCAAGTGGATTACCAGTACCGATAATTGAATGAACATAGTCACCTTCGCCTTTGTGAGTCTGTACATCACAACGGTGGCTCACCACCGCAGCACTATGCAACATGAGATCGGATAACCCTGCTTGGCTAAGCTTGCGCTCTAAGGCGTGCACAAAGCCTAACCATGCCGTCATGGCCGGAAAGCCAATAGTAAAGGGGCTTGAAAGTGCATTAGCGTTGTGAATTTTAAGATGCGGTAAAATCAATACGTTCATCGCAAGTTCTCCTTATTGCTGGCAACCACCTTTTCTATCGCCACCAGCTCTTGGTCTGCCAATGTGACGGGATTAGTGATCACTTTGCTGCGGCTGTAATGGTTGATTAAACCGCGCGCAATGTGGCGAATGATTTTATCGAGCCACTCATCTTCCTGATGACGCTGCTCAGCAAACTCTGGATAGAGCCAGATTTTTTGCTCCAACGGCAACGCACTCGATAATTCACCGGAATACGCTTCAAGAAACAGGCGTACTTGCCACATTTTTTCAATCACCAAATCAACGTATTGCTGAATGCGGTAGTCGCGCCCATCACGGAGATTGATGTTGTTGTAGTCGGTTTGAAAGAGTCGATGCAGCGCTTCAAGCACTTCTTTGGCTTGCCAAGCGCTAAAACTCTCTTTGAAAAAATCCGTTCTCGGCAGACGAATATCGCGAGGTGTTAACTCCGGTGGCATAGAGGCTAGTAAATGTGCTTTACCTGCGTTTTGGTTATTGAGCACGCTGATATTTTGCGGTTTTGTGCCGCCAAACCCAATCGTGGTGAGACCAAAGATTTCTTGGTAACCCGCAGGGTGAAAGTGATCCGTTTTTTTGCACTCTCTTGCCTCTTTTACCACATCACCAAATCGAAGTGCATCAAGACGTTTACGTAATTCAAAAAGATGACCGGAATGGGTTAATAACGACAATAAATGATATTCCCCATCAGCTATCGGGAAATAGACTTGCTTAATCTTCGAGCTAGAAACAGACGCCTGATCGCTATCGACCATTTTTAAAAAGCCATCGCGTAGCGTCTGAAATTCACAGCTTGGTATATCAAGCAACTGGCGAGCTAACTCACTTTCTTGCTCAATATGCACTAACAAAGAACGTTGGTCGCTCATCTCTAAGCTGAGAAACTTGTATACATCTAATGCCGCTGCGTTACCGAGTGCATCTGGCTCAACGCTCACATTACCAGAGCGAAGAAAACCATCTATTCTTGGTTTGTTCTTGGCAATAATGGAGGATACGTAGCCATTTTTGTTTTTCCGCGCACTCGGATGACTAAAGGTACAAGGATGCGAAGCCACTGAAATTTGCCCCGCCCTTTTGGCCGCATCAGGCAACCAATTGTCTAATAGAAAGTTTTGTTCACACTCCTGTTGTTTTTCCAAGACTTCTGTATCAGACATCGCTGCACTAATATTCTTCTTTAGCCATGCTTCTTTACGTTCCGCAAAAAAGGCGGCTATTGCTGGATCTATCACTTGACATCTCCCTTTTTGATTAAATTGCGCTCAGTTTATATCTGTCACAAAACAATATCAACCATTATATAATTATTTAAAGTTAACTTTTAAAAATCCTTTGAAAGAGTTCAACTCCTGCTGTAGCCTCTTCCTCGACTGCAAAAATGCAGCTTAGAAAATTATCTAATTGTTTAAGACGTTCACTACCATGCAGGTAGCTAAAGGCTGGATTTTTCCAGCCTTTATTTTTAGCAAGTTCTGACCAACCCCAGTTGGTCGTTGTAGCTGTATTGCTGATTACCTTCACGGTAGATAAAACTGATTTCGCCATAGCGCACTGAAGTGTCGAACTCCTGCTCAGCACTAGGGCTGTATAAACTGACTAGCTCGCTGTAATCACGCTGTAGCCAGAGCTTCTGTTGCTGCATTGGTGGAAGCGGCAGGTGTTTAATATTTAACACTTCATCGATTGAAGGCATCCCCTCTTCACGCAAACAAAACTCAATGCTGCGCTCTTTTTTAACTAAGTAGATTTGCACTGTCGGTTCACTTTTACGAAAGCGCTTGAAGTATTGTGGCAGTGCGGTAAGCCACCAATAGCCGTGAATATGACCGTGCAGATGCTCATACCAACATGACTGCGGCGAGCTACTGCGACGATTACGGTTGTATCTATCCTGACGGCTAGTATTGACTTGCTGTGGTTTGCCAATTTGATCGGTGCCAAGGGTTTTCGCGGTGGCAAAGTGCTCTAAATCTGCCAAGTTGTTGCGCGGTTCTAGCACTACTCGCTTTTGAATACGGACAATGGCATTGACCGCTTGCAGCAGCGACTTTTCATCCACCAACTCACATAAATCATGAGTGGCGAGCTGGGTGGCGTTGTCTGTTTCATAGCCAGGATGATTAAATACTTGATCTGAGCCTCCTTTAAAGCCTTTAACGTTGTATTGCAACAAGCCAATATTGGGCTCTTTAATCTCGCCATCGCGATGCCTGCGCACCCGACCTGCCATTTGAATAATCGAACGAAAAGATGAGGGTTCAATCACCGCCCAGTCAAAGTCATGATCACGCCCCACTTCTTCAACTGGAGTGGCAACCAAAATAAAAATCAGGTTTTTAGCTTGGCAAGTCGTTAGGTGATCACGAATCACAGGATGAGCAAAAGCGGCAGGGTGTTCACCCGCTTTCTCTTTGCGTTTGAGAACTTCATCCAAATGCTTTTCTTGCGTATGGCGTAGCAACATCACTTGCTGGCTGTGATAAGCCATACAGCGCACTTCAGTATCGGAGGGCCAATCACAACTGAGTAGATATTGGGTTAATTCGACGCAAGGTTGAATATTGGCAACCCGAACCACACCGAACGACACCCTGATTTGGCTTTCTGGTTCTAACGTGCTGTGGTGCTGGTGCTTGGCTAAAACTGCTTGCTTCACTGTCTCGAAGTACTGTTCCTCCAACGGTTGCTCATTATGTTTAATGCATGGAATGATATCGGCCTTTCTCTTCGCGACCTGCTGTTTTAGCTTATCCACGCGTTTAGACACAAAGCGTTGCTGGAAAGCCTCATAAGCAGCTAAATCAGCATCATCGCAGCCCACCATCTGAACATCAGCGCTAAATTCATCAACATAAACACAATTAACAGTGCTGACTCGATCACGGCTGGCAGCAAAGACTTTCCATCCTTGACGATAGGCATTGTATAAACCAAGGGCTAAATCCGGCGGTATGGTGGCAGAGGAAATCATCACTTTGCGCCCCAGCATGGCTGCCAGATGCACTAATCGGCCAATCGCAATCAGATCATCACCGATAAAGTCGTCAATTTCATCAATCACCAAGTCGGATGACATTAAACGTAAACAGGGCAGAATATAGCGTCCACCACGCTTGGTTTCGGTCGCGGCCATGATGTGATCGATGGTGCATACCAGTACTGGGGCGTAAAGTAACGCCCTGTATTTCTGACATTTTCCTTTATCAGTTGAAAGAATTGTGGTCAGTTCTTCTTCAGGCAAAACACCTTGCCAACGAACTTCGTCTGATTCATCTTGCAAACTTTCCAAAGACTCAGAACCAGTGTTAGCTTGTTCGGGTTCAATGTCGTCTTTTTCAACCGCCTTGCCCGATTGATGTAACTCTGAAATCGCTTTAGAGCCTATAAGCACTGCCAAGTCGCTCTCTTGCAGTTTGAGACGTTCTTTATATTCGTCTCCGGTTTGCAAAGTGAGTGTGCGCAAACCAAGTGCCAAAATAAATCGTAGGCTTTCACCCTCTTCAGATAACGCCTGCATAATTTTGGCGTTGGCGATGGTTTTACCACAACCGGTACTGGCCATGTTCACCACAAAATAGCCTTGGCTTTTATCTTCCGTGTGTTCACGCCATTCATTGATTTTGCGTACCGCTTTGTCTTGCCAACGGAATGCTTTAGGCGTGTTGGCCTTAGGTACAAGCTCGCTAAGCTCGGTGGCTTTGAGCGGTTCGGTTTCAAAAAACGGCAGTAACTTTACTGTGTTCACCGCAACTTTAGCGACATTCACTAAGTGCTCATCCAGCTTTTGTTTACGCGCTTTAGTAGTGGGATCGGTGTTGGCGTACAGATCTATCGACGTTTTCCATTGATGATCATTAGGCTGTGAAGAGTAATAGTGGTCACCTAGCATCAGACACAACCTTGCATGGTGTAGAATCCCTCGCCAACTCCCATCATTCATTGCTTGTTCGAGTAAAGGCAGGTGATGTAATAAATCTTTCGCTCGACGCTTTAGTTCAGGGAGCCAAATCGAAGAATTAGAGAGCAGCCCCAAGGGAAACTCAAAACATTTCGGCAGCAGCGCGTTGTACTCATCAAAGCGGTTTTCATAACCCCATGCTGGGGTAATTCTGGCGAGTAAATCCGCTAAAGACGAGTTATCAACTTCTCGTTGTTTATCACACAGATCTTTCTCTTTGGGTAAAGGAAGGCGGTGATGAGAAACGATCAACCAAGCAATTAACCCTGCAGCTGTCGGTAATTCAGCAAGCGCTTTCTCTTTTTGTAACACGTTGGTGTTAAAGCAAGTTTCATCAATACCTTCATTGATAAGAGTAGCCAACCAAGCCTCATCTTGAGATTGGTGTATTGGATTAGCGACAAATTGATGGAACAGCAGGCAAGATATCCACTCATGACGTAGCGGGTCACCTTTATGCTTAGTTTTAATTTCTGGATTTAACTTTTCCTGAAAAAGTACAGAGGCTTTACCCCAATCGTGCAGCAAAGCGGCCATTCCAGTTATCGCTTTAATCAGGGGTAAATATTTCCAATCGTTTTCAAATTCACTGTTCAACAGGTCTTTCTCTGTACTGTTTACTGGCACATATCCCTCTGCATTAAATTTCTTCTTGTTACCCACTACCCATAACAACTGGCTGCGCGAACGGGAGCGGATCCAGTGGCAACTGACGGCGGTGCTGCGGCTAGCGGTTTGGCCTAGCATTTTTTTTACGGTGAGTAACCCATCTTCGGTGATCAGGGTTTGCCAGGTGTTATCACCAATGCGGTTGGCGAAGGCGTCCAGTACGCGGCGGGTCTTCTTGAGAGCGTTTTTCTCACACTGAGAAACAAAGGTGACCATCATAAAGCGTGTTCCTCGCGCTCTTCTTCCTCTTTGCCTTGCAGTGCGATGTGTTTCACCGTGTCGAACATATAATCGAGCGCTTTGTGTTCGATGAAAGCTTGCAGAATTTGTTGGCGAAACTCTTGTTCGCTGGCGTTCTCTTTGGCGCAAACAAAAGCCCACGGCAGCACAATGGCATCTTTGATTAAGTCCGCAACATCAAATACCAAGGCACCACGGCGGGTTTTACCATGCATGACGGCAAAGCCGTGCGGAATGCCAAGCACCCACAAGCAGCTTGCCGCAAGCCCGTAGGCTAAATAGTTGCCGTGATTTAGAAAATCGTTGGCTTTGTCGGTACATTTTTTATCCGGCTGATGCTGACGCGTAAAGCCTTCTTTGCCTGTGTTATTGGCGGCGTACTTGTATAAGGCTTTGGTCAACTGCGCTTCAGTAAGCAACAGATCGGATTGTTTACTCGCGGCTTCAGTACGTTGGTGGAAAGTTTCCAGCGATTGTTTTATTACTTTATCTTGCAGATTAAATTTCTCATGGGTCAACTCTCGGTCTGATCGCCAAACGCGCTGCAAGTAATCAATCCGTGCGTTTTGAAATTGTTTGGCAGCGGCCAAGCGTTTTTCATCATCAAACCAGAATGAGAGCCAGCCTTGTAAGTATTCTGTTGGGCGATATTCGCTCTGCGGCGTGAACCATTCCACCTCGCAAGCCATGTGCAGTGGCGTACCGCCGCCGCCACAAAATCCGACCAATACGCCAGCCTGTGAGAGCATGCGCATTGCGGCTTGAGTAATGGATGTACCGTTGCCGAGCATGAGTACGGTGGTGTTGGCAATCGGAATATTGAAGTAGAGGTTTTCTTTGTCGGCTTCGGTCAAGTAGAGCACGCGGCCATCTTTTTGCATCACGCGGCAATATTCCAAGTAATACATATTGGCGCGCTTTGAGTGCAGGATGACTTTAAGATCAGAGGGTGAGAGATCGTCCATTTTTTGCTCCATGCTTAGCATTCATGCATCTACTTTATGCATCTGTTTCCTAAGCTCAATCCTGCGCATTTATTCAGGTAAAGTAACTTTACCTAAGCGTGGCTTGGCTGAGTTTTAACGTTCAAATAACCAAGGTTTGACGTCGCGTGGGTTAACCAAAATCAGTTGTTGGGCTTCTGGCGTGCCTTCGAGATAGTGGGTTTTTACTTGCATCTCTTTGAGTAGGTAATCAACCAATGCGGCACGTGTGGTTATACGCAGTTGTCCGTTTTCCATTTGGTAATCGTGGGCGATGACTTCTTTTTGCTCATCATTTAAGCGTGGATCAGGGGAGAAAATTAAACCCACCTGCGTATTCCAAACCAGATCATCTTCTTTGGTGTGCTCAGAAGCATCGAGTAACTCAACAGCACCACGGCAGCGGCTTAAGACCAAATCGCGATAGCCCTGCGATTTTTCACAGTAACCACGAACATGCCAACGCAAACCAGTTTTAACCAATGTATGGGGGTGGAAAATTCGCCCTTCCCATTCGGGATTGGACAGTGACACATAGCCAAGCTCAAGGCGTTTTTGCTGACGAATCGCTGCCGTTAGCGCTGCAATCACCTGTGGTGCAACATAACGCTGTGGAACGGAGCTGTGCTCACCCAGTGCGGCATTGAATGATGACTGAGGCGCATCAAACTGACCCGTGCTGAACCACTGCAAATAATGCTCAAGCGAGTGTTTGGGGGCTTCAAAGAGATATTGCGCGCTAAATTGATAAGGACCAGATACCATCTTCTTTAACCGTTCAGGATGTTGCTCTTGGTAGGCTCGGATATCCTGATAGGCTTGTTGGCGGGTAATCGAAAACTGATCGACCAGATCTTTGTTACGAACATAGCCTTGCCACACGGCAAGCATTTCTAAAAATCGATGCCGTTCTTGAAGAGTGTGTATGGTCACGCTGAATATGCCTATCGTCTAACAATGAGCATAACGTAGCATAATCAATAAGATGTGTTCGTGATTATTTCGACATTACACATCTAAATTCACAATAATGGAATTCAAAGTATAACTTTGAAAACGACTGCAACTTTGCTCCAAAGCCATAATGGAAAATTTTATAGTGGCACAACTTTTACTGAAGCATTCGAAACTGGATGCACCATTCGTTGAGTTGGAATTGGTCTTAAAAGGAGGTAGAAGGTAAGCTTTGTTCCTTGCCGACTGGCTAAAGCGAATCTAGCCATTATCAGTTGACAACATTTTCCGGGTTGAATCTTATGGCCGGCTGATAGGTGAGTTTGTTACATCGTGATTTGGGAAATATTCCGCCATTAGTCTTGCGATAAAGCCCTGACGTAAAAAGATAGCTAGGAGTTAAGCCTTGGCGCGACAAGACTTAATCCAAAAATATTCAGGCATATGTCATCAATGTGAATACCTATCATTGATTCCGACAGGAGCCTGAAATGAATCCCAAAACTTCCGATTACCAAAAGCAGCAACGCTATCAGGAAAATGAAATCCTAGAGCATGCCGCTGAGATACTGGCTACGCGCTACGTGCGTGGCGATGCCCTCACTAGCCCTGATGCCACCAAAGAGTATGTGCGCTGTAAGCTAGGCAGCCATGAGCGTGAAGTGTTTGCCTTATTGTTGCTGGATAACCAAAACCGACTGATTGAGTTTAAAGAGCTGTTTCAAGGAACGGTGGATGCGGCCACTGTATATCCACGTGAAGTGGTGAAAGCGGTATTAGAAGTGAATGCCGCAGCGGTGATATTTGCGCATAACCATCCATCCGGTGACTCAACACCGTCTCAAGCCGATAGACGCATCACCGAAAGACTCAAAGACGCCTTAGCGCTGGTGGATGTACGTGTATTGGACCATATCGTAACAGGAGAAACCTGTACCTCATTTGCTGAGCGAGGCTGGTTATGATTGAACAACATTATGGTGAGCTTTCTATTGATGACGCTTTACATGCGTCATTAGAAGCACTTCTTAATCGGTACACTCTCCCAGAGAACGCTGAACGGCTCGTGTTGAACTGCCGTCAGATGAGTTACTACCGACATCGACAAGGTTTGCATCCGATAGAGGTACAGTTTAAACGAGAGTCAGCCTCAAGCCCTTGGCTGGTGGTGTTCTTTGCCAGCTTCTCTTATCCCGATGACAACAGTACAACCGTTGAGCCTGAGTTGTACTTTCACCTGGCTAATCGCTGGTGCTATCAACCCGATGTGGGGAGCACGGATTTATCCCACCCAGAGGTACAAGAGCTGCTCTCGGTATGGATGAAAGCTTTTGCTCGTCACCTTTCCAGAAGCGTCTTTGATGACGTTCAACTGACGATGGTCGGCACATTCCAATAATTCTCACTCTGTTATTTCTTACTTGAATCCTGAAACAAGGAGGACTCACTATGTCCAAATTAAACTTCACAGCATCACTACTACCTGTGTCAAAGAAACTGCATAAGCTGTTAAGTGAGCAACTCACCGCTCATTTACTAAGTAATGAAGCAGTGACCACCAGCCGTTATCTGGTGTTTAACTTTCGCGATAAAAGTTACAGCGCGGAAGAAGGCGGCTTCCATCCGGTTGAGATGGCGATTTGCCAAACCTCAGCAGGTACGTGGAGCATTGAGTACATCACCGACTTTGCTTACATGGGGAACTACTATCCAGAGCTAGAACGCAACTTGGATTTTGATTTTCGGGTTGGGCAGTTCTTTGTTGCTTATCGTGGCTGGCTACCAATGCAGGGTAGCCGTGATGCTAAAGAGCTGTATCGACTATGGGAGAATAACTTTCTTGCCTATGTCGATACGGACGCTTACAACGAGATAGCCGTCACCCCGCAATAACTCATGACTTACCTTCTTCTACAAACCATCAAACTTGTCACTGCCCTCATTACGCTGTTTTCACTTTCCCCGCTCTTCGGTGCTATTGGAGCCCTATCCAGTTTAGGGTTTCTGGTGGTGCTATTAATTGGGTTATTGGCAGCGATTGCCGAGCTCAGTGATAAGCATAAGCCTCGTTAATGTTAATCGGCTCACGCTTTGGTGATGCCGATTGATGCTGTTTTCACCGTTGGACATTATGTGTCTGACCCACCTCTATTCTCCCGACATTAAATGTCCGACTCCGGTGTGGAGCTTTGATGTATTGAGAGCGTAGTCATGAGCAATAAAACCAGCATTGAAGGGTTATCCGCTTTGCTGCACACGCTGATGCTTATTCCTCAACATCGATGGATCACCGTTAGGGAGTTGCAGCAGCAGTTAGCCCTACTCGATATCCACCGCACCACGCGCAGCATTAAACGCTACCTCGATGACATCATTGTCGAAGTGTTTAATGTGGAGTGTGATTCGATGAGCATGCCCCATGTTTATCGAAAAACCTCAGAGCAATTACTGAAGCTCAACAAACAGGAAATGCTCTATTGGCAACTGACCAACAAGTACTTACTGCCGCTGGTTCCTGATGCACTGAATTATGGGCAAGGGTCCTCCTCGGAGAGAGACAAACCCTTGCCACACAAGGGTTCAGCACATTCAAAAGAGCAAGCATGGTTAGCTAAAGTACATGTGGCATTGCCCACTATTCGCGAGTGGAGTGACGAGCAACGGCAAGTATTGAATGCGGTACATACGGCATTACTGCACAACCGTATGCTCAAGTTATCTAGCCAAGTATTGCAGCAAGAGAAGGCGCTCATTGAGCCACTGGGACTCTCGGTTCAGTGTGACGCGCTCTTGCTGCTCTTTCGTTTAACCGGTCAAAACAAGATACGCACCCTAGCCTTACCTTTGATTGATGAGGCCAGTGTATCGACGTTTTCTTTTACCTATCCCACTGATTTCAATCTTGAACGGTTCATGCGTGAACACGATGGAATCAGTGCATCCTGAATTTCACTCACCGATGAGGAGAGCACCGTTATGACATTAGCCAACACCGTACTCCGATACGCCGCTATGACCATCCTGTTTATCGGACTCACCGCTTGTGGCGACCAAGAAGAGACTCAAGCAGCAACAGCAGATATTGAAGTGTCGATATCCACCAACCCTCACTGGGGAACATTGGTCTTTGACCTACAAGCCATCAACGACACCACCGTAATAAGTGATGTAGTGATTAACCGAGGCAACTGCCGATTACCCGCAGGTACAACCTCAGAGCTAGCAAGAAACGTTTCATTAAACTTCGGCCAAACCTACACCGGATACAGCAACAACTGCACCATAGACAACGTGAAAGAAATCGAAGTCACCTCCAGTGCAGGAACCTTTGTCTACACCTTCTAACTTTCAATTCCCGAATAACACACTCAACCAACTCGTAAGGATCAACTATGAACAAGTCAACTCTACTCATCGCGACAGCGTTAGTTTTATCTATCTCTTCCGCATTTGCTAGTGGAACTCTGGGCGGCAACCCATCCGCGGATTCGGGTGCAGTCAACGTCAGTGTGGGTAAATGTACTCAATACAAAATAGATGTGAAAACGGCGCAACAGGAAGGTAAGGACGTAGCGAGCATCACCGTTCCTGACGGCTGTGAAGCCATCAAAGAAAAGTAATACCACCAGCGAAGGTGAACGACGACAATGGGGAGCAATAACGCTCCCCATTCTTTTTTTGTCTCAATGCACTGGTTTGAAGGTATATGTTATATGTTAAAAAGCGACTTAACTCTACCCAAAATGATTGCGATATTAATCCTTTATACAAAAATAAAGAGGTAAAGCACAGTCATAAAAAACAACCAGTTTAAAAACATAAAAACGTCAGAAGAACACTTTTTCTCTCTTCTTCGATGTCTTACAAGAGGGTAAACTAGGCAAAAGTATGAGAATAAACCACCAGCCCCCATACTATTCATAGCAATGTAGTTTTTACTCTTAAAGCTTTCGGGCTCTTTCGCTAAGTTGTCTACTAATTGATTGATATGTTTTTTATCTCCTAAGGAATAGACGACAAGGTGATAAAAATAGACTCCCCCCCACACGAAAAATAACAACCCTAATAGTGGTTTTATGCCTAACATTTATCCCCCTAGAAACTCGATCCAACACTGAAATCATTGAAAATCTGCTTATTTATATACTCTTCGATATCATCAGGTATATCTTTCTCAATATTGCTTTCAATTTCTTTCAAAAATAGGTCTAACTCGAAAAATTCATAAGCCTTTTCCGCTATATCCTTTCCAGAGCCTGCACCATAGATTCCTGCTCCCAAAGCTCCGACTCCAACTACAAGCATAACAACGGGCGCGGAAGTTATCCCAACAAAAGCAACAAAAGCCCCAGCGGCCGCAGCACCAGCAGTACCTCCAGCCCAGCCTCCAATTACTCCGCCAGTCTCTTTAACAGTGTTACGTGCACAAGCTTCAAGACTCACACAATTCTCAGACACGTTATACACACCGCTAGCTACACTGAGCCCTATAGCAACTTTTCCAGCTTTCTCCGCATAAGTTATCCACTTAGCAGTATTTGCCACCCGCCCTCCTAACTCAGGAACAGAACCTTCCCTTAATATCTCATCGGCATTGTGAATGAGTGACTTAGTAGAATTTATCCCTAGACTCGCCTTTAAGCCTTGGTCTACTGGTATTTTCAGTGTCCGTTGCGTAAGTTTATCCAGTTGCTTATCGAGAATTTTTTTCAAACCTTGTCTCTGCCGAACAAAACTTGCCCTATCAATTTTTTTAGATAAGAGATCAAGGTATAGACGATCCATCTTTTTAAGTGATAACGATACATTTTCTAGATTCTTCTGCATTGCCGGAGCTATGGTCCCAACGACAGCCCCCATGTATGCGAATGTGTCTGACGGCTTACCCGTGTTCCAATACTCCACCAACTTGTTTTCTATCACTTCAAAGTAAGCTTGATGCAGCGCAACTTGATCAGGACTCAACTTACTCAGCTCGGCACTCGCCATACCTGAATTATCTTTTAATGCTTTTAGCTTGGCTTTTTCCTCTTCTGAAGACGGCTCCTTAGTTAGGAAGATTACCATCTCTCCAGGAATCAGAGGATCATGCAAATGTTGGTTATGCTCTTGGAGCAAGCTTTTCGTTTTTGAAGACACATCACTGAGGTCTTGCTCCCAAAAATCACGAAGGGGCTTAGATTTCTCAACAATCGAAAAGCCCAACTGAAACTCTATTTGCTCTTCAAATTCCCTTAAATTAGCAATAACAAGATCATCATGAACAACATCTTCAGAATTCACCGACTTGACTGTGGAACCTTTGATGTAAGAACTGGAATACTCATAAATTGAGTTTGTGGGCTTATTGTATTTCTTCACTTCAACACTTGGCTTCCCAAACTTTAAATCGGTCTGTTGTTCAATCTCGGTCTTGTGACTTACTACTAATTGGTCACCAACCTTCAATTTCATCGGGTCAGCATTGTACTTTGGATTCAAATCAAGTAACTGTTTCGCCGACAAACCATATTGCTCTGCAATGGCTCCCCATGATTCCCGTTGGTTGGTTTTAAAATCCGTCCCAACAGTATGCGTTTCTGGTTTACTCTCTGCTTTCTCCGTTTCCGCTGGTTGAATGTTTTGCCTTTCAGCGACAGATTGTTTGGGTGCAGCAAGCAATTCGTTGATATCGAGCTTGATACCATGTTGAGCCAACCAGTCATCATTGAGGTTGTCTAGCTCTTCTCGGGTAATTGGCTGTTCAAGATAAATCAGATGTTGGTTTTCAACGTCTTTACCTTCGAGCTTCCAGTAAACCAGAATGGCACTTTGATAGACGTTGTAGCCTTGCTCATCATTGAGCTTCTCGTGGGTTGAACGTGTCGCGTAGAATGCCCACTTGCCATTTCCAAGCAGCTTGTACTCTTGAATTAAGCGTCCATTGTAGAAGTGGTAGTAGTAACCTTCTGTTGGTAGTCCCAAACGCTCACCAAGCTGCACCGAAGGGACGACTGGAATAAAGGCTTCTCGTACGACACCAGAGCCTATCGGCTTGACCTGTACGCTCTCTGGAACGCCAATGCCCATAGAGCTAGAAGCCACTTTCACGACCAGCTTTTTAGGCTCATCAAATGCGGTATAGGCGGTGTATTTCGTACCGTGATCGGTTCGCTCAGTTTCCCAGCGACCCACTACAGGCTCTTGTTTGGTTTTTGCCAACTCGAATGCACAACCAATATTTTGCTTAAACGTTTCATCTGAACACGCTATTTCAAAACAATACTCATATTTAATCTTGGGTGTCGTTTCTCTTTGGTCGGGTTTCACAGGCTCAGGAACATACGTTTCGTCAATACTAGGCTCACTTGCACCACCTCTACTTGGCGCACCACCACCAGCCGCACCGCCAGACATTCTTGTTCTAGAAAGGTAGGCATTCTTCGCTTCTGGCGAAAGTGCCTCTTGTCCTTCAGTCGATAATTCCCAAGATTTGCTCATTCCGTCTTGGAGCATCACAGGCTTAGAAGGGGAATCCGTCAATAGTGCTAACTCACCACGTTTCAGCTTGTCCATAAAACTAGAATAGCTCATTCCCTGAGGAAGTGCTGAACCCAACGTTCTCTCATCCAGTCTTTCTATATCACCTTCGACCTGCCCAAACTCATATGTCATCAGTTCGGTTAGCCGTACCACTCGATAACCCACAATCAAACCCATCCGCTACTTTCAATGGGCGTATTCTACCTAACCAGTGGGAATTGCAGGATTTATAACCATAAGTTCGGTCTACTAATTGCAGACATTGTGATTTTCACCCACTGGAATCAAACCCATTGATAATAACTTAATCATTAACCAGCTTATCCTAAACCAAAAATAGGGCATAGCTTGAGAGGTATAATCCTCCCAAACTATGAATTCTTGTATTAGTCGGCTTCCGCTGCTTCAACCGCTAACAAATCAGCTCTTTCATTCCCTTCAATACCCGAATGTGCTTTGACCTTAAATACCTCGACATACTTCCTAGAACTCAACGCATCCACTTGTTGCCAAAGTTGGCGGTTTTTAACCGGTTTCTTATCCGCTCGACGCCAACCTCGGTCTTTCCAATCGTCCATCCAGATGTTGAAACCTTTCACACAGTAATCGCTGTCCGAATAGATAACATCCCCATCTTCTGCGTATTCCAATGCTTCAATTAAGGCCAGTAGTTCCAACTCAGCATTGTAGGTTTTCCGATTGATGGTAAAGCTTTCTTCATGAACAATCTCATTGTCTTCATCCATGACCACCAGCCCAATGCCACCTCGTGTACATCCGTGTTGGTTGTTTGGTGCAGCGCCGTCTACATAAATTGAATAACTCATTTTTTATCTCTCTCTAATTGCAAAAAGGGCGCATGACTTTGCTTAGCCAGCGCCCCGTTGATGATGTGATTTGATGTTTGTGTTACTGAAAGGATTCTGCGTTGTCTCGCATGCTCAGACGTGATTCCATCCATTCCTCTATTTCACTTTCGACCCAAGCTACCGCACGTCCACCGAGTGGCACACTCTTAGGGAAGTCGGTTTCATCTGCCATGAACTTGTAGATAGTTGAACGGCCTAGTCCTGTTAGTGACATCACTTCTTTAAGTCGTAGAAATCTCATGGGAATTGTCTCCTCTTGTATATACCCATGGGATAAGCCACCACTGTAAAAAAATGCAGTCGGTCTACTCCAAGCTAGAGCCAAAGCAGTACACCGTCTCGCTCCACGCTTCAGCAAGACTGCTCATCCGTTTATAGACGCAGTTCTTTATGTCAGTGTCTTTGCTTTTACAGCGTGTACCCAAGCTATAATTGCCTCGGTCATTGAGAAACACCAATGAACGCGCTTCGCCGCTGTAGTGCTTTTCTATCGCTTCTTGCCAAGCCGTTTTGAGGTGCTCAACCAATTCGTTGCGTTTATCCCAGCAAATAGCGGGACCAAAGTGCTGGCTATAGTCAGTAAACAGCATCACGCGATAGTTGTGGGATGGCACCTTGTCTTCCCGCTTACGCCATACATAAAACAGAGAATCCGTCCCAAGCTTTTCTTTAAGTAGCTTAAAGTAATCGTTGAGGATGCTGAGGTCGGTATCTTGATGGTCTTCTGGCAAAAACAAGTCCAAACGTGTGGCGAGAGCGATGTCAAACTGACTGAGAGCCTGCTCAAAGACATCGACCATTGAGGTCAGTGCTGATTCGTATAACCCCTTGTCGCTGTAATACAGCGGGTAATCTTCAAAAGTTCGGTCAAGGGTAATGCTTGGGAGGTAGGTTCTATTCGCCATGAGTAATGCCTTTTGTGTGTGAATGACATAGGCATTACTCGCGCTGTATTTTTTTAAGGTGAGTCGTGACTGCAACCAAAGCTCTTGTTGAGGTGATCGTTCAAGTTGGTAATGGGCTTCGCAAGACGACTTATGCGATAGAAGAACTCGTTTAACTGTAGCGGGAACATTTCAGCGTCAGACAACAGCTCAAAACCTTCATTGCTAGGGGAATAAGCTAATCCTGAGCATGATTGATTGTAATAGGCTTCAACCACCCTATACCATGTCTTCCTCACTTTTTTGTAGAGAAAACGCCCCCAACCCTCTCGACCAGTGCCTAAGTTTTGAAAGAGAGCCCTATCAAAGAGCAAGATAAGATGATGGTGCTTGCTGGTGGATTCATTCGCCTTCGCCCAGATATAACGAATGACCGTTTGCTGGTATTGATAAGTTCTGTCGGTGTATTTGTCCTTACAGAGCTCATTAGTCTCCGACTCCAAAATACGAATGAAATGGGCAAACACCGCTAGGTAATCTCCCTCAAAGTCACTCGGTAGGTTTAGGTTGATGTGAACAGCATAGATTCTTGGATATTGGTTTAGAGCTTCAGTCAGCACTCGGTCTATCTCCTCTAGGTATTCGAGGACGAGACCATCCTCAAAGTAGTAGAGTGGTGTCCCATTGAAGGTTCTGTCATGAGTGATGGTATCGACTCTTTGATGAGCTACGTTGAGTTGATGAATCATGATTGGTTCCTGTGGTTTATTGTGATTCCCACAGGAACTGTGACTACCGTTACTTTTTAAGCTACTTATGACTATGGCCGAAATTTCGTCTACCACTACCAAAGTGCTTGGTGTTCTCTTTTGCTAGATAGCTAATGTGCTTGAAGAACTCATCAAACGCATCATCAAAGTCATCAGAGTTACAATTCAAGCGGTGGATGACCACACTGTCACTATTCTTTCTCTTTGAAAAATGGACTAATCCATTAGCTTCTTCGTAGTCGACACCGGCCACCCTCGCCCATGCCTCTACGATAAAAGAGCCTACGTTCTCCTGTTGCGTTTGAGTTTTCCCCAACCAGTTAAATCTATCTTTGTTGAACATGAGTACTAGGTGATAGTGGTCGTTTATCGAGCTAGAACGTTCTCTCACCCAAGCAATCCGCACTTTGCAGGGATGCACTCTAGCACTCCCTTCTCTTTTCTTTCGTTTTCCTGAGTGATCAATCTGCGACTGTAATGAGCGTAAAAAATCGGTCATCACATTACCGCTCTTTTCATTTTCCCTTAGCTTAGGAAACCTCAAATCCACGCGAATAGCCATAAGCCGAGGATACTCGTCCAATGCGAGATCAATCGTATTGTGCATTTTCTCTAAGTAGTCGATATAGAGTGGACCATGCTCGGTCTGGACAGGTCGACCCAGAAACGTTTTCTTGGTGGTTAGTCTGAGGTTTTTGTTTTTTCTAGAACGTACATTCATTCCTATCTACTCCTGTGTTTAGGTTCATAGATAGGTCTGTGTCGTCATTTTTAATTGCGTACTGTGAGTCACTAGGGATGACTCAGTAAAGGGTAATATGCCGATGTAATGGGTGAGTAGGTATGGTAGATATGACAGTAACAATACTAACCAGACAGACATTAACGACACTTAATTCCGTTAACATTTAGCCCTTTCCAGACACACAAAAATCGAATCACAATTAACAATTACGCAAAATTTAAGAAACATTCAGCCTTGCATGGCAAAAAGCAAATTTGACTTACTATCAAATTAAAGGACAAGAAATGAGAGAAAAAAGAAGGGAGGATACCGTTGTGTTTAGAAGCAGTTTGCATCGCGGATAGTAATTTTCTTCGCGACCCAAGTAACAATGTCGTTGTACTTCCATCGAGGAATGTCTTTCGAGACACACGGAGGAAAATCTCCAGCTTTAATCATTCGATACAAGGTATCTTTGTTAAAGCCAATCATGTTCAGCAACGTTTTCCGGTCGACCAACTTCATTGAATTTTTGAGATTCGGTGACGTTGTCATACCTTCATGCCAAACACCATCGACCCAGGCTTGTACTTCTTCCACTATCCATGCAGAAGCACGTTTACCAATGTGAATTTGCCTTGGGAACTTCCCCTCTCCAATCAATAAGTATAAATGAGCTCGGCTGATGCCTGTCAGCTCCGATAGCTCTTTACGTCTGATAAGTTGCATGATGTGAATCCTTTGGTTATTTCGTTCACATCAAAGGCAAGCGCCGTTAATTTTTGCAGTTTCACCACCCATGCATAAATCAGCACATTTCCGTTCATGTATTTATGATTCCCATCTTCGAAAAACGTGATATCCTCATTTATAAAAATCACAAACCATTAATCAAACTAAATTTCATTCCTTGTATGAAAATCTATGTCTGCAAGATTTTTTCTTGCAAATTCTTGCGCTATAAATGGTAAGAAATAAGCAAAAATCCACCTTAAACCCTCCCAAAAACCAGTTAATAACCACCAAGCCAACATGAGCATAATTATGCCAAACAGACGATTTAAAAGATTCTTAAAATCATCCGAAGAACACCTTCGTTTTTATGTCCTATATCTTTCACACTTGAACGATGACAAAGTAAATAACGACTTTCGAAACATCTCTCTTTACGATGTAAAAGAGTTACAACATAACTTTATTGAGTTAGTTGCGCTCCATATTGACTGCCATGTAGATCAGTTAGAATCAGGTGAATTACTACGGTATGAAGAGGACGACCTGAATGATTTGCTAAATGAGTTAATTGAAACAGACAAAAGTTACTTGATAACTCAAGAGCATACCGACTGGTTACAAAGTGATAGGGAGGTGTACTTTTTGATTTCTATGCTCAAGATAATGCGCGTCTCAAAAACCTGTTTACCCCAGCTTCGTAACGAAAGCCAAAGTATGGGGGAACTGTTTTGGCCACAGCTAAATGATAAAGACAACCAAGAGAAAGCACAGAAAAGGAAAAGAGAGGCTGAAGAGGAGGTTCTTAATAGATTAAGAAAGAAATATGGTGGGCTCCATAGTCATGAAGCATCCGAATCTAATGGTCTTTATTCAGAATTAGAATTAATTCCGCTAAGCAAGTCGTTTTTTGATGAGGATTTTTTTAACAAAAAAGTTGAAGAAATTTTACAAAAAGACAAACAGGATAAGGAAAAAAAATTTCTGGAACGACTCGAAAGCAAGCCTTTAACTAGGACTCTAGAAGCACTTAACTCGATATGTAACTTGTGCCCTACTTCTGAAGGAAAGACTGCAATAATGGTAATTAATCATCTGCATTTAAACTGTTTCACAAAGCAAATAAGTTTAGCGACAGCACAAAACCTTCTATATACAATTAGAAACTTATTCATTAAAGCCAATACCAAGGTACCATTACTAACTTGGGATATGTTAAGGACAAACAATAAAAACCTAATCAATCTGACTTACAATCGATTAGAAGCACAATACGCAATCTCTCGGCTATTTCTTCCTTCACAAGATACCGTCATTCAGAAAAAATGTATTGTATCAACTCTAGACTTACTATCTGTGACAACAAGTAATTTTGACCATCGTGTAAAGCTTTTGAAAGATAAGTTTTCAGCAGATAAAAGAGATAGTAAAGATTACTCGTTGGAATTAAATGACAAACAATGGGAGATGCTAGTTGATCTTGCTGGTGGTGATACAAAGTCGAAAGTAAATCGGACTTTGAATCAGATACTCAAAGATGCGTACAAAAACAGATTCCACGAAAAGTAATACCAAACGGTGCTTATAATTACAGCAATTGACTTTAGGTACACAGATAGGTACATTTGTCTTAAACCTAAGCTATCCCAATATAGGCTTAGGCCAAGCAGGACATAGTATCTATCTGTTTGGGTTTTGCCCCTGCAGGGGGAGCCAAATTCCAGAAAAAAGACGTCCTAGGACGTCTTTTTTTGTATCTAAACCTAGCTATTTCAAGGAATTGTATTCTCTTAACGTCTTTTCCTGACTCGTACTGGCTTAGAAGTTTAGGTACATAAATATTTTCCCCAAAAAAGTGACCCGTTAATCAATATAATTGCCCTTCATCCAAAGCAGAAGAAACCCAAACGAGAGGAGCATTCCAATTAATCGTGATCTCATTAAACGACCATGCATTAATGTTATCTCTATAACAGGTTTGGCCAACACACTGCCCCTTCAATGTCGCAGCGACTGGATCACTGTAACTCACTGAGTTGGGTCCACCTACTAGTGCGCCAGGTGCTGGAGCTGGTGACTTTTCATCCGCAGCATGTGCCCAAAAACGGTGATGTGGACTTTTAGCCGCATTGGTGCCGTAACCTGTAATATAAGACAGGTTCATTGGGTTCGCGCCTAGTAAGTAATCCATCGCATTTGCAGCCGCTTTTACATACTTAATATCGCCGGTGAAATCATTCGCATAGATTAAGAAGATAGCTCTATTTACAAAACTCGAGTTCGATCCCCACGGATAATCTTCTACCGTGTAAGGAATATGATAACCCTCGTTATTAATCTGGCCCACAAAGTTATCAGAGGTTGCGATTAAGTTTTTCCTTGCAACTTTAATTTGATCATCACCCAATCCATTAGGCACAACGGCCAAGCTTATTGTTGCTAAAGGCGCTGTGTACCCCCAGAACATTTCGCCATCTGCTTCAATGTTACCTTTTGGTGTCTCTAGATAGTGAGGAGAAGCTTTCAGTGCTTTAAGGTACTTGCTGTCACCAGTGGTGATATAAAGTTCACTTGCAGCCCAGTAGAACTCGTCTGAAAGCTCTTTATCATCATATGGGCCCGACCCTGTGAAGTTATCATAGGCAAGAATATGAGGATTTTTGCTCGCGGCTTCCCAAGCCTCTTGCGCCGCATTCAAACAGTTTTTTGAGAGTGCAGGATCAATCTCTTTCCAAATTCGCGCACATTGAGCACCAATTGCTGACAAGTTCAACGTAGCCGCAGTGGTTGGATAACCCACATATCGCTTCTGGGTGTCCATATGAGGTGGCAGTGGCATACCTGTCCAAGCTTCATCAGCAACTTTATGGAAAGCCATCCCTTTTGCGTCAATCTTAGTCAGTTTAAGTGTTTTGTCTTCAGACTGGTCACAAACAGGAACCGCTACAGGTTTGTCACTATGGATCTGCATTGCCAATATAAATTCGATATTCCAACGAGCCTCAGACAACAAAGGGTTAACGCCATTTCCAGCTTCTGGAATTTTCACTTTCCCTTCTGCAAAAGGAATTGGTGCGTTATCTAGCCATTTACCTCTTTCAAACAGGTTCAAAAGAGTCCAAGTCGAGATACCGCTGTTAACCGTATACTTACCATGGTCGCCAGCGTCATACCAACCGCCGGTTACATCGACAGAAAAATCACAACCTGGCCATTTATTACCCCAGCTGTCCGTCTTATTAAAACAGGTAACCACATCGCTCATATGACCGCCGGGACGCGCTAGATCGTCACGCTGTACCAGAGCCTTATCAATCTCAATACCACTACGGTTTTGGTAGAAGTAAGACAATGCATCGTACTTCAACTGATTGTAGATATCTTTGCTAATGCTAAATGGCAAGCTCTCGTCTTCACCGACTTTTACTTTCAAGCCACTCATATCTGATCTGTAGTTCGATAGGTCAATACGGTGAATAAACTCGCCTGATGCCTTATTAAGACCAAAAACTTCCGTTTTACCTAAATCGACATTGATATTGCTGTTGTTTGTTAGCACCCACTTTAATGGCTCTTTAGATTCATTCGCGACAAACACAAACTTATCTGCTTGAGGAAGGTAACCGACTTGGTTAGCACGAACAGAATTTATCTTCAGCTCTTCAATGTATTTCTCACCGACGACTGAAACATTGCTAACGCATACGGTTCCCTTTTTCTGGGCGCCCATTTGAAACTGGAACTCAGTTTTAGCATCGCTTTCAACATCATGGCTGAACTTAAACTTATAGCTCTTCTTCTTCAGTGAGACTTTTGTATCATCCACAAAATAGTTGGTATAAGGAGGACCTTCATGCTGAATAAGCGTTCTCATTTGAGTATCAACGGTTGCATAAGCATCAAATGAAACTTCATAATCTGCTTTGTTTGCCAACCCAATCCCGCCCTGTCCTAAAATCACATTCCAAGGGTTCTCTCCTAGACTTCTAATCTCAAGACATGCTTCGCCATTTTTGATTTTTACATCTGCACCAGCATTCCACCAACCATCCATGTTCCCGTTAAATTTGCCGTTCTTAATTTGCTCATTTGCATAAGCAGAACACGATGAAAGAATGAGTATTGTTGCCAATGATAGTTTGAACTTATGCATATTTACTCCTAGACATATAAATTACAACACCATTGAAATTAAGCGATTTTCATGGCTAATAAGTAGATGTCTGAGCACAAAAGAACCGTTCTAAAAACGCCTATTTCTCTCTTCGTGATACTGCTAGCACTTACCTCTAGGTTAATGAATCTGTTTCAAGGAAATCTCATCGATAAATTGACTTGTTTTCTAGCGAACAATTATATCAATCGGGGGTAAACTAACTTTATAGCCTTTACAACATGCTCTTGAGCCCGGCTAACTATCTAGACCTTTGATATGAGCATAAGGGCAGCTTGTACTCTTGAACTAAACGACCATGGTAAAAATCTTCTATTGGTAACCCCAAACGCTCACCAATCACCGTGGGCATTAATGTATTGATCTGCGGCAGGAGACCAAAAAGCACAATCATCACAAACATATTAGTGATTGATCATTACTAACAGCTCATTTTAAACGCGTTCCCCCATTTTGATTTAAATCTGTTTACATATTGACAATTGTACAAATGTTTCACACTATCGAAAATAATTAATGATAATAATTATCATTACGTCGTAATGTTTATGCGGATAGTGCCCATGAAATCTCTACATAATGTGATGAACGCTTCATCAATCACTCCTTTACCTAATCTATACCTTCTAGACCAATCATCAGAAACCGATAATCAACGATCAATGGCCGTTCACCAACACCGCCAAGACATTCAAAATATCTTGTCGGGTCGTGACTCAAGGATGTTGGTGATTATTGGGCCATGTTCAATCCACGACCCTGAGGCTGCAATTGACTATGCACAACGACTCGCAAAGGCACAAAAACAGTTCAGCAGCACTCTCAAGTTGGTGATGAGAACTTATTTTGAAAAACCGAGAACGCGGACTGGCTGGAAAGGATACATGGTTGACCCTGATCTCAACGGTCAATTTAACTTACTCAAAGGGCTCAGCTCTAGCCGTGAATTACTCAAGTCAGTCCTAGCGCTGGGTGTACCAACAGCAACTGAGTTTTTAGATACGCATATCGCACCGTATATCGCGGACCTTATTTGTTGGGGTGCGGTTGGCGCAAGAACCACTGAATCACAACCGCATCGCCAACTCGCTTCGGCATTGCACTGCCCTATTGGTTTTAAAAATGGTACTGACGGCAATACGACCATTGCAATCGATGCGATTCATGCCGCTAACGATTCACATCTGTTGATTATGGCGGGTGAGAATGGACAACCGGTTGCGGTGCAAACTCAAGGTAATCCATATTGCCATATCATTTTACGTGGTGGTGTCACGCCAAACTATGCAAGTCACAGTGTTAAAAGTGCGGCTTATCAATTACACCATAGCCAGCTCAGCAGCAGGCTGGTGATTGACTGCAGCCACGGTAATAGTGGGAAAATCGCTAAGAATCAATTGGATGTAATAAACAACATAGCCCAGCAACTGCTGTCTGGAGAGCGCCACATTGCGGGAGTAATGTGCGAAAGCTTTTTGCAAGGCGGTAGCCAAGCTTTGAATAAAGGTCCGCTCTGCTACGGCCAATCCATCACTGATGAGTGCTTAAGTTGGGAGGATACAATGTGCTTTTTAAATACGCTCGATGATGCGGTCGCAACACTTCAACAGCAGCAATATTGTCACGCTCCAGTGTAAACCACCACTAAGGTGAAGCTCCCGTTTGCTTCACCTTGCCTATCGTCAGTGGCCTTCACTTAATTATCGAGTGTAGCGCCGCCATCCACTCTCAAATCATGCATGGTGATTTGACTTGCTGCATTCGACATCAAAAACATAACAACCCCAGCAATGTCTTCGGGCTCCGCCATTTTGCCAAGGGGTATCCCCAAACGGTACTGTTCAAGATTACCTTTTATCACTTCTCTTTCACCATATTCGCTGTTCCATAACTGCGTTTGCATTTCGGTGCGTGTTGAGCCTGGGCTAACGATATTGCATCGAATTCCATCGTTTGCAAGCTCAAGAGCTGCGCACTTGACCAACATATGCAAAGCCGATTTAGATGCCGCATATGCTCCAATATTGAGCCGAGGCGTATTCGCTGAATTAGAGCCAATCACAATAACATTGCCACGCTGGCGCACTTTCATTCCTATCGCAACCCCTTGCAAAGCGGCTAAGGTGCCAAACGTATTGACATCAAACATCGCTTTGATCTCTGACATCGATAATTCGGTGATTGAACCAAGGTGCAATATGCCCGCGCAGCTGATGAAATGAGCAAACTGATAGCGCTCATTCAGTTCTTGTACCCTTTTTTTTACGTCGTCATGATGCTGTAAATCAAGCTCATAGCAATGAAGCTGCTCGGTATAGCGCTCGTTCAAACTCGCTAATTGCTGAGTTAATTGGTGGTGATTTTTATCCGTCGCTACAACTCGATAACCGCTCGCCAGTAAAGATTCCAATACGGCATAACCAATCCCCTGCCCGGCTCCAGTCAATAAAACCGTTTCGTCTAATTTCATCATTTTCCTAACTTTACTCCGTTAAATCCACACTAAACCATAGCCATAACTGAATCTCAGCCTTAGTTAATAACATTAATTATCATTTGTTATTGATAATTATTATCATATATAATCTGCGTACTTTAGTGGTTTGTAAAATAATAAGCAATTAGGCGTAACACGTTATTAATGGAGTTTTGGTGATGAAACGTGAAGTTATTGGGTTTTCAAAAATGGCTAATCAGCTATTGGATGAGCACTTAAAAGAATCTCCCTTCTTTTTTGCTTCGCCTCACAACACCATGCTTGGCGTGGGAATTGCTCATCAGTTCAATCAAGCGCTCCCATTCTGTGAGCTGGCGGATCAAGCAACCAAGATGCTAGAAGCAGCAAAAACAGATGAGTACGACAATCCTATTTTATTTGCGACAATTCCTTTTAATGAAGAGACGGCGACGCGTTTCTTCATTCCAGAAAAGCTCTATGTTTCTGGTAGCCCACGGGCCAGTGAAAAAGAAGGGCAGCAGAGCCATAAAGCGACCATTGTTTCACCGCCAACAGGCAACGACTACAAACAAGGAGTCACAACCTTACTTGAGCTGTTTAATACCACCGAACTATCAAAAGTGGTGCTATCACGTTTAGTGAAACTCTCGACTCCACAACACATCGATCAAACTCGTTTATTGCGTAATCTGTTGTCCATCAATCGCAATGGCTACACTTTTTCTACTGAAATTGGCCCTAACGCCAAGTTAATGGGAGCCAGTCCCGAGTTGTTGTTGGCGAAAAAAGGCGGGTTTATCGTTTCTAACCCCCTAGCGGGCTCGCGGCCTAAATCAAACAACGCGGTGCAAAACCAACAGCGCTCCGCTTCATTACTTGATACGCAAAAAGATCTGAATGAACATGCCTTCGTCGTCGAGGAAGTCGAGAAAGTACTCAGCCGCTACTGCCATAACTTATTTACCCCTATGGTTCCATCAGTGATTGAAACCGAAACGATGCTGCATTTATCAACAGTGCTTGAAGGACAAGCCGATGATCCGATGATTAACTCGCTACGCATTGCAGCAGAGTTACACCCAACACCCGCAGTGTGTGGTTATCCAAGATTATCGGCTTACCAAGCGATTAAGCAGATCGAAACTTTCGACCGCGGCTACTTCACTGGCATGATCGGTTGGTGCGACGCTCGGGGAAATGGCGAGTGGGTTGTCACGATACGCTGCGCGGAAGTGAGCCAAAATGAGATGAGTGTGTTCGCTGGAGCTGGCATTGTGAATGAATCCTCACCGCAGAGTGAACTCGATGAAACAGGGGCAAAAATGAGCACCATTTTGAAAGCCGCTGGTATTGAAATTGATGAATTACTTACCGCCTAAGGAGTGGTCATGAATAATCTTAACCCGACCGATTTTACCCCTTGGCCAGAGCAGTTCAGCCAGCGCTATCGTGAACAAGGCTACTGGCAACAAAGAACCTTATTTGATTATTTCAGTGATTCCGTAAAAAAAAGCCCTGACGCCATCGCACTGATTGATGATTTCGGCCAGTACAGCTATCAAAATTTATATCAGAAAATGATCAGCCTTGCGGCTGGCTTGAGCTCCCTAGGTTTGCAGCGGGGTGATAATGTCGTACTACAAATGGCCAATCGTGCTGAATTCTATCTCTGCTTTTTTGCCTTGACCATGCGGGGCATTAAACCGGTTCTAGCTCTGCCAGCGCACCGCTATCTAGAGCTGAGCTATTTTTGCCAACATACTCACGCCAAAGCCTATATTTTTTCAGACGATATCGTGGGCTTTGACGCGCAGCAAACCGCGCAGAAACTACGAAGTAGTTGCCCTTCTCTCTTGCATACCATTGTTTGCGGTCAATCCTCACACGAGCAAATTCAGGAATTAGATACGCTTTACCACTGCGTGGAAGAAGATCCTGTTACTGATTCGGTCTTTGCTGATCAAGTGGCTTTTTTCCAGCTTTCCGGCGGAACAACTGGCACTCCCAAATTGATCCCTCGTACGCACAATGACTACGCTTATAGCGTACTTGGTAGCATTCAAATTTGTCAGTTTGGTCCACAAACGAGGTATTTGTGTGTTCTTCCCGTTGCGCATAACTTTCCACTCAGCTCGCCCGGCGCATTGGGCGTCTTTTACGCTGGCGGTTGTGTCGTGCTCGCTTCCGATACCACACCGCACACCGCTTTCCGTTTAATTGAGAAGCACCACATTACTGTTGCAGCACTAGTGCCGCCGTTAGCGCTACTCTGGATGAAATACGCCGAGTCCGCTACAGAAAACATCGCGAGCCTCACTCTGGTACAAGTCGGCGGAGCGAAGTTTAGTGAGGCCGCAGCAATGCGCTTACCGACGACTCTTCACTGTCAATTACAGCAAGTGTTTGGAATGGCTGAAGGGTTGGTTAATTACACACGACTTGATGACCCACTCAGCGTGATTGTTACTACTCAAGGACGCCCAATTTCAACTGATGATGAAGTGATGATAATCAACGATGAGGGTGAGCCCGCTGCGGTGGGTGAGGAAGGCTTACTCATGACCAGAGGCCCTTATACGATTCGAGGTTATTACCGAGCTCCAGAACATAACCAACGCTCATTCACCGACCAAGGCTTCTATATCACAGGTGACAGAGTGCGTAGGACGGCTGAAGGCAATATTATCGTCACGGGACGAGAGAAAGATCAGATCAATCGTGGTGGTGAAAAAATCGCAGCCGAAGAGGTTGAAAACCTGCTACTTCAACATCAGGATGTTCATGATGTGGCTTTGGTTGCTATTGCTGATGAGTTTCTTGGTGAACGCAGTTGCGCCATTGTCGTTCCAGATAACGGTAAAACGCTCAAACCCATTACTCTCAAACGATTTTTACACGCTCAAGGATTAGCAGAATTTAAGATCCCTGATCACATCCATTTCGTCGATGAATTACCTAAAACCCCCGTGGGCAAAGTCAACAAGAAATGGTTAAGAACGCAATACTCTCACTAATCATGGCAACACAGGCGCTCAAATAACTTAAAGATGAAAAAGCCGATATCGTCGATATCGGCTTTTGCTGGGCGATGCGTTCTCTTTCGCTAGTCTAGTGGTCCAGTATACTCAAACCGGTTGCTCTTCAGTGGAACGCGTGTCCGTTACTTGATGTGACGACTGAGCAACAACACTAGGCTCCATCACATGCCACCACTCTCTTAAAGTTGAATATTTAATCATCTCTGAAAAGGCGCACTCTATGCCCATCTTGCGCCATGATTCAAATAAGGTAACCGCGCGGATAGAATCTAAGCCAAGAAAAGTGAGCTTCTCATCTACATCCACTTCATCTAAATCGAGATCCAATAGCTCAGCCACTTGCTGACGCATCTGTTCAAGGCTCAATAATCTGGTTTCTTGACTGTGGATCATTTGTGGTTTTAATGCCTCAAGCGAAGTCACGCAGCCAACACGCTCCGTGATGTATTTCAGCGTATGATGATGATCTTCCAAAGAGAAATCAGCCACAGCGTCACCGACCACAAAAGGCTGTATATCCAACATAAAAGCATCTAACGCCGTTGATAAGATACCTATATGTGCATAGACACCCACAATGATCAACTGGTCACGCTGTGTCTCTTTCATCCACTCCAGCAGCGGCGTTTTCTTAAACGCGCTATAACGCCATTTGGTGTATTGGATATCCCCGTCTTCAGGTGAAAGCTCAGACACAATCTCAGTATCTTTTGTCAGCCCTGTTCCCCAAAAATCAGTCAGTAGCGCTCTCTCTACTGGGTCTTGGTTAGGGGGTTGAGCTGTGTACACCACGGGGATATTGGCCTGACGAGCCAGTGATTTCAGCTCTGAAATATTCGCTAATAACTCAGGAACGGGTGCCTGAGAATGATCAAAAAAGTTGATAAAGTACTTTTGCATATCGTGAATGAGCAGTACCGCTCTATCGGCTTGGACATGCCAGTGAACTTTGTTTTTCGGAAATGTTTCAGCCAACGGAATGGAGTAGCTGGCTATTTTGGGAATCGCCATAAATATAATCCTTGTTAAAAGAGGCTTTTCTCGTTCGTGATGCCTTAAAGCCAATAACGACTTCAGAAATAAGAGGCTCGTATTCGTCGACAACCGCCACCCAAATGGTAACAATTATCATTTCATTAATACTAAAGCAGTCTACGCATAAAAATCAATTGTTAATGAGATTAATTCTCAACTATATGCATAACGTACCGCTCTCGACTCACGGCAACACAACGAGAGCCCACCACAAAACGAATAGCTAATTCATCGTTTGCGCCGCAGGTTGGGAAGTGACCTCATCTGAGGAGACGTTAGGTTCTGAGCTTGTGTTAACGATAAGCGCTGGATCAAACAGAGTCGCTTGGCGTAATGAGCGAAATGCCATCACCATCAACGCACCAATTCCCGTTGCACCCAAACCAAAAGTGAGGATCGACATCGTTGGTGCTAGCACTTTACCCAACGCCCCTAAACCGAGTGCTCCAATCGAGTCTCCCGATACATCTTGCGCCGTCCATAAGCTACTTACGCGGCCTAACAAGTGATCTGGAGTGTGTCCTTGTACGATCGAATATTGAATCAAAGAAGCGACCGAACCCAAATAACCATAGCCAACTAAGATGAGAGCAAACCACCAAAAATTATTCACAAGCCCCATAGCCACAATCGCTAAAAATGAACCTAACGTCGCGTAGATTAAGACCATTCCTGGCTTTTGCGACTGTTTTACCCAACCTGAAGTCAATGCGCCACACATCGCCCCTAACGGAATGGCCGAATACATCACACCTGCGTTAGCGGCGGTACCCTGAAATGAGACTAAAGCTAACGCAGGGAACATCACTCTAATCGCGGTTGCTAATGTTTCGAGTGTGCCAAACAGCACCACACAACCAACCACTTTGTTTGAAAATAGAAATTGAACACCTTCATACAGTGATTGAAATGGATTCTCCGGCGTATGATGTTGCGGCTTCATCGAAGGTAATCTAAACAGTGGGATCAGCGTACAGAGCGTTCCAACAGAAGCCGCAATATAGTTCCAACTGACATCACCGACAGTGATCAATAAGCCGCCAATCGCTGGTGAGAGAACCATACCCAATCGAACCGTTAGCATGCTCAATGCGGCAGCTTCAGGTAATTTTTGTCGCCCAACAATGGTCGGTAAAGCAGCCATCAAGGCCGTCATACCCATAGCGCCAAAAAAACCATCCCACACCGAGAGTATATAGAGAGCCACTAAGGAGGATTGCGCGACTATGCTATTCAATGCTAATGCAGCAAACCCAATACCACAGGTCGCGCGTGCGAACAAAATCAATCGACGGCGATCGTACTTATCGGCCAATACGCCTCCTAGCAGCAGGCCAACAAACATCCCGATACCATCCAATGCCATGATAAGACCTACCTGCAAGGTCGAACCGGTCATTTGATGTATCTGTATCGGCACCGCGACCGTCATCATGCCAAGAGCAAGCACTGACATCATGCGGGCCATAAAGACCATTCGGAAATGTGGGTTGTTTTTCAGTAGGCTAAAATCTAAAAATATATTCTTTATATTCATACTATTATCTATTCAAACCAGAATGTAATGCTTTCAAAACATCGCGAAAATTAAGACGAAACCAGCCTTGATAAGCACTGGTTTCGTCGATGGTGGTTTTTGTTATTTTTTCAGTGCAGCCTTCGACTCCAGCAGCGTATTTAAACATTCGCCAATCTGGCGTACATTTTCTGGGGCCAAGATATCTTCATGTGAACAATCAAACTGATGCTTAATCAACTGGCCGACAAAAGATTGCCAATGAGCATCAATATCATAACCATCTGGCACCGTACGTTGCGCCACAAAAAGGTGGGCCGGACCTTGATAATCAGACGTTTGTGCCTGTGCAAGTAGACGTACCGCATCTTCATAGTTAGCGGTAATCTCATTGAACATCGCCAAACGTTGCTCATCTAATTCAATGTCGGTTAGCTCATTGATGGCCAGAAACTGCTCTTTTTCACGCTCAATTTCGTACTGCTCTTCTTCATCCATCGGGCCATCCCAGTTCTGACCCTCCGGTGGATAGGTATCCAATAACCCTAAAAAGTGCACCTCTTCACCCTGCTGTTGAAGCTTCGCGGCCAATTTTTGTGCCACAATCCCGCCAAATGAATAGCCTAATAGATGGTAAGGTCCAAATGGCTGTATCTCTCTTAAGACGGGTAATAAACGATCACACACTTCTTCCATCGTTTCACTGGCCGCCATCGCTCCGCCGGGCCGAGGTGATTGCAAACCATAAATGGGATAATGTCCTGTCAGATATTTAGGTAGCCCTGTGTATTGCCAAGCAAAGCCAGAAGCAGAGTTGACACAAAAAAGTGCTGGGCCACTTCCGGCACGGATAGGCAGCACTTCGCCAAAACCAGCTAAGGTAGGGTCGTTAAAAGCATCGTCATCCAGCAACAAACTCGCCAGTTTCTCCACCGTAGGATTGACCATGATTTGACCAACTGTGACAGGTAGGTTTAGCGCTCTTCGAATATCTGCCGCTAATTTCATCGCCAGCAGTGAATGCCCGCCGAGCGTAAAGAAATCATCATCAGCAAACAGTGTTTCGACAGCCAATACTTGAGAAAATAGCGTCACCAATTGTGTTTCAAGGCCCGGATGAGCCTTGCGCCCTACCCGTACTGCGAGGTCATTTGGCCGCGGTAATGCTTTTTTATCTAGCTTACCGTTGGCGCTAAGCGGATAGTGATCCAGTAACACGATAGCCGCCGGAACCATATGGGCTGGTAAATGTTTGGAAAGTTCAGCGCGTAGCTTCTCGCCATTCGTTACGCTCATATCATGCGCGATAACGTAACCGATAATTTGCCGTTCATCAGCGCCTAACATACCTGAATGAGTAGAGAGCGTCTGAGCACAGACCACCGCTTGTTTTACCGCAGGAAGTGCCTGTAATGCGCTTTCAATTTCACCCAGTTCCACACGCTGCCCGCGAATTTTTATCTGATCATCACTGCGTCCTAAATACTCAATCGAGCCACACGCTAACCAACGTACGACATCACCAGTGCGGTACATTCGCTCGCCACAAGTAAACGGATTGGCGATAAACCGATCCGCCGTTAACGCACTGCGATTAAAGTAACCGATGGCTAATTGCTCGCCAGCAAGATAGAGCTCGCCCGGCACACCGATTGGTACAGCTCTTAAAAAGCTATCGAGCACATAAACTTGGGTGTTCCATACCGGTAAACCAATCGGTGCACTACGGCCAACGCTTGCGTTTAATGCCTCGCCGTAAGCTGGATAATAAGTCACGTCAACCGCCGCTTCCGTCGGGCCGTACAAGTTATGCAGCGGTGCATTAATTCTACGTGCGTACTGATGGCAGAGCTCTTTCGCAAGCGCTTCTCCTGAGCAAAATACTTGCTTGAGGCTTGGTGCTACGGTGAAACCCGTTGGCTGATTCGCTTCAATTGAGGCCATGAAAGCTGCCAGCATTGAAGGTACAAAATGCATCGTGGTCACGTGATAATCGTCAATTATTTGCAATAACCATTCAGGGTCTTTATGCGCTTCAGCCGGAGCCATCACTAAGCTCGCCCCTTCCAGTAAGGGCCAGAAAAACTCCCACACGGAGACATCAAAACTGCACGGCGTTTTTTGCAATACCACATCCTCAGAGCTCAAGGGATATTGGTGCTGCATCCACTTCAATCGGTTGACAATCGCTTGATGAGAAACCAACACCCCTTTGGGGTTACCTGTTGAACCTGAAGTGTAAAGCAAGTAGGCCGCATTTGAGGGGGTAAGCCCATCTGCGCGGTTCTGCCGCTCTGCGCGCACGGGAGCTGGTAACTTATCCAACAACAATAGTGTCGCTAAACCTTCAAAACGTGAGGTGAATGAAGAGCAAGTGATGATCAGCGCAGGCTTAGCATCATTGATCATGTAGGCCAAGCGCTCATCCGGATAACCAACATCCAACGGTAAATAAGCCGCACCACATTCGATAATACTGTAGATCGCCAAGCTCAAGGTTGCGCTGCGTGGCAAGGCAACAGCAACAATATCCCCGGCCTTAACACCTTGCTGAAGCAGCAAATCGGCAATAGCGGCCACCTGCTCAGCCAGTGCTTGATAGGTAAAACGGTGCTCACTATCAATTAAAGCCAACTGATGTGGAGAACGTTGTTGCTGCGTGATCATCAAATCACGCAGTGTCGTGCGTTCAACGGCGGTTTTGGTCTGGTTGACGCGTTGCTGCAATTCAATTTCGCCACTTAACCGCAGATCCCATTCAGCGAAAGGCTTATCACTCGACACCATAAACTCATCCAGCATTTGCTCAAATCGTTGTACGATCTGTTTTGCTACGCCGACTCGGTCTCGATATTCAAACAGGATATGCAGTTGCTCTCCCGGTAAGACGAGAATGGTTAATGGATAATGGGTATAGCCACGATTGTGGATAGCCATTAATTTCGCGCCGCTAAAATCTTGCTGGTACCAACGGCTATGATCTGGATAGTTTTCGACCACCAGCAAAGTATCAAAGAGTGTTTTTCCACCCACCAGTTGCTGGATCTCACCCAAGCCAAGTTCATCGTGCTCCAGTAATTGGATTTGGATCGCTTGGTGCGATTTTAATTGCTCACTCAAACTAAGGTGAGGTTGCAGTGTCACACGGACAGGCACGGTATTACTGAATAACCCTATCTGTTCATCAATACCGGCAATACGGCTGAACCGACCAGAGATTGGCGTACCAAAAACCACCTCTTCACGGCCCGTCATGCTGGCGAGAATACTCGCCCAAAGGCCTTGCATTAAGGTGCTCATGGTTAAACCATGATGTCGTAAACACTGATTTAACTGATCCGTTTTATGCTTTGATAGCCATAACTGATGCTCGTTAACTTCCTCGCTAAGTGGAATATCATCAAAAGCCATACACGGCTGAACATCAGCTAATACTTTGCCCCAAAGCTCGGTCGCAACGGTTTTATCGCGCTGCGTTAGCTGGCTCACAACGTGAGCATAACCGACGGTTACCGGAGGTAAGTTCGAGACTCCTTGGGCGTATGCACTGAGAAAGTCATTCAATAAAATCGGCGTTGACCAGCCATCGACCACCAGATGATGTGCTGAAAGGAGCAGTGTGCTTTGCTGATCACCATGAAAAATCAACTGGGCCTGCAACAGGCTGTGGGTAGGATCGTTAAGGTCAAACTGGCGGCTTAGCTCTTGCTTCTCTAACTGATCAATCAACGCGCTTTGCTCATCACCACTCATGTTTGTTATGTCATAACGTGTCAGTGGCCAACTTGGATTAACCTGCGTCATCACCTGTACAGTGCGCCCTAATATCGAACTATCAAATCGAGCGAGCAACTGCGGATGACGCCTAATCACCGCATTAAGCGCTTCGCTCACGCGATGTTCAGACAGTTGACCTTGGAAAGTAAGACGCGTGGTGGAGTTATAACTGCTATTTTTATCCCCTAATTGAGATTGGAACAGTAATCCTTCTTGTAAAGGCAATGCTGGCAGTACATCCGCTAACTTGCCATAGTGGTGTTGCAATAGGCTCGCTTGTCGCAGTGTGATTCCCGGCTCGGTATAGTCAGCAGGTACAGAGAGGTCCAACTCAGCACTATCGCCAACTTGTAGCGCTTGCTGTATTTTCAGCAGCTCACTTTCAATCTGTTGGCTCAGCGACACCATTTCCTGTTGGCTGAACAGATGAGCATTCCAAGACCAGTTGAGCACCAATCGCGGCGTTGCCGATTCTTCGACGAAAATATTTAGCTCTAAGGGATGCTGCAAAGCCCGTTCACTGTTTAAGGTGACGGCAAATGTATCGGCAAACTGCCCACTATATTGCTGTGGTGACCACTGACCATCGCTGCTTTGGAAACGGCCAAGGTAATTAAACAGCAATGACGGTTGGCGTGTATTCGCTAATGTGCGTAATTCATCTCGATACGGATTATCAAGATAGCGCAGCACCATATAACCTAGCCCTTTATCTTTCACACTGCGCTTACTTTGCTTCACTTCACGTAACCGCTCGCGGTAATCACCCTGCTTTGGCACGTTAATGATCAACGGATATTCGGTGGTAAACCACCCTAGAGTTTGGTTGAGATCGATCTCCTCTTTACACTCTTCACGGCCATGAGATTCGACGTTCACTTTAATCTCTTCACACCCATAAAGTCCTGCGATCGCCCCCGTGACCGCGGCTAATAGCATCTCTTCAATATCGAGATTCGTCTGGTGTGTGGGTAATTCCAATAACGGCTGCGTAACGGCATGAGAGAGTGGCGTACGCCAATGCGTCATGCGTATTTTATCGACAGTATCCTTGATGGGAGCAACAGCACGCTGTGCCTGCGCTCGCCAAAATGGCATTTGCGCAGCAGCGACCGCTAAATGTTGATACAGCGCTTTTGACCAACAATGGATACCGGTAACCTCCTCAGAAATCACCACCACTTCACCTGTGACTTGTGCTTGAGTTAATGCCTGCAACTGCGGAAGCAATATTCGCCAAGAGACACCATCGATAAGGAAATGGTGAGCAAGGATCATGAGACTTTTACGCCCACTGCGCTCCGTTATCATCATCAAGCGTAATAGCTGACCCGATGATATTGACATCGACTGACTGCGCTGGCTAAACAGACTGTCCAACACGGGGCCATCTAGCCTCTCAACCGAAACCGATTCAACCCAGTTTTTTACATCAAGATTTTGCAGCGCCTCAATATGGTATTGCTGCTCTTTTTGGACCAAGCGACACACGGAATGGTTGGCGACCAGTTGCACTAAACTGGCTTGCAAGTGCGCTAATTGGGTTTCGCTTTCCACCTCAACAAGCACACTTTGCACATAACTGGTTGTATTAGAAAATGTCTCCTCAAACCATTGCCACATAGGCAGAGGCCGAATAATGCCTTCTTGTTTCTCGCGCTGTTGCTGCTGTAGTGGCACCATTTGGCTCGCCATCATACCCAGTTGACGGGCTGCAAAAATAGCTTTGGGTCGTAGATCATAGCCCGCCGTTCGCAATCGCGTCCCAAGGCTCATTGCCGAAATACTGTCCCCGCCTAGATTAAAGAAGTCATCTGACATTCCTATGTCACTGACACCGAGTAGCTCGGTGATCGCATCACATAACAGCTGCTCTGGTTGGGTTATTGGGGCCACGCGTTCGCTACGCGTGCCTGCCGAGTACTTAGGGAGCGCTTTTCTATCGATTTTCCCATTCACATTCAAAGAGAAAGCATCCAAGATCATCACATTGGTTGGCTGCATATAGTCAGGCAGCGCCTGTGCGATAAGACTTTGCAGTCTTTGCTCTGTGAACGCGGGTTGAACTGACTCACCCTGAGTCCCTTTCTCTAAAGTACAGTAAGCCAATAAACGATGAGTATCGCCAACAGGCTCTGCTACGACTACCGTCGTATTAACACCATCAATCGCATTAATAGCACTTTCTACATCGCCCAATTCAATACGAAAACCGCGAATTTTGATTTGGTGATCACACCGGCCAACAAAATCCAGTAACCCATTGTCTCGCCACTTCACCAAATCACCAGTGCGGTACATTATCTTGCCATACGCAAAGGGGTTCGCCACAAAACGTTCTGCTGTCATACTTGGCTGGTTGAGGTAGCCCTTTGCTAACCCCGCACCCGATAAATAAAGCTCACCCACCTCACCAATAGCGACAGGCTCTAAATTTTCATCAAGCACGTAAACACAAGCACCGGCAATCGGTCGACCAATGACAGGCGATGCATCTGCATCAAGCGAAGCGCTGATCGCATCAACCGTAAATTCTGTTGGTCCATAAAAGTTTTCCACCAGCAGTTCGGGAAACTCACTCACGCGTGACCAAAGCTTTTGTGGTATGGCTTCACTACCAATCAAAACTAACGTCGGCACGTGATCGTTCGTCATTAATCCACTATCGAGCATTTGATCAAACAGTAAAGGCGGTAAATCAAGAGCATCGATATTATCTTCAGCAACACACTGAACCAGTTCGTAGGCATCTTTCCGTTGTTCATCGTCATACAAATACATAGTATGGCCAGACAACATCCAGAGTACTTGCTCCCAAGAAGCATCGAAGGAGAATGACGTCGTATGCGCTGCACGAACAGTAATAGCTTGTTCTGGTAACTGACGACGTGTCGCCAGTTTTCTGATAGCCGCAGAAAAAATCGAACCTTGATGAGAGCGCAGTAAATTCAACAGCGCTCCATGTGTGTTCATGACCCCTTTCGGGTGACCAGTCGAACCTGAAGTAAAGATGATATAAGCCACGTCGCTGTGACTGATCGTCGGTTTGGGTTGTGGCGCAGTGTGAATGCGAGCCAATTCAGGAAGAGCAATAAACCTAGGGACGTAGCTTATCGATGAATAAGCCATGTTTTGCTCATCCTCCTCCACAACTAAGCACCAAGGACGTGCTTGTTCAACAATCGATTCAATACGTTCAACGGGATAATCAAGATCGATAGGCAGGTAAATCGCACCCGCTCGCAAAATCGCTAGCATAGTCACGACGCTTTCAGGCCCACGTCGTAACGCGACACCTGCAATATCGCCTTGGCGCAAACCTGCGGTAATCAGTTGATCCGCTCGAGTTTCAATGAGGTGATTGAAGGCATCAAATGTCCAACGCTGCTGTTTAAACACCAAGGCATCTTCGTTTGGCTTGCTCTCAACTGTCTGCTGCCACACATCCAGCACAGTTTGCTCTGCTTCATGTTCATGTTGTGGCCCCACCGACCACAAAGCAATCTGCTGCTTCTCGCTCGGCGGGATTAACTCTACCAAATCAAGTGGCTGTGTTGGATGGTTGGCAATCTGCTCTACCATCGCAACGAAACGAGCGGCATGAAGTTCTAATGACTCTTGGATATATTTGGTGCTGTTGGCCGTGATATTAACACTCAGTGTCTGACCATCGAGCACTGGCGAAAATTCAATCTCATCAATCGGACCTGCCGAGAGGATATGTGTCTCAGTATCTACGCCAGATAAACTCAGTGCAGCTTCAAAGGGTTTAAAGTTGAGTATCGGGCCATAGAGCGGCTGGCCTACTAATCCCAAATCACGTTGGATCTGCTCAGCGTCATACATCTGGTGGCGACGAACTTGGCGGATGGTTTTATTCATCTCTCGCGCCACATCAATAATGCTCATTTGTGGATGAAGTGACAGCGCCACCGGCAGTACATTCACTACCGCACCAGCGGCACAAGTGGCGGCATTGCCCATTCGGCGCATAAAGGGGACACCAACACACACTTGCTCTTGCCCAGAATGTAAATGGAGATAAGCAAATACCATCGCCATCGCAAGCTCGGCGGGTAACAACTGTGGACTATAGCGAGTTAACCACTCTCCACCGATTAATGGCACGGTGTGAGTGATCGTGCTCGAGGATGTATTGGCTGCGCTACCTGTGGTGAGCGAAATAACATTGGGTAAATGAGCCGCTTGCGTTTGCCAAAAGTCGTACGCCTGCTGGCGCGCTGCTGAGTCTAAAAATTGCTGATATTCTTGAATTACATCACTAAAAGCGCTGAACTCTTGAGGTTTCGCAGCGCCAATCCGCCAATGGTTATAAAGTTGGCAGATGTATTGACTGATGGCATTCACGCTGAACCCATCCACGTCAATATGATGGTAACGTTGATACCAAAACCATTGCGGTGCATTGCTTGAACCAACATCAATTAAACAGTGTCGGAAACGCCTTTTTCTTGATGAAATGTCCAACCGCTGCGTAAGATCGTGCTTCATCCACTCCCGAGCCGACTCTTCTGGCAAGGCGGCTTGTGAAAAGTCGAGAATTTCAAGCCACTGCCCTTCTTCATCCGCTGGATAAAACTGCTGCCTCACGCTGCCATCGCTCTCTAAATAATGGCAGTGAAGGGAATCAACGCCTTGCAAGCCGATGGCTACCGCGTTTGAAAATAACTCAATATCGATTTGACCTTGAATCACCACGTAGTGGGCAACATTAAATTGCTCTGGATTGGGCATCATCTGCTCGGCAAACCAAATACCTTGCTGTGTGCCGATAAGAGGCCACTGATCCTCTTGCACTGATGAGTTGTGCATCTCTTTATTCCTAACAAAAGTCATTGCCTATGTCCCTTTTTGTTACCCCGCTTAACAAGCATGAATGAACAGCGCCGCTATTGCAGGAGTCAAAACTCGTTTGGTTTAAGCTCGAATATCTAACCACTGAGCTTCGATGTAGTTGCAACACTCTTGTTTTGACCTCGGTCCAAGGATGGCTTGCCAACCAGCGGGAATGGCTTTGAATTCTGGCCATAAACTGTATTGATTATGCGAATTGATCAGCACTAAAAATTGATGCTTAGATTCATCAAAAGGGTTGGTGTATTTTTCTGACATATTTCTCTCTACCGCTGAAAATTAAAGATAAGGTTCTAAAACATATGACAAGCCATCAATGATCCCGCCGCGCCAACAGAGTCGATCGTGACCGCCGTCAAACAGACGAAATTGAATTCGATGCTGTTGTGAAGCCAATTGTTGGTATAGATCTCGACTTAAATCGATCATGATGTCTTCGCCGCTACCTACTTCGAGGAAAAGCGCAAGACGTGAATTGGCACCTAAACCTTGATGTACCTCTTGGCTCATTTTGCTTAATCGCGAGTCGCTTTTCGGTGGACAATATTCACTGGGGGGTTTAACGATCGAGAAATCGGGCCACCAAAATGAACCCGATTGACAAACCACAGAACCGAATCGCTGCGGCCAGTGTAATGCCGCGTACATTGCCGCTAAGCCTCCTAAACTCTGGCCTACGATCACCGTTTGGTCTGCATCGCGGGTTACTCTGACGCGCTCGTTAATCGAGGGGAGTAACTCCTCCATCACGGATTGCCAAAACAGCGGATTACAACTGAGATCATCACTGCGTTGTTGAGCGCTAATTTCATCAATCAACACATAGAGCGCCGCTGGAAGCTTTCCACTGTGGGTCGCCTGTGAAAGAGCCTCATAAACCGGCATCGATTGAGACCAAAAACGGCCATCCAGTATCAATACCAAGGGTAACGGCTCAGTGGTGGGTCTTTGCGCGGTCGAATAAAGCCAAATCTCTCGCGATGTACCGAGCAAAGTGCTGCGCCAAGTAAAGGTCGAATCGGCACTTTTGAAGCACTGACCTTGCGCTGAATCGAAACCGAGCCACTCTGTTTGCGTAAGCGCTTTAGGCATATGACAAGGTGTTTTCGCGCGCCCCCACTCGCATTTTGACAAATCATTTTGAGCCAGTGGATCAGCGCAACTCAGTGGAAAAATGGAGCGTAGCCATTGCCGATGTTGGTGGCGCATTGCATCGTATGAACCTTGGTAACTCGGCTGCACTAACGCTTCTGGGACAGGAATAAAAGAGTACCCTCCTCGCCAACTCTGTTTGACGCTATCGATATAAAACCACACATCGGTATTGTCGATATGAGTAAACTTCGCCATCGAAAAACTGTGATGATCGGTGACACCATTAATATCAACGTAGATCGCTTGATTTGCGGCCACACTCGGCTTCGACCCACGCCATAAAAAAAGAACTTTTGCATATTCGCCATTTATTTCAATCACATAAGGCATGCCGATCGATTGCACATGTGCCCACCAAGGCTCGTCACCAATAGAGCCGCCCTCTTGAATAAAACGGGCCAATACCCCATTGAGCTCAGCCCTCTCTTGTGAGCTCTCCTGATTAACAATCATTACTAAAACCACCCCATATCAAGCCTAGTATTTTTGAAACATAGAAACTAAGTAGCATAAAACTGCATTGATGATATTGCAAATAATAACAATTATCATTAACATTACAACCAGCAACAGTTGATTTGATAATGGTTGCAGCAACATCATTTTTTCTATTAAGGAACTTTTAGGTCATGAAGCCCATGGATATGAATAACGGTAATGGTAAGGCAGTCAGAAATATCAATAAGACTCAACTCGCCACACTGATTGGCATCCTCTGCGTGAGTACTAGCGCAAATGTTGTCGCGGAACAGCTCGAAAAAAAAGAGCCACAGAAAAAGCAGGATACTGTGGTTGTGGTAGGTGAGAAATTGGGAGGAACACTGGCCGAAAACACCAGTTCGCTCACCCTATTCACCGATGAAGTGGATGATGGTGAAAGCCGAGATTACTACGATCTGCTCGACCGCGTACCAAACGTACTCAATGCACCGTCGGGCATTCCACACATTCGTGGGGTTGATGGACGTGGCCCTGGCGAAGGTTTTCTGACCTTCATGACAGGCGCAACACCGCGCGTCAATACCACGGTAGACGGCGTGTCTGAATCTTGGTCTGGAGAAGCGTTTGGTAAAGCTGGACTGTGGGATACAGAACAAGTGGAAGTCTATAAAGGGCCGCAATCCACCAACCAAGGCCGCAATAGTATTGCTGGTGCAGTTGTGATCAAAACTAAGGATCCAACGTTCCACCGTGAGGGTAAAGTTCGCGCTGGTTATGAAAATGAAGACAGTAAATATCATCTCGCAGGGGTCGTGTCGGCACCTCTGGTTGAAGATACTTTAGCGTTTCGTCTTGCCGCCGAAGGTACCAAAGGCAATACCCCTATAGATTACTCTCTGCCTAACGGCGATCAGTACCCTTGGGATCCTTCCGAGCTCGAATCCTATAATGTCCGTGGTAAATTATTGTGGAAACCTCAAGGAAATGACAAGCTAACAGCCAAGCTAACGGTTGGTAGCCGTAATGAAGAGGGGCAATACACCAACTTCGTTACCAAGCCGGGCACACTTGAACTGCATAGCAAAAGTGGCACGCGTCGCCAAGAAACCAAAAGCTGGAATATCAACCTAGACGTCAATTATGTGATTAATGATGAACTGACAACGGATATTTTAGTCGCCCATCGTAACTACACCACCAAGTTCAAAGCTTACCCTCTAACTGACTGGTATGGTGATGTGGATGAAGATAACTACACTGCAGAAGCAAAGCTTACATATCAATCAGTTGATGGAAAGTACAATGCGATTCTAGGCCTAGCCAGCTTCTTCAAAGATCAATACACCGAAACAGATTCATTAAAACGTAAAGATGAAGTTTTAACCAACTCAATCTACTTTGACTCAAGAATTCGTTTGGATAATCGCTGGCAGCTATTATTAGGTGCACGTTATGAAAGAGATGAACTGAAGCGAGATTTCGATCACGCTACCCTACCACTCGATTTTAAAGCCGATGAAGATGACGGCATCCTATTGCCTAAGATTGGTCTATTACTTGATGTCTCAGATCACTCCACCCTCGGTCTTACGGCCCGTAAAGGCTACAATGCCGGTGGATTAGGCTATAACGAGTACAAAGAAGAAGTTTTTGTTTTTGAACAAGAAAAAGTCTGGAGCTACGAGCTAAGTTCTCGTTCAAGCTTCCTGGATGACAAGCTGGATCTGACCGCTAACCTGTTCTACAACGACTACAAAAATTATCAAACTTCGGTCTCAGGTGACAGCGGAAAACGCTTCGACACCTATATCACCAATATACCGAAAGGGAAAACTTACGGTACGGAAGTTGAAGCCTCTTACTGGTTTGATTCTGGGCTCGACCTGTTTGCGTTTGTCGGTCTTCTTAAAACGGACATCAGCGAAGGACCAACCGGTACCTCTACCAATCTCTCAGGCAATGAGTTCAGTTACGCTCCTAAACTGTCTGCAGGTGCGGGCTTTACTCAACACTTAGATTCTGGTCTATTTTTTGGTGCTCGTGTTAACCACGTTTCCGATTACTATACCGATTTAGCCAACACAGAGAGTAAAACGGCTGGCGATTACACTGTGTTCAATCTGAATGCAGGTTACACTCTCAACGATTTGACTATTCGCGCTTACGTGAAAAACGTCACTGATGAAGAGTACGTGATTCGCCAGAAAAGTGATCTCTACGAAGTCGGCGGTCCACGCACCTTTGGCATAGTCGCTGATTACCAGTTCTAGTTAGTAACTCTGACTCACTCTCCTAGACATCAACACTTTGTTTTTGACTGGGGGAGTGATTTTTCACTCAATCTGAGATAAACGTCACCACGCAGGCGACGCATCGAACAAGTTCACTCACTCGATAGGTAAAATAGGCATGCTCATCATTCCAAACTGGCCATCTTTCATCCAATACCACCAGCTTGAAGTGAAGTATCTGCCTGAATACAAAAATAAACTTGAAGAGCAAGGGATCTCCCTGCCCTCTTCTTTAAACCAAGCCGTGCTAAAACGCCATTGTGAATTTTTAGCTGGCAGGATGTGTGCAAAACACTGCCTAACCAAACTGGATCAATCACAGTCGCTAACGTTAGAGATTGGCAAGGGGAACCAAGCGGTTTGGCCGCAAAATATCGTAGGCTCAATATCCCATTGCCATGGCTACGCTATCGCAGCCGCCACTCACCAGACTAAAGCGTGTGCCGCTCTTGGTATCGATATTGAACAACTCATACGAGATGAATGGCTCAGTGATATTCGCCAGCAAGTCATGACACCCGCAGAGCACATTTTTGCTCATCACTTTGCCCAATTAGCGAGCTTTATTACGTTGATTTTTTCCGCGAAGGAATCGATTTATAAAACCATTTATCCATGGGTTGAACAGGTTCTTGATTTTCACGTGGTAGAACTGATCCATGTTGACAAACACGCCAAACGACTCATTTTTCAGATTCACACTGATCTTCATCCTTTTTTAAATCCATCATACACAATCAGCGTTGGTTACCACTGGCCTGACAGTGAGTATGTACTGACTTGGTGTTATTTAAGTCAAGCCCATTTTTCGACACATAAAAAATAGCCGGCTAACACTGCTTTATAACGCCCCATATCAACCTAATACTGGCGTAGCAGCGTACAAAATTCCGTCAAAGGTATAAAACCTTATCTTTCCTTGGTTGTTATTCGCTTGGCAAAGCACGATAATCACCAGATCGGAACTTAAGACTTATATAACTATGACCGAATATTTTTTGTTATTAATCGGCACTGTGCTGGTCAATAACTTTGTACTGGTAAAGTTTCTAGGGCTATGTCCTTTCATGGGCGTATCAAAAAAACTAGAAACCGCAATAGGGATGGGGTTAGCGACGACTTTCGTGCTAACTCTAGCGTCAGTGTGTGCGTATTTAGTAGAAAGCTATGTTCTTAAACCATTAGGTATTGAGTACTTACGCACCATGAGCTTTATTTTAGTGATCGCCGTGGTGGTGCAGTTCACCGAAATGGTGGTACACAAAACCAGCCCAACGTTATATCGCCTGCTCGGGATTTTCCTTCCTCTTATCACCACCAACTGTGCGGTACTTGGGGTTGCGCTTCTCAACATCAACGAAAATCATAACTTCATTCAATCCATTATTTATGGTTTTGGTGCCGCGGTTGGGTTCTCATTGGTATTGATTCTGTTTGCTTCCATGCGCGAACGCATCGGCGTAGCCGACGTACCAACGCCCTTCAAAGGGGCATCAATTGCTATGATAACCGCAGGTCTTATGTCACTCGCCTTCATGGGTTTTACAGGATTGGTGAAGTTGTAATATGAGCACAATACTCATCGCTATTCTTGCACTTGTCGCATTGGCCGCTGTGTTTGGCGCTATCTTAGGTTTTGCCTCTATCCGCTTTAAAGTAGAAGCCGATCCTATCGTCGATCAGATTGATGCGATTTTACCGCAGACACAATGCGGTCAATGTGGCTATCCGGGCTGTCGCCCTTATGCACAAGCCATTGCCAATGGCGATAAAATCAATAAATGCCCGCCCGGCGGCCAAGCAACCATTGAAAAATTGGCTGACTTAATGGGCGTTGAAGCTGAAGAGTCTGCGCATGATCTTGATAATAAGGTCAAAACCGTTGCCTTCATTCATGAAGATATGTGCATCGGTTGTACAAAATGCATTCAAGCTTGTCCCGTAGATGCCATTGTTGGTGGAACTAAGGCTCTGCATACCGTGATCAAGTCAGAATGTACTGGCTGTGATCTGTGTGTTGCTCCCTGCCCAACTGACTGTATTGAAATGATCCCGGTAGAAACTACGACCGATACTTGGAAGTGGCAAATGAACGCGATTCCTGTTGTTGATGTTACCGACTCTGCCTCACGTGCGCAGAAAAGCGTGAATTAAGGATTGGTATGTTGTCATTAATAGAACAAATCAAAGCTGGCACTCTCTGGAACTTCCCAGGAGGCATTCACCCGCCAGAAAATAAACAGCAATCAAATCAAACGGCACTGACTCATGCCGGTATACCGCAAGAAATTGTATTGCCACTCAAACAGCATATTGGCCGAGCCGGTGATTTATTGGTCAGCGTTGGCGATAAAGTACTCAAAGGCCAACCACTAACACAATACACCTCAACCTTCATGTTGCCTGTACACGCTTCAACCTCTGGCACCATTACCGCCATTGAACCGCGCACCACGGCGCACCCTTCTGGGTTAAGTGAAATGTGTATTGTCATCACGCCTGATCAACAAGATGAGTGGGCAGTGCGCGCACCACTGGCTGATTATCGACAACACTCCCCAGAGCAATTGATTGAAATCATTCGTCAAGCTGGCATCTCTGGGTTGGGCGGCGCCGGTTTTCCTACTGCAAAAAAAATGCAATCAGGCCTCGCTCGCACTGATATTTTGATCATCAACGCCGCCGAATGTGAACCTTACATCACGGCCGATGATGTACTCATGCAGCACCATGCCGCAGAGATCATCGATGGGATCAGTATTGTAGAGCACATTCTTAAGCCCAAATTAACCATCATCGGTATTGAAGATAACAAACCAGAAGCAATTCAAGCGTTAGAAGCCGCCGCAATACATAAAGACATCGTGATCCGCGTGATCCCAACCAAATACCCTTCAGGTGGTGAAAAGCAGTTAATTAAATTGCTGACCAACCAAGAAGTACCTGCGGGTAAAATTCCAGCCGATATCGGCTTGATGGTACAAAATGTTGGCTCTATCTACGCGATTAAACGCGCCGTCATGGATGGCGAACCCCTGATTAACCGCGTAGTCACCTTAACGGGCAATACGTTTAAACAGCCCCGGAATGTCTGGGTTTTATTAGGCACACCCGTACAATATTTACTCGAACAATTTGGCTATAAGGCAGATAAAAAATTACCGCGTCTTATCATGGGCGGCCCGATGATGGGGTTCACCCTGCCTCATTCACAAGTTCCGATCACCAAAACCACCAACTGCATTCTGGCACCCACTCGTAAAGAGATTGCCTCTTCACAACATGAAATGGCCTGCATTCGCTGTGGTCAGTGCGCGGAAGCCTGCCCGGCCTCCTTATTGCCTCAGCAACTGTTCTGGCACGCGAAAGCGGAAGAATATGATAAGTGTGAAGAACTGAACCTCAAAGATTGCATTGAGTGCGGGGCTTGTGCTTATGTTTGCCCCAGTGAAATTCCATTGGTGCAATACTATCGTCAAGCCAAGGCCGAGATAAAAACTCGCCAGCAAGAATCAGAAGCCGCTGAACGCGCCAGAGTGCGTTTCGAAGAGAAAAAAGCACGTTTAGAACGCGATAAAGCCGATCGCGAGAATCGTTTCAAAAAAGCAGCCGATGAACGTCGTCAAGAGATGAAACACACAGGCGGCGACGATGCGATTACAGCGGCCATTGCTCGCGTTCAAGCGCAAAAAGCACAAACAGAAAACAACCCAAGCACCGTAAAACCCGCCGTTGCTGCGGCTATTGCTCGCGCTAAAGCCAAGCAAGCCGAAGCACTGCAAGCAGGTCAAGTCGAGCCAGATAACGCTGAAATGGTTAAATTGCGCGAAGAGCGCAAACGTCAAGCTCGCGAGAAAAAAGCGCAGCAAACCAGTGCTGATGCGCCACCAGCAGAAAGTGGTGATGATAAAAAAGCGGCAGTCGCGGCTGCCATTGCTCGCGCGAAAGCGCGTAAAGCAGAACAGCAAACGGCGCCGAGTGAACCCCAGCCAACGCTTGAACCTGCACCAACTCAACCTGAGGATGCCAAAAAAGCGGCCGTCGCTGCCGCCATTGCCCGCGCGAAAGCACGCAAGGCAGAGCAGCAAACGGCGCCGAGTGAGCCTCAGCCAACACTTGAACCTGCACCTGCTCAACCTGAGGATGCCAAAAAAGCGGCAGTCGCTGCTGCCATTGCCCGCGCGAAAGCACGCAAGGCAGAGCAGCAAACGGCTCCGAGTGAGCCTCAGCCAACACTTGAACCTGCACCTGCTCAACCTGAGGATGCAAAAAAAGCGGCAGTCGCTGCTGCCATTGCCCGCACGAAAGCACGCAAGGCAGAGCAGCAAACGGCTCCGAGTGAGCCTCAGCCAACGCTTGAACCTGCACCTACTCAACCTGAGGATGCCAAAAAAGCGGCAGTCGCTGCCGCCATTGCCCGCGCGAAAGCACGCAAAGCCGAGCAGCAAACGGCACAAGCGAAAAACAATCATAATTCTGAGGAGAATAATTAATGGCCTTTTTTATTGCCAGCTCCCCCCATGCACACAGCAAACGCAGCACATCAGAACTGATGAAGTGGGTCGCCTTGTGCGCCTTACCGGGGCTTATCGCGCAAAGCTACTTCTTTGGTTGGGGTACTCTCATTCAACTGATGCTCGCTATCATCATCGCTTTGGCTTTTGAATCTGCCGTTATGCTACTGCGTAAGCGCTCACCACTGTTGGCAATCAAAGATTACAGCGCCGTGGTCACCGCTTGGCTTCTGGCCATTGCCATTCCTCCGATGTCCCCTTGGTGGGTTATCTTTATTGGCCTTATTTTTGCCATCATTATTGCAAAACACTTATACGGCGGACTAGGACAAAACCCATTCAACCCCGCCATGATTGCTTATGTGGTTTTGCTTATCTCTTTCCCTGTGCAGATGACCAGTTGGATTGCTCCAACGGAATTAGCCCCGGATCCAATCTCGTTTAGTGATGCATTTTCACTTATTTTCAGTGGCTTCAACGTAGAAGGTTTATCACTACAACAAATCCGAACAGGTATCGATGGTGTCACTATGGCCACCCCATTGGACGCCGTAAAAACCGGATTACATAACGGTGAGACTCTGCATGAAGCGATGAGCCAGCCTCAATTTAGTGGGTTAGCTGGGCTTGGCTGGGAATGGGTTAACCTTGCCTATTTAGCTGGCGGCTTATTATTGATCAAACTACGTGTGATCAACTGGCATATCCCGATTGCGGTGCTGTGTGGTTTAGTAATGGCAAGTGCTTTCACTGCGCTTATTGAACCGGGAGCAACCGCCTCACCCTTGTTTCATTTGCTCTCGGGCGCGACTATGCTCGGCGCTTTTTTCATCGCAACCGATCCAGTCACCGCTTCGACAACCGTCAAAGGTCGCTTAATTTACGGCGCATTTATTGGCATGATGATTTTCATTATCCGCAGCTGGGGAGGCTTCCCTGACGGGGTAGCCTTCGCTGTATTACTTGCCAACATGTGTGTCCCACTGATTGATTACTACACTAAACCTCGAACCTACGGGCATTAAGGAGCGCTATGTTAACCGCCATTCGCAATAACGGTTTGATTCTCGCTATCTTTGCCTGTGCTTCAACAGGTGTTGTAGCGTTGACCCAATACCTAACAAAAGATCAAATAACCAAGCAAGAGCAGATTCAACTGCAATCGATTTTAAACCAAGTGATCCCGCACAGTTTGCACAACAACGAACTGTACAAATCCTGTACACTGGTGACTGATCCTGCACTTGGTACAGACCAACCTATGCACGCTTATATTGCCACACAAAACGGTGAACCGAGTGGACTGGCTATTGAAGCCATCGCACCTGATGGCTATAACGGCGCGATCAAGGTAATTATTGGCATCAAGCACGATGGCACCATCACAGGGACTCGCGTTCTGTCTCATCAAGAAACACCGGGGTTAGGTGACAAAATAGATTTACGCGTCACTGATTGGATATTGAGCTTTACTGGCAAGCAAGTCACTGAGCAAAATATCGAGACTTGGAAAGTGCGCAAAGATGGGGGACAATTTGATCAGTTTACTGGAGCGACGATTACGCCGCGAGCCGTCGTCAAAGCGGTGAAAAATACCGCTCAGTTTGTGAATCAACATCGAGAAGCACTATTAGCACAACCTTTTGACTGTAAAGGAGCCAGCAATGAGTGATCATAAGACACTGATTAAAAACGGGATGTGGAGCAACAACCCTGCGCTCGTTCAACAACTTGGACTGTGCCCTTTACTAGCGGTTTCTTCCACTGTCACGAATGCGCTAGGTTTAGGCGTTGCGACATTGCTGGTTCTCGTCTGTTCAAATGTCACCATCTCATTAGTACGAGATTATGTCCCCAAAGAAGTTCGTATTCCTGTGTTTGTGATGATCATCGCCGCACTAGTAACTTGCGTACAACTGTTAATGAATGCCTACGCTTACGGCCTGTACCTATCGCTAGGGATCTTCATTCCTCTGATTGTGACAAACTGTATCATCATCGGTCGCGCCGAAGCATTTGCCTCAAAAAATGCAGTGTTGCCTTCAGCACAAGATGGATTTTGGATGGGCATGGGAATGACCACTATTCTGGTCATTTTGGGCGCACTGCGTGAAGTAATTGGCAATGGCACACTGTTTGATGGTGCTGATTTATTACTGGGTCATTGGGCAACCATTTTACGCATTGAGGTCTTCCATTTTGACAACAGCTTCTTGCTTGCGCTCTTGCCGCCTGGAGCGTTTATTGGTGTTGGCTTTTTGATTGCAGCTAAAAATATCATCGATAAAAATCTGGCTGCTCGCCAACCTAAAGAACAAAAGCCCGTCATAGAACGAGCACGCGTCACTAACGCTTAGCGAAATCATAAGGAAGTTTTCCAAACGATGAATAATGTCAAACGAGTCGAGATCCTCGAGCGCTTACGGGCCAATAACCCGAAGCCAGAAACCGAGCTTAAATGGAGCACACCGTTTGAGTTACTGATCTCAGTACTGCTTTCCGCTCAAGCGACTGACGTCAGCGTTAATAAGGCCACTGACAAACTTTACCCTATTGCTAATACGCCACAAGCCATCTTTGAGCTTGGCGTTGATGGGCTAAAGCAATACATCAAAACCATTGGTTTATTCAATTCCAAAGCAGAAAACGTCATCAAAACTTGCCGTATCTTATTGGATCAATACGCAGGAGAAGTGCCAGAGAGCCGTGAAGCATTAGAATCGCTGCCCGGCGTTGGCAGAAAAACGGCCAATGTGGTATTGAACACCGCTTTCGGGTGGCCAACCATCGCCGTTGACACGCATATTTTCCGTGTTTCAAATAGAACCAAGTTTGCGGTGGGTAAAAACGTTGATGAAGTGGAACAAAAGCTGCTCAAAGTCGTCCCTAAAGAATTCAAAGTTGATGTTCATCACTGGTTGATCTTACATGGTCGCTACACCTGTGTCGCAAGAAAGCCGCGTTGTGGCAGTTGTATCATTGAAGATCTTTGCGAATTCTCTGATAAAACTGACCTATAAAATTTAACCAGATCCCCAAAATACTCAACTCTGCAAGTAGGCAGTAAGTAAACGAATTCCTTTGAACATAGATAAACTCTGTGATTGGAGTGGGTGAACGTAAGCCAACATCATCGCCACAGTGGTCGGGTGGAGATAGATATTTCATCAGAAAGTTAGGAGCTCAACATGTCAAATAGTCGTATTTTGCACACCATGCTACGCGTAGGCGATTTAGAAAAATCGATCGCGTTTTACACCAAGGTCATGGGTATGCAACTGCTTCGTACTAATGAAAATACAGAATACAAATACACATTGGCATTCCTGGGTTATGGCGATGAATCTCAGGGTGCGGTGATCGAACTGACCTATAACTGGGGCACCACAAGCTATGACCTAGGCAATGCTTTTGGCCACATCGCCATTGGTGTTGAAGATGTGTATACCACCTGTGACGCGATTAAAGCGGCTGGAGGTAATGTGACCCGTGAAGCTGGCCCAGTAAAAGGTGGCACCACGCATATCGCTTTTGTGAAAGATCCTGATGGTTACATGATTGAACTTATCCAAAACAAACAAGCATCAGCAGGTTTAGAAGGATAAGCCTCTTTGCGGCATCGGCTAGTTATATAAACTAGATGCGTAAGGTTTCCCGGATAACATCACAAAAAGCAGCCTTTGAAATGGGCTGCTTTTTTACTCTAACGTTATTAGATAATTGTTCGACCCAGTGAAATAACCACACGACGGTTTTTATCTTTGCCAATTGGTGATGCATTGTCGGCAATCGGCCTGCGTTTACCATAGCCTTGCACTTGAATGCGATCCTCAGGTAACCCCAGTGATTTAAAGTAATCTCTTAATACCTCAGCCCTACGCTCAGAAAGATCCTGGCTCACTCCTCGACTATCAACAGAGTCGGTATAGGTAGAAACCAACACCAAATCAATATCTTGGTTATAGCGAATATAGTCAGCAATTTGCGCAAGCCGTTTTTGCGAAGCTTTATTGAGTTGTACATTATCGCGGTCGTAATGCAGAATCGTAAATGAGATATCTTCAAAACTGTACGTCAGCAAATTGCTCACACAATCGCTAAACACGTTGTACTTCTCTTGAAAAAGAACCGACGAGAGAGCAACTTCAATGCGCTGATCTCGGCTTTGCCAATCTTGGTAGCTAAAGGTTGGATAGCGTCCTTTTTCCAATTCACTGAGTAGGCTCCAAGCGGTTTGACCACCGATGTAACCATCGAACTGTTTGAAGAATTGCAAATTGGTAATACGGTCTGCACTCTCACCCGGACGCCAACTCGGTGGTAATGACACTAAACTTACATTGCGAGTTTCGCCCATTGGACGACGCATTTTGAGTTCGAAATCGAGGTTAATCTTCTTATTCGCACGTGAAGAGAATTCAGCGTCACCGTAATTGGGGATCGGATGGACCAAACGGCACTCTAAAGGGGTATTCGTCACCATCTGCCACGTAGACTGCTGTGGTGTTGCCACATAACGCTTATCCATCGCCATAGGGGCAAAGGATGTCAGTATGCTGGTCATCACAATAGTGGCAGTAACCCATTTATTCATAACGATTTTATTCTCCGAGCGATACTACAACGATGGCGGAAAATTGCCGCTTCGCTTTCTATTGACTAAGTTAATGCAAAAATCTAGCCACATCACCGCACTATCCAACGCATAGTGAAACCTGCATTTATTAACGTGTTTGGTTTTTATCGTAGAAAGAATCTGTAATAATGCCAGCTCTGTCACACAACCAAGAGCTAGCATGACTGAAGTAAATGAAGCATTGACACTGAAAAAGCGTTTCCGCGGTTATTTTCCCGTCGTCATCGACGTCGAAACAGCCGGTTTCAATGCAAAGACCGATGCACTATTAGAAATCTGCGCGATTACGTTGCGTATGGATGAACAAGGTGATCTGCACCCAGCATCGACGATTCACTTTCATGTTGAGCCTTTTGAAGGTGCCAACCTTGAAAAAGAGGCGCTTGAGTTTAATGGCATTCGTGACCCATTTAGCCCATTACGCGGTGCCGTCAGCGAAGCCGAAGCACTCAGAGAAATTTATAAGCTAGTCCGAAAAGAGCAACGCGACAATGACTGTAGCCGCGCGATCATGGTGGCGCACAATGCTACCTTTGACTTGAATTTCGTGATGGCAGCCAGTGAACGCTGCAAGCTAAAACGAGTCCCTTTCCACCCTTTTGCGACTTTTGATACCGCTGCGCTAAGTGGTTTAGCCTATGGGCAAACCGTTTTGGCCAAAGCGTGCAAATCCGCTGGGATGGAATTTGACAATAGAGAAGCGCATTCAGCGCTATACGATACGCAAAAAACAGCCGAACTTTTTTGCGGTATCGTCAACAAATGGAAGGCCCTTGGCGGATGGCCACTTGTTGAACCTTCAGAAAACAATAACAAGTAAACACAACTAACCGAGAAATATATGAATCCTGTAGTAATTTCTGTATGCATCATGCTGCTTCTTGCGCTGATGCGGGTCAATGTCGTCGTCGCACTGACATTTAGTGCGATCGTCGGTGGTTTAGTTGCAGGGATGAGTTTAAATGACGCTGTTTCTGCATTTGAAAGTGGCTTAGGTGGTGGTGCAACCATCGCACTAAGTTATGCGATGCTAGGCACCTTTGCCGTCGCGATTTCTAAATCTGGTATTACTGACTTACTGGCGCAAAACGTGATTAAGCGTATCCATGGCAAAGAGCATGGTGCGGCCACCACAGGTTTGAAGTATGCGGTTCTGGTCGCGCTGGTTCTAGTTACCATGTCATCGCAAAATATCATTCCTGTCCATATCGCCTTTATTCCGATTTTAATTCCACCGCTATTGGGCGTCTTTGCCAAGCTGAAGCTTGACCGCAGGCTGATTGCTTGCGTGCTCACTTTTGGCCTTATCACGCCCTATATGGTCTTGCCTGTCGGCTTTGGTGGGATTTTCCTCAATAACATCTTACTCAAGAATTTACGCGATAATGGCCTTGAAAACGTGACGGCAAGCCAAGTGCCGATAGCCATGCTGCTACCCGCCGCTGGGATGATTTTTGGCTTACTGGTCGCCATTTTCTTTACCTATCGTAAACCTCGCCAGTATCAAGAGACGGAACATACTGTCATTAATACCGAACCAAAAGCGATCAACAAAAAGCATATTTTGATTGCCGCGCTCGGTATTATCACGGCACTTGCCGTGCAACTGTCCACAGGTTCAATGATCATCGGCGCACTGGCTGGTTTTATGGTCTTCACTTTTGGTGGTGTGATTGCGTGGAAAGAGACGCACGATGTGTTCACCAAAGGTGTACATATGATGGCAATGATTGGCTTTATTATGATTTCAGCGGCCGGATTTGCCGCCGTAATGAAAGCTACTGGTGGCGTTGAGTCGCTCGTCGAGGCCTTATCAGTAAGCATTGGCGACAACAAAGCGTTATCGGCTTTATTAATGCTGATCGTCGGTTTGTTGGTCACTATGGGCATTGGTTCATCCTTCTCAACGATTCCAATCATCGCAACCATTTACGTGCCCCTTGCCCTCGCCTTTGGCTTTTCGCCTATGGCGACCATTGCGCTAGTGGGTACCGCTGCTGCGTTGGGCGATGCTGGCTCTCCAGCGTCAGATTCCACCTTGGGGCCAACGTCAGGCCTAAATGCGGATGGCCAACACGAACATATTTGGGAAACGGTGGTCCCAACCTTCATCCATTATAATATTCCACTGATTGTGTTTGGCTGGATTGCGGCAATGATCCTTTAGTCAAACCCTGTTAACGAGCACAAAAAAAGGCTTCCTCGATGGAAGCCTTTTTCTTTGCAGCCTATTTGGGGAGATGCGCTCGATTACGCGCCTTCGTTATGAATCTCTAGGTTGGCGAGATCTTGCTGGATTTCTCGAACCGTTTTTGCATCGTCGCTGCGCATCGATTCAAGAAAATCAAGATACTGCTGATCAATATCGCCCGTGACGTATTCGCCGTTAAATACCGACGCTTCAAATTTTGCAATATCGCGGTTACCCATACCGACGGCATCCACCAAATCTTCCAGATTTTGGAAAATCAGAGCATCGGCACCAATTCGCTGCGCAATTTCATCGGCATCTCGGCCATGAGCAATCAACTCGTTAGCACTTGGCATATCAATGCCATAAACGTTAGGGAAACGGATTTCAGGCGCGGCTGACACCATGTACACCTTGTTTGCACCAGAATCACGAGCCATCTCAATAATTTGCTCTGACGTAGTTCCACGCACTATCGAGTCATCCACTAGCAACACGTTTTTGCCCTTAAATTCAGAACGAATCGCATTGAGTTTACGTCGCACTGATTTTTTACGCTGTTGCTGGCCCGGCATAATAAATGTGCGGCCAACGTAGCGGTTTTTAACAAAACCTTGGCGATATGGAATATCAATCGCTTGTGCAATTTGCAATGCGATATCACACGAAGTCTCAGGAATGGGGATCACGACATCAATATCTAAGTCAGCAAATTCGTTCTTGATACGCTCACCCAACTTTTTACCCATTTCTACGCGCGCGCTGTAAACCGAAATTTTGTCGATAAACGAATCTGGGCGGGCGAAGTAGACAAATTCAAAAATGCATGGGTTAAGTGTTGGATTATCGGCACATTGTTTAGTAAATAGCTGGCCATCAAAGGTCGCATACACCGCTTCCCCGGGGGCAAGGTCACGCACAAAATCAAAGCCGACAGCATCTAGCGCCACCGACTCCGAAGCGGCCATGTATTCGGTACGGCCATCGACTTCACGTTTACCTAAGCAGATAGGACGAATACCATGCGGGTCACGAAACGCGATCATCCCATGCCCAATGATCATCGCGACAACAGCATAAGCACCGCGAATGGTGCGATGTACATTGGCGACAGCACGAAACACATCTTCTGCGGTTACATTGCCTCTGACTGTATCAATTTCATGCGCCAAGACGTTAAGCAGCACTTCGGAATCTGAAGTGGTATTGATATGGCGACGATCTTTTTCAAACAACTTCTGGCGTACTTCGTTGGCATTGGTAAGGTTGCCGTTATGAGCAAGCGTGATACCAAACGGGGAGTTAACGTAGAAAGGTTGAGCTTCTGAGGCACTCGAACTACCCGCAGTAGGATAACGAACATGTCCAATACCCACCGTTCCTTGAAGACGCTGCATGTGTTTTGCTTCAAAGACATCTTTCACTAAACCGTTCGCCTTACGCAGACGGAAACGATTGCTTTCTATGGTACAAATACCAGCGGCATCTTGGCCACGATGCTGCAATACCGTTAACGCGTCATAAATTGACTGGTTTACCAGCGTTGTACCCACGATTCCAACAATACCACACATGTCCTGATCCTCGATTTGCGACAGTAACTGGCGCTAAATCGCGCCAGAGAGAAAACTTGATGTTGCTTGTAAGTGCTCAAAGAACGGCGCAATGATACGGCTAAATTCCGGTACCAATTGCGAGCTCTTCCACCACTCTGAATTTGGAAATGCGGTAAACGCATCCATAAAAAACAAGGCAGCTGAAACAATCAACACACCACGCAATGCTCCAAAAACAATGCCCAGTACCCGATCAGTTCCTGATAGGCCCGTTTTTTGTACCAATTGAGCAATCACATAGTTAATGATCGCTCCGACAATGAGTGTTGCAACAAACAGTGCTGCGATGGCCGCGCCATTACGAAACATGTCATCTTTGATATTTGAAAAATACACCGCAAGTTTTGCGTAGTATTGGCTGGCAATAAAAAATGCACCGAACCATATCACTAATGACAACGCTTCTTTAGCAAAGCCACGGACTAAACTGATCAATGCCGATAGGCCGATCACACTTAAAATGACAATATCTAACCAATTCATGAGTTCTACATCTTAAGTTGGCGCGCATTTTAACAGAAAAAAACGCGACGCAAACGTTTTCTTATGGGTTTAGTGGTTTAAATTTGAGCAATTGACCTTTTGCACCGGTAATTTTTTCCAGTTCTAAGAGTTGACGCTCAAGCTTGGTTTTGGAAACATCTGGGCCAATAATGATCCGAGTGAAGCCATTTTCTTGCTTAGTATGAGCTTGATAACCCCGTTTTTGCAGATCTTTAACCACGGTTTTTGCGTTTTCGGCATTCTTTAATGCCATCAACTGAATGAGCCAAGCACTATCTTGGTAATCATTTCTTTCCGCAGTTTCTTTCACTTTCACAGTGAGTGGCTTGCTCTGCGTTGCTGCGTCGCTCTGGTTAGTTTGTGCGATCACTTCAACAGGCGAATCGGGCAACGCGACTTGATCTTCAACGGGGTCGAGAATTTCAAACTTCTCTACGTCGCTGTCTAATTCAGGCTTAATTGGGATGCTGGCGATATCTTCTTTGTAGTGGGTCTTTTTGCCATCCAATACATCAGGTAACACTATCACCCCTATCGCCACCAATATAATTGTTCCTACCAAGCGGCTCTGAAACTTACTTGCCATTTATACTCCTTTGTTCTGCCAGTGCTCTAATACTTCACCCACAGTATGAAACGACCCAACCACGATAATGACATCATTGCTATCGGCTTGTGTCATCGCGGCTTCAAAAGCGCTGACTGGGTTAGCAAACGGTTTAACGCCAGGCTCAAGGTACTGACACAGTTCATTCGCTTGCGCGGCTCTAGGGCCACTTAATGAAGCAGGATACCAAACGTTAGCGATTGATTTCAGTTGATGAAGCGTGGCCTTCACATCTTTATCATGCAGCATGCCAATCACCACATGGACCTTTTTGTGTGCGTAACGCTGTTTGAGCTGCGCCACCAAATATTCGGCCGAATGGGGATTATGTGCAACATCAAGAATGATTTCTGGGCTATCACTGATTTTTTGCATCCGCCCAGCAAGTGTTGCGTTGCTAAGCCCATTGACGATATTGACATCACTCACAACCAAACCGGAGCAGCCGAGTGCCATTAATGCCGTAGCCGCATTAGGCAAGGGCAAGCGAGGGAGCGGTAAATCAGATAACTCAAATGGACCACTTCGCCAATTCCACGTTGTTTCAGAGGCCAGTTCATAGGAAAACTGAATACCGACTTGGTACATCTCCGCACCAATATCATCGGCATGCGCTGCAACCGTTGGTGGTGGCTTAGGCTGGCCGCAAATGGCGGGTTTACCTGCGCGATAAATCCCCGCTTTCTCATAGCCAATAACATTGATGTCATCGCCGAGCCAATCCACGTGATCAATCGCCAAGCTGGTGATCACAGAAACATCGTGATCCACGATATTGGTCGCATCAAGTCGGCCACCTAGCCCAACTTCCAATAAAATGACATCCACCGCTTGCGTTTGAAATAAACGCAGCGCCGCCAATGTACCGAACTCAAATAGGCTTAGACTGATGTCACCCCGTTGCGCTTCAACAAAAGCGAAGGCTTGCGTATGCTGTTCATCGCTGAGCTCAAGCGCATTAATACGCACGCGTTCGTTATAACGGATAAGATGAGGTGAGCTATAAACGCCCACGCGATAACCTGCATCCAATAAAATGGCTTCCATCAATGCACAGGTCGAGCCTTTGCCATTCGTTCCAGCCACGGTGATTACGGTAGGTGCAGGTTTAATAAGATTCGCTTTTTGAGCCACAGCTTGAACACGATCCAAGCCAAGGTCGATAGCGGAGGTATGAATATTCGCTAAATAATCAAGCCACATCGCAAGAGAGGATGTGGCTTGTGGGATAAGGTTTTGAGTCATCTAACGTTTATAACCATTAAGCAGTTAGTGTGTTAGTGCCTACTTTACCCTTTTTCGTGCGCTTCTGGTACAGCGTAATCAGGTTCAGTCGGTGAATCGTCAACAGAAACGACCAATGGTGAGCTGTGATTGGTCAATTTAGCGATCAATCCACCTACGCGTTGACGCATTTCACGGCGATCGACAATCATATCAATCGCACCATGCTCAATTAGGAATTCGCTGCGTTGGAAACCTTCAGGTAGATCTTCACGTACCGTTTGTTCGATAACTCGACGACCTGCAAAACCAATCAGTGCTTTAGGTTCTCCAATATTGATGTCACCAAGCATCGCTAAACTTGCAGATACGCCACCCATGGTCGGGTCCGTCATCACTGAGATATAAGGTAAGCCTTTGCTTGATAAACGTTCAAGCGCCGCACTGGTTTTTGCCATCTGCATCAATGACATTAACGCTTCTTGCATACGCGCGCCGCCACTGGCAGAAAAGCAAACCAAACCACAGTTGTTTTCTATAGCGGCATCAACAGCTCGTACGAAACGCGCACCAACTACAGACCCCATTGAACCACCCATAAAAGAAAATTCAAAAGCACAAGCAACCAAAGGCATACCCAATAGTTCGCCTTGCATCACCACAAGAGCGTCTTTCTCGCCACTGCTTTTTTGAGCAGCTGAAAGGCGTTCTTTATAACGTTTTGAGTCTTTAAATTTGAGTTTATCTTGCGGCTCTAACTCGTCACCAATCTCAACACGATTCTGTTCATCAAGAAAAGTCTCTAAGCGGCGACGTGCTTTCATGCGCATGTGATGATCACATTTAGGGCACACTTCCAAGTTACGCTCAAGCTCAGCGTGATATAACACTTGCTCACAAGAAGTACATTTAGTCCAAACCCCTTCAGGGATGGATGCTTTACGCGAAGTTACGATATTGCTTTTTTCTAAAATCTTTTCAAGCCAACTCATGGAAGACCTTTACTCTTAACTCTCTCGCGTGATTGCGAAAGATACAAATTTGGGATTTATGCGTGAGGATTAAAACATATAAAATGCTTAGTGTAGACAAAAAACTGGTTGTACCTATTTTCTGGCTGTCATTTCCACACACGTCACGACTCTGTTTTGGACACTTTACGCGTTATTAGTTCAAATTATCAGCTAAAAATAGCGGCCCAAGCGACTCTTTTGGTAAAGAAAATTCTTCTGGATAATCAACAGCAACCAAATATAATCCTTCAGCTTTGGCTGTTGCACCCGCCAGTTTTCTATCTTTGGCTTCAAGCAGCCATTTTATCCATTCTGGAGGCTGCTCACCACGGCCGACAACGATGAGGCTACCGGTAATATTTCGCACCATATGATGGACAAAAGCATTTGCTTTAATGTCGATGACTACATAGTTGCCATGCCGAGTCACATTCAAATGCATGACGTTTCGCCAAGGACTATTCGATTGACAATGCACAGCGCGAAAAGAGGTGAAATCATTTTCGCCCAATAAAAGCTGCCCTGCTTGCTGCATTTTCTCAACGTCTAAATTGCCATGATAATGACTGACACCTGAAGATAATATGCCAGGGCGATAAGCATGATTATAAATGATGTAGCGATAACGGCGTGCTGTAGCCGAAAAGCGAGCGTGAAAATCGCTTGAAACCTCAGTTGCCCAACGAACAGCGATATCTTTTGGTAAATGAGCATTGACACCCATTGTCCAAGCGACCATTTTTCGGCAAGCCGTAGTATCAAAATGTATCACCTGCCCCGTGCCGTGAACCCCTGCATCGGTGCGCCCCGCACACAATACTTCAACCGGATGGTTCGCCACAACTGTGAGTGCTTTTTCTAATTCTTCTTGGACACTTTTAACGTCACGTTGTCGCTGCCAACCATAGTATTGAGAACCATTGTACTCAATACCTAAAGCGATTCTCATCATCTGATTCTCTTTGAAAATGGGTCGGGCAGTATAATCGCAATCAAAAAAAAATTCTAATCGACAGGTCATCTGCAAGTCAGAAAAGGCTATTCAATAACAACGAGGCCGTATGTTCACGGCCTCGTTTGTTTTTAAGCTCGGCGATTAATGCTGTCAATCAAGGATTTCGCTTCTCGTCGAATATCATCACTACCATCAACAATGGCTTCCTCTAACAGTTTTATCGCCCCTTTATCATCGTTCATCTCGATGTAAATTTTGGCGAGGTCAAGCTTACCCGCCGCCTCAGAGTTATTGTCTACATCGATATCACCAATGTCACCAATCACATCCGGAAATTCACTTAAACCAACATCTAACTTGAGTTCTTCATCTTCAGGGCTGATCCCCTCTTCACCCTCAACTTGAGCCATTAGCTCATCGATGGTCATGTACTGGCTCTTTTGGGCTTCAAAATCATCGAGTTCATCTTGAATTCCCCAGTTTTCATCAAGAATTTGAGGCTCGTCGGTTTGGATCTCATCGTTCCAAACGGCAAGCTCTTCTTCAGGCACGTCATCTGGGATGGAAGCTTGTTGATCTGGCGTTAAATTAAAACCGTTCCAATCTTCACCGCCTACCTCTAACATTGCATCAATATTCATACCAGCACTATCAATGGTACGAGCATCTAATGGTCTATCAAAAGAGAATGGCGCAGAAGATACACTTTCCTCATCTAGCCAATCTTTTAAGGCTTTCTCATCGAACTCCTGTTTTGAAACACTCTGCAATTGGTCTGCGTCATCATCTTCTAAAAGCGGCTGTTGATCTGTTTCTAGTGCTGGTTCGTTAATTGAAGCAAGTGCATCTTCTTCACTAAATTCAGGTAAGGATTGCTCGTCAATCGCTTCAAAACTTTCTTGAGCAACAGGCTCTGACGCCGCTTCTTGAGGCTCGGCTATCGCATCCGCCAGCGCGTCTTCTTCTGTGTACTCTGGCAGCTCAAGATCCGTAAGGTCGCTCTCGTCTTCCTTTTCTTCTTCTAGAGGAGGCTCGTTAATTGAAGCAAGTGCATCTTCTTCACTGAATTCAGGCAAAGCTTGCTCGTCAATCGCTTCAAAACTTTCTTGAGCAACAGGCTCTGACGCCGCCTCTTGAGGCTCGGCTATCGCATCCGCCAGCGCGTCTTCTTCTGTGTACTCTGGAAGCTCAAGATCCGTAAGGT
>NZ_CAWNMR010000023.1:0-35909 GCF_963875615.1 Vibrio sp. V09_P4A23P171
GTATAAAATAATATAATTTTGATCAGTATGAGGGGGGCATCGTTTGATCACTTCAAAACCGTCGAGATGAGGTATCCCAATATCAAGAATGATGAACTTAGGATTTAAAGTGTTTATTTTCTTAACAGCTTCAATACCACTTTTTGCTTCTCCTATCACCTCATGCCCTATTGAGGTGATAACATTTTTTAAACATTCTAGTACAACGGAATGATCATCGACTAAAAGAAAACTTGCCATAAAATTAAGCCTTATCTTTATTTTTAATAATAGAACTAATGCTTGTTATTAATAACGTCACTCTTTCCGCTATTTTAGCTAGTGTGACTGTTTGATTGTCTTTTTCAAATAGTTCACATTTCTCCAATAAATCAAGGTCGCCTATAATTCGCGTAATACCCTTCAATTTATGCACAATAGACTGAAATTCTTCATTACAATTGGTTTCTGACAATTGACTTTCAATTTCCTTCAATGCGGTATGCAATAAATGGGTCAGCTCTTGGAATGATTGACCTGTCTCGTAAGAAAAACGGCGAACATTAACGATATCAATATGTTCATCTGCCAGTGTTAGATTCCTGTAAATAGTGTCCTGCAAGTCTTTAAGATTTATTGGTTTAAATATGCAATCGTTCATGCCTGATTTCAAACACAATTCGAAAACCTCAGTTTGGGAATTGGCTGTAAATCCTATAATTGGCATTGATTTTGTCCTATTTTTTATTTCCCATGAGCGAATCACTTCTGTTAGTTCAAAGCCCGTCATGTCGGGCATGTAACAGTCAGTGATCAACATATCAAACTGGGTTTCAGATTGGTTGATCAGCCGCCAAGCTTCTAATGCACTATGACAAGTTACAACATCGATATCTAATATACTTAGTTGTTTCTCTACTAGACGACGGTTAATATCATAATCATCAACGACTAATATATTTTTCCCGCTTAATTTAGCCTTATAAGTATTTTTATCTATTGAATGAAGCTTATTGTTGTGACTATGTTCACATACACTGTTCAATGTCGATGTTTTGGGAATGGCTAATTTGATTTCCGTTCCCAAGTTAATGCCACTTTTTATATTTATATCTATATTTAGTATAGAGCATAATTTGTGTGCAATAGCTGAGCCTAAGCCATAACTATCAGTATCTTCAGAATCTGTCACGAATGGAAGTGCCATATCGTTAAGTTGACTATCGCTCATACCTACACCTGTGTCAGAAATAATTATAATTACATTCTCTTGTTCAAGATGGCATGCTATCGAAACTGAGCCAGAATCTGTGTACTTTATGGCATTACTAAGTAAATTATTAAATATTTGACGAATATAAACTTGATCAGTATAAATATATGTATCTTCATCCACATCAACACTAATAATGAAGTCCAGATTTTTTTGATTACACAGAGCAGTAAATATACTGGAGACGCTATTTATTAATGTGGTTACATTGATGTATTCTATGTTTAGATTGCTGTTTACCACCTCCATCTTTGATATTTCAAGGATGTTATTAACTATGTCAATTAATCCTAATGAGGCATCATATGCTTGCCTAATATATTTGTCTTTTTCCTCAATAAATGAAACTTCTAACGATCCAATAATGGCATTTAATGGGGTTCTAATTTCATGGCTCATGACGGCTATAAAATTAGATTTATCTCTGTTAGCTTTTATAGCTTCATCTCTAGAAATGATTAATTGAGAATTAAGATGGTTGATTTCAGTCAAATCTATCCAACCAGTAATAAGTCCTTTAGTTTTTCCATCTACATGATAGGGAACTGACCATTCTTTCAGTACCATCTCCTCATCATCTCGTATGAATTTAATGGTATTGTGAGTTGGTTCAGGTGATTTAAGCATTTCAAAAAATCGTACTTCTTCATTATCCAAAAAGTCTTTACCTAAATGTTTATTCGGATACTCGGAAGTTTTTTTTCCAAGAATACAGAAATCACTTGTATCCTTAGAACTGAACTCAGAAAATGACTTATTGAAATGAACAAACCTAGATTCAGTATCTCTAACAACAATAGGAATAGGAATGCCGTCAATGAGGTTTGCTTTAAATTTCCATTCTGATAATACTTTCTTTCTTCGTATTTCTCTCAGAGAGAAGATAATTAAGTATATAAATATTAAAAACAAAATGACTAATATAATATAGAAATATTGATTAACCTTATCTTCTTTTTCTACCCAAACAGATTCCGAATTTACAAGATAAGAATCCCATTTTTCATTTGATTTATCAATGTAACTGAATCCTAGGCTTGCAATGGATTTATCGAGTATGCTTTTGAGCATCTCATGATGTTCATATTTTTTGCTAATCACAAACCTGAGGTCGCCTTGATATTTTGTTGATATGACTTTATAAGTAAGCTCCTTTTGAAAGTATACATTGACTAAAAAATTCATGACTTCACTGTAACCATAGGCGGAATCAGCACTTCCCTTCGCAACGAGTTCCACTGCCGTTAATGTATTGTCTGTAAAAATTATTTTTGAATTGGGGTAGGTATTTTCTAAATATTTTTTTAAGTTGTAAGTACCAGAAACAGCAATTGTGTTATTTGTATTTTCATTTTTCTTTTTACTGGTAACCACTGAAATTTCGGTTGATGCATAAGGGATGGTGTAAGATAAATAGTCGTCCACTTCCTTTGAATAAGATGCTGATGGGCTCATGTTAACACGATTACTCATTATGTTACTCACGATGTCAGGAAGTTTCGTAATTCTTACCCACTGAAACTTCAGCCCCGTTTTTACACCAATTGTTGAAAGGAAATCTGAAATTATACCAGCTTCATTTCCTTTTGAATCGTAGAAAGTATAGGGTGGCAAAGAACTATTGAATGCGACAGAAATAATGGGTTTTTCTTCGGCTATCCATTTTTTTTCAGCTTGTGTTAATTCAATGGGATAGCTATGACTAGCATCGATGTGCCATATAGATTTAATCAGTTGGCTTTTATATCTTAAGTGTTTTAAATTAACCATATTTTTATATTCTGGGTTTTTGTAAATAAGGTATCGTTCAAAATTTTTGTCGAAATACTTAAATATATTTACAGCCTTACTATCAATTTTGTTCATTAAATATATGGCAGAAAAATAATTTATTATGGCGAAATCAATATCACCGTTGATCATGGAAATATAAGCATCATTGGCACTATCGAAATGAACACATTGGAAACTATCATACCCAGAGTCTTGTAGCTCGTTACTAAAGCAATGATTGACATAACCAATCGAAAGGTTGCTATTAAGTTCAGGTCTATCATTAACAGTTAATGCGACATACTTTTCTGAAATGAAGGTTGTCTTTTTATAATCGCCCTCATCAAAACCGGATCCTGCAATTGAAAATTGAATCAAGCCATCGTCCATAGCTCGCTTTAGTTCATCCATCGAAGCGTAAGAAATGTAACGGATGTTATCTTTTTCGCAGGGGAAAATCGTCATAAGGTAATCTGACTCGATTCCAGAAATGTAATTGTCAAATTTTATTCTAAATGGTTCATCCAAGTCATCAATAATACCTATATTGATATTTTCATTACTCTTCTGGCAGGATCTGTCAAGTGAAGAATAAAGCCCACTACTTGGATAAATTTTGCTTATTGAATATTGTGATTCTAATTCAGAAAAAGCAGATGTTGAAAATATGGTGGAAAGTATAATCAATGCTGATTTTAATATGTTGCCCATAGCCTATACACCACTTAATAGCTCTGACTATTGAGTGTAATCTTTCATTAGGAATTATCAAGCTTATCCCTTGTGAGTTCGTGTAAAGCTCGTGAAGAAAGTCTCATATTTTTATGGTGTGGAAGTTTTTTTATGGTGTGGGAATTTTCTTAAGTCATGAGCTGGCTATGGTCTGCTTTGACTGATGCTCATATTATGATGTCACCGAAGGATATGTGTGAATGCATGTGAAATTATGTGAAATTCTCAACCTTGAGATTATTGATGTGGGTGCATGGGTGCATAAGCAGTTTGGTTATAGCTCAATTGACTGAAACTGAAGTGTTTTAAAGCACTAGAATAGTATGGCTCTGTCTGTATTAAAAGCTAAGACTGAACACGGTCATGCTGTATGTACGAATGAATATCTCTGCTGTTTATTTCCTTAATTGATGCTAGTAAGTGATTTCTTCTTTGTAATTGATGGAATCACTTTTTTATTGTAACTAAAGTGTTAATGATATTTTTAAATATAATTATCCATATGTTGGTTTCGATGCATGATTATTGATGTGCATAAATACGGGAGAGTATTATTTGTGAAAAAAGATAAAAGAGTAAGCATATATACGGTCGCTATATTAGCTGTAATAGCAAGTCAATATGCGTTTGCTGCCGATGAATGGCAGGCAAAATCCTATGTAACTCATTCCCAAGTTTGTTATCAAAATGGGTTATTTAAAGCCAAATGGTCAGCAAGCCCACATAATGTACCTGACCTTGATGGCCCTACGTCCTCTTCAGAACTAGGATGGGGTATACAGCCTTGGTTGTTACTTGAACGAGAATCAGCACAATGTTTAGGCGGTGAACCACAAAACCAACCGCCATTAGCTAATGCTGGTCAAGATGGCTCTCATGAAGCACCTACACAAGTATTATTACAAGGTAATCAGTCCAGTGATCCTGATGGTGACGCCTTGGCGTTTCTCTGGGAGCAGGTTAGTGGCCCGGCAGTAACGATTGAGAATGCTAATAAAGATGTGGCTATTTTCCGTCCTGGCAATGTTATTTCATCGACAAGCTATGTCTTTAAGCTAACCGTGAATGACGGCAAAGCCGCAAGTAGTGATACGGTGACTCATGTCGTTAATCCCAAACCGATTATTGATCAAAACAAACCACCTAAAGCGAACGCAGGGTTAGATCGTACGCACGAAGGCTCAAATGAAGTATGGCTATGGGGACGAAATTCGAGTGATCCAGATGGCGATGAATTGAGCTTTAGCTGGCGTCAAATTGGTGGACCATCGATAAATATCGAGGATGCAACGAGCGATGTAGCAAAAATTCGCCCAAGAACGCCCGGTACAACGCAATATGAATTTGAACTGACTGTTGACGATGGCCGTGGTGGTATCGATAAAGATACGGTAGTACATACTGTCGTTCGCCCCGAAGAAGTTGGCGACTCAAATCTTATTGTGCGTGCACCTCAAAAACCTGTGGATGCGAATGAAAATTTGAGCACATTGAATTTAGTTTCAGGAAGCGAGACAGTACCCGCAGATTTTATTTGGGGTATTGAAACGGGGTTAAATATTCCGCAAGGAACCTATTCGGTTAAATTTCCATTTACGCTACGCAGCATTCCAGAACCATATAATCAAACAGAGATTGTTGTTGACTCAGCGCAGAATGCTCCAGAGGTGGCATGGACGTACACAAATTTTTCTAGCGTGCAAGGTTATGGTGAGCATTTGCTCGCGACGACTTGCGCTAAATGTCACGGTCCGGGGAAACATTTAGAAATCAGTGCGGATAGATCACCATCAACCCAATTGATTGAAGCGTTCCAGTTTGACGATAAAGCCATTGAGAAAAAAATCGCCAGCATGACGACAAAATCAGGTGTTTTTTGTGATGAAAATTGCCAAATCACTATGTCTGACTACCTTGAAGAACTATGGGTTGATTATTGGTTAGAACCGGAAGTTGCATCGGGGTATGGTCAGAGAAACATGCTGCTGCTTTCACGTCAAGAATATATCAATACGGTCAAAGATTTACTGAATGTTTCGATTGATAGTGATCTCTTACCCCTTGATGACCGCAGTACCATGGTGGAGTATTTTTATTCTAACCCTGCCAATATGGGTTATATGACCAATGATAAGTTTGATAGTTACCTTAATGCGGCTTTAGCCGTAGACGAGCAGTTGGATATTGCCAGCGCGAGTGGTTGCGCTGTGGGTGGAAATAGTGTACAGGCCTGGAATGCCAGCACTATTTATGAAGGGCATACCAAAACACAGGTCCACTACAAGGCGAAGGAATACTTAGCGGTAACTTGGAGTCGTGGAGCTGAACCAGATCAAAACTATGTGACTTCTGGGTCAGCGAAGCCGTGGCTTCTGATCGGTGATTATGAAGGTAACGATGAAAACTGCCTTGATTCTTGGCTGACCAGTATTGGCGAACGTTTATTCCATCGTCCACTCACTGAACAAGAGCGAGATAAATACCTTATTTCAGATGCCAAAGGTTCAATATTAAACATGTTAGTTTCACCGGCATTTTTATACAGAACTGAGTTTGGTACGCCAAATGATCAAGGTAAATATGACCTAAACGCTTACGAAGTTGCTTCGATGGTGGCTTACCGCTTATGGGGTTCGGCGCCAGACCAACCACTGTGGGATAAAGCAAAAAATGGAACCTTGTTAACGCCATCGGTATTGAGTGCGGAAATTGACCGTATGCTAGATGACCCCAAAGCGATTGATAATTTTACCCGCTTCGTTATGCAAACGTTAGATTTTGATGAAAGTCGAGTTGTAGTTAATCGAGGAGATCTAACAGAAAAGCTTGGCCGAGATATGCTGGAAGAATTGAAACTGTATGTGGCTGATACTGTATTTAATGACAAGAAAGGTACCTACAGCGATTTAATGTCTTCCGATACCACTTTCATTAACAAAGACCTCGCGCAGTACTACGGTTTTGGCAGTGTTACAGGAAACAACTTTAACCCTGTGAAAGTACCAGAAAGTCGTGGTCTAGGTTTGCTCAGTTTAGGTGCGGTTGCCGTTGCTTACGCTGATGACAATAAAACCCGTCCAATTCCACGTGGCCGAATGGTACAGCGTTCATTACTTGACTGGAATGATGCACCACCGACAGGAGCCACTCCCTCAAGTATTGAAGGTGATCACTCGACACGTGATTATTGGACTCAAGGCACTGGGCCTGCGAATCCTCAGTGTTGGGCTTGTCATGAAAAAATGAACCATGTGGGTTTTGCGATGGATGTTATCGATAAAACAGGTAAATACCGTTCAACAGAGAACTATATTTCTATTGAAGGCACAGAATACCCGAATGTTGCTTTATCTACTGACGGCACCTTAGTGAATAAATTTGGTACCACTGTTGGTCAATTTTCAAACTTACATGGTTTAGCGAACTTAATGTCTGATGATGAGTTAGCGAAGAATGCGTTTATCAAAAACTATTTCGCCTACTTAATTGGTGAAAAAACAGAAATGTTGACTGACCTATCAGCTGACTATTCAAAAATTGAAAAAATCAAAGACTTAATACGTGATGTCTTGATGTCTGAAACTGTATTGGTAAGAGAGTAAGTCGCATGAAAGAGAATATACAATTAACTCGCCGCCAGCTGATTAAAGGTTCGGTAGCACTAGGTGTAATGGCTGGTTTGGGTCTCCCTAGTTTCAATGTGCATGCTGGCCGTTCTTCAACAAGCCCAAAGTTCATCTTTATCAGTTTTTCTGACGGTTACCCACGAGGAACTTGGCACCCAACTATTAGTGGTGGACAACTTGCCATGAATGCTTGTACCTCACCACTTGAAAACTATAAAGATTATGCCGTTTTCATTGAAGGCAATAAATCTCAAGGAGGCAGCGGGCATGATGGTTATAAGGGCCAAATGCAGGAACGAGAAGGCCAAGGATCGCTCGATTACCACTGTGAACAGCAATACGGTTCTGGAATGGCCAAAAAAGCTTTGCGCTTAGGAGTAGACACCAATTATTGGGGGCATGGCGGTTTTGTTGCCACCCGATCACCCAATGGTGCTTTACGCGCTACGGATTCACCACATCAGGTTTACAATGATCTGTTCGCTGGAGAAAGTGGTAGTGGTGAATCTCCGCAGGACGTAAAAAAGTTGAGGTTACTGGCAAGCAGCTTAGAAGACGTACAGATTCTACAAACTCAATTGGAACAAGTGGCGGTAAGCAAGTTACAAACGATGGACAGTGTAGGGGCTTCACTTCAGGAAGAGTTACAAAGTTCAGGTATTGTAACGGGTGAATGCCCTACTTACATTTATGATCAGTTAAATCAGGGTAATGGCCGTGACCTTACGTTGAACTTGCAAGTGGCGAATACCATTTTGGCTTTGGCTTGTGGTAAGACTCGCGTAGTCACGTTGTCGCTGGGTACGTCTAACGATTCAGCGCAAGTGGCGAGCGTCAGCGCTATGGTTCCGCATGATGCTTCACATTACGGGAGTAGCACGATTAAGGAGACGTACATTAGGCACCGCCAATGGTATTTGAGCAGCGTAACAAAACTCATTGATCAGTTGAAAAAAATCTCTGATCCAGAGGTGGGCGGCAGCTCGCTGTTTGACAATACCATTATCATGATCTCTTCAGAAATGGATGATGGTAACGCGCATAGCTCTAATGATTTACCTGCCGTACTACTCGGAGGCCAGAATACCCAATTAAATACGGCCAACGGCGGACGTCTGATTCAAAATCCCACAGGAAATATGGGGGGCATTTTGCGTTCATTCTCGGATGCTTATGGATTAAATGCCCCGTATACGAATAGCCCCATCCCAGGGTTATTTAAATAAAATCGATGATAGGTTCATGAGTGTTCATGAACTAGAGAGATAAAATGAATTACACGCAGGTTATTTGAAAATCACTTGTGTGTGATTCATAGTTAATTACATCACATGGACAAGGATGTTGTTATGTAACCAAGGTGCAGAGATATGAATGATAGACGTTACTTTTTAGGCAATGGCATAATTTTCGACTCATTAAAACGAGAAATTATAGTGAATGAGCAACTTTTACGCTTAGGCGGGAGAGAGTCTGAAATTTTAAAGCTATTGTGTGAAAATCCTAATATGGTGTTAACTAAAGAAGATATCCATATAAAAATTTGGGGCAGTATTTACGTTAGTGAAACATCATTAACAAAAGCGATTTCTAATTTAAGAAAAGCTCTTTTAGTAATTGAAAATCTCTGTTTTGAGATAAAAACCATTCCTAAAGAAGGATACATTTTAATCTCTGATTCGATCACTGCCTTATTGCCAGAAGAGTCACCAGAAGTGTTAGATGAAATAGAAAGAGACAGTTCTAATTACTCTAAAGTTCTTAAGCAAGAATCAAATGTCAACATTGGTTATTTCAGAGCGTCACAAGAGCTTAGGTTAATGTTTTTTGTATTATTGTCTGCAATGTTTTCTTCTTCAATGACTCTTCTTATTAACAATGTATTAATGTGATTTCTAGGGAGGGTTTTTAGGTTATTTTCGTAAGAAATAAGCAGCGATTAACAGTAATGATCTAACTCAAATCCACAGTTTAATATCAGGCAGTTAATAATGGAATTGACTGCTTGTTCTCATCATGTACGTGCTTTCGATGACTATTATAAATAGAAAATCGAACACCTTCATTACCTCGAACAATAATGATTGTTTAATCATAGCATGACACATGTAAAGCATGCTTGCATTGAATCGCCTTAATCTTACTGGTTAATGACGTTGTCATCATCCTAATGGATCTCCCAGTGTTGATTTTCATGGTTTATAAGTTTGCGCCACGTTGCATTCAACTAATTGTTTTTATTTGATTTATTTTTATTCACAATCACTCTGAATGATTCACGTGTTCAATGTGGTGATGTGTGAGATTTTAAAAATGTGATGTAATTAAACTAAACGCGCATTACATTAATGACTAAACGCCATTAATGATTAATGAATGTTGGAGAAAAATTTATGAATATCAAAATTATTAGTCATTTGCAGTCTTGGGTAAACTCGATAGGGTCTAGCCATAAAAATTCATTTGATGTACTATCTATTAAACAAAAGAAAATTGAAAATCGTATTAAAGAAATGTTGTCCATCGCAGATGCGAGTGCTTGTTATGAGAAATATCAACAAAATAAAAAGGCTCTTAGTGATCTACCTTATAATGATAAAGATAGTAAAAAAAACATTCAATCAGAAATAAGAAAGCTAAATAAAAAATCATCGGAAGAAATGAAAGGTGTAGTTAGGAAAGAAAAAAAACTCAATAAGTTGTTAGATAAACAAGCGAAATTTAATATAAAAATAGGAAAAACAAAAGAAGCAAAAGCAAAAAATGCCGTGAAGCAGTTATGTGAGATGATGGCGATTAATACAAGATTTATAGAATCTGAAGGTATTTTTAGAATTTCATCTAACAAAACTGATGCAGATAAATACAAAAATAATGCTGCTAATTTGTTATCAGACATTGGAGAAAATAACGTCTCTGATATGAATGTGGTGGCTCTTGTCATTAAGGATCAACTAAAAAATTCCTTGACTACCTCCGACCATCAAATGATCGCAAGTTGTATTGAAAGATTGAGAACGAATGATAATCTTGTTTTTCAACAACAGGATTTACCCACTAGCATTGCTGATGTCGTAAAATTATGTAAAAAAATAATCGATGAGCCAGCTAATAAAATGAATGCGGAAAGTTTGGGAATTGTTTTGGGGCCAAATATGGTACCTGATACAACTGTAGATCCTGATTATTATCATAAGTGTAATCATTTTTTTAAAAAGCTGCTTGAACAACGCGAGATAGCGTAAATTCCATATCGTAAATATAAAACATGCCAAAATTGTCGTGTTGTTGATTTAAGCGACACGACAAAAATTTAACTAATTAGCTTTGAGTTATGCATTTTAGTGATATGATACTTTGGTCATATGGTGTTGTATGTATAATTTAAGGGATATTTATGAAACCATCGTTGAATACAGTTAATCTTGAGATACTCTCCCACGCGATTTGTGATAATGATGTAACGATAAATAAGGAAATCGTTACAATAAGAACAATAAGAGAATATACAGAGAAAAATATCGTGCAGCGTCAGCAATGCCGTAATCATTCTTCACCGAAATTAAAACCTTTGAAAGATAACAAGATCATCCAGCCTTTGACGAAGTCTATTTTGACAGATCATCTGCTGCTTGTACCTTATCGCTCCTTTTGTTTGGCCGTACATACTTATATCAAATCGACACAAGATTTAGACAATAAGAGCAAGAAAAAGGCTTTTTATCATATCCACCACTTTTATGTAGAGGATGATGTGGCTCCTAATGTTTGGCGCGGAAAACTTCGTGGTCAAATTAATGTCGTTGCTAACATTGAAAAAAGCAGTCGTTTTCGAACCCAAACTAAATTTAGAACAAGCGTAGAAGGCGTTAGCGATATTGATTCAGATGATTAAACCGTTTGGCTTTTGGTTCATCGCGCCAAGTTTATCGGCCATGACGAGATTTTCATATTTTTTCGCATATTAACATTTTTAAAAGTAGACAGCAGTAGCGATGATGTAACCGAAACACAACAAACCCTATTTGTATCGAGGAATAAAGTAATGAAAATTTTTAATTTTGGTGCATGCACTTCGTCGGAAACCAAATCGCTTAAAAAAGAGATAAAGAGCATTAACGAGCAAATCAAACTTATAAAGCAAAGCAAAAATGGTGGTGCTAACAGTCCAATTTCTGGTTATACCTTAAATAGCGAAATTAACAGTACAAAAAATCGCATAACGAAAATCAAATCAACACTAACAAGTCTAGATAAGTTAGATGTCAAGCATCAAGATAAGGTTAAAAACTCAGAAGGATATAAAAAAATGGAAGTGGGTCGTCGCGAGATTGAAAAAATCGCGAGTGATCGTAATCGAGCTAATTCGCCTGCAGCACCCAAAACTACTACTAAAGCGGAAAAAAGTTATTTAGGTGACGGTAATAGTTAATTAGTTAATTAATAAGGGTAATCAACCCGTAAACCGCGTAAGAACGGTATATCTAAATTTTTTATGATAAAAATATAGACGTTTCAACTTGTTTAGCCACCGTTAAAGACGGTGGTTTTTTTTGCCTAACATTATTTTAGGTTCGTTTAGAGGGTTTTAGCCACCAATGAGTTTACCAATGTGATGAGTAACCTTATGTTCGATGGGGTGTATTACAAGTCATTTTTTGGTTTAACTATCTGATTTGTATTTGTTTCATGATTATTCCACTTTGTTCAATAGTGGTGTGGAGATGAGTTCGCTAAGTTACTTAATTGTCACTCAGTGATTTTTTAATCGGCATACTCACACACTATTAAAGGAGTTTTAAGTATCCATATGAAACAAAAAACGATTAGTTTGCTCATATCAGCAATACTGCTTTCGCCACCGTTACTGTCGGTACCCACTGTCAGCGCAGAAGTGCAACGTTCGACAAGTGTCAAAAGCGAATCAGTAAGCAGCTCTGTCTCGATGGGGTCGGTTGATACTTGGTATTCCCAAGGCGAAATTTTATTAACGAACACTTCTGGCCAGTCTCTGGACTTCAATGGGGCTGAGATTTGGCTCGTTGCGGATAAAAATATCAGCATTGAGAATATTTGGGGCAGTACTGGGTTCTCAGTTCGTCGCCAGCAAGGTAACACGTTCATCTTTAAACATGACAGCACGTCGTTACCTCTTTCATCTGGCAATTCCATTAAGCTTACTTTTGGTGTGGATGCTGCGGATGGCAACTCGGTTGATGCCAATGATCTCCATGTAGAAAAAGTGATTGTGAAAAATGACCCCGCGATGCAGGGTAAAATAGAGATCGTCGCTCCCACGTCGCCTCACTCTAGCCTTAGCAGTGCTTCTGTTCAAGTCGAAGGGCAAAGCTATAGCGAGACAGTTTCAGTACCATGGGGGAGTACGTTTACCTTAGATCATCTTAGTGATGGTGAATATCAGTTGACAACATTGGATGTCAGCAGTGAGTTTGGGCTTGCTAACGCAGTGTCACCAGTGATGAGTGTGACAGTAAACAGTGAACAGAGCCCAGCAAGTTCTCAACTTCAATATAATGCATTCATTTACTATGCGGGTATAAATTTGACCTTGCCTGCATTAGACAGTATCGCAGGAAACCCAACCACAGATGTTGCAATACACCAAGCGGGAAGTGAAGAGGTTTTGCGTAGCGTTACTGTACCTTTTGGTAGCCAATTTGATATCACTAAGTTGTTGGATGGCGATAGCTACGATCTCTCTTATGCTCCCGTCACTGTGAATAATTCGGTGTATCAATTGCAGCCAAGTTTGGGTGTGACAGTCAATAAAGACAGCCTAATGCCCGTTTCGCCTGACGTTGATGTATCGCAAGTTGCGACCGACGGTTTTCGCCAAGTTGAAGCGCAAATCACAGGTCTCCCTAGTGAAGCGCTACCCGTTATGGTCAGCTTAATGGCGCGTGATGGTTCTGTAAGCTACCGTTACGAAATTTCTCGCCATAATGAAATCTTGCCAGAGAGCATCAAGCCTGGTGATTACTTAATTCAAATCGAACCTGTTGCCACCGATGAAACCCGTTATGCGTATGAAGGGGATAGTGTGGTGACTATTGATGAAAGTCTTTCACCGTTTGCGCTGGTTCTGCCATTTCGCGAAAGCATGAGTTTAGCGGTCAAAGGTTTCCCGGATTTTGTTGCTAACGGTACGGTTACCAATGATGGAGAACAGGTAACCAGCGCAATTGGCGCAACCAGTGTTGATGCCATTTTCAAATATGCAGGCTTCAGTGGTTCAGGTGACCCGGGTGTTATTTTGCAAAAAGCGGAGCTACCTTTGCACCGGACCTATCAAAATGCGCAGACGGCGTCTCAAATTTCCGGTAAACACGTATTACCTGTCATGGTGGTATACACCGCCAATGCGAGTGGTGGTGCATCGTTTGGAGATTTGGAAGATAACGATACGCTTTATAAGCACTATGCGACATTTATGACTCAAGCCACCGCCGCTCAGGAATATGCTGCTGGTGACGGATCTTCGCCTATGTCTTTCGTGTTGAACCCAGATTTCTTAGGTGAGCTGCAGAAAAACCCGGAACACGTTGAGCGGTTGAATGAGCAGGGTGCAGTGAAAGTTAATGAACAGCTTGCGCATGCACTTCAATACATGCAAGACACTTACGGTTATACGCTACCCACCGAGTTACCGACTTTTGACAATACATTGACGGGGTACATTGCATCTTTGAACTTCATCATGAAAGGGATGGCACCAGATGTAAGCTTTGGCTGGCAGATTAACTTATGGGCTGTCGGCAGCGCTAACTGGATCCACAGCACTGAAGATGATTCTCAGAATACGGGTAAAGATGTCGCTGATTTTGTCAATTCTCTTCAAGTGTATTCAGGTAATTATGTGCCAGATTACATTGTGTTTGATAAATACGAGCGTGATGGTTTCGGGTCAGAAGCGATTGCAAACTACGCTTATAACGCCACCAGCTGGACTCGTTATCTCTCTTATGTGAAAACCATCAGTGGCGGCGTTGATGCCCCAGCGATGATTTGGCAGATCCCCGGTGGACACATGCCAACCGTTGATGAAAGTAACAGCATGATCATGGAAGAGCATGAAGCGTCCGGTGGTTCTTACTTTATGGGAGACGCACGAATTGGCTCTGACATTAGTAAGATCCGTGCTGGTTTACTCGATAAGCCACTGAGTGCGAACATCTATAACGGCGCAAGTAATGTGGGCGAATTGCTGGAGAAAGATGCTGGCTATGATTGGTCTAACGCTGGGATACAAGATTTACCTAAGAATAACGTATTCGCGGTTTTTTGGGGCGGTGGTTCGACAACGGCCGTAGTTTCTATCGGCTCCAATGGTTCGGATAACGGTTGGTTACAAAGCAAGGTGGATGCTTATGCACAAAACCCAGTTTGTTTATCTGGCCATGAGTGTGACGGCTCCATTACGGGGGGAAGTGGTGGTGTGACACCACCTCCGGGCAATAAGCCGCCAGTCATTCAACTTGCTCCTTCTTTTGAAGTTAAAAGTGGTGAGTCCGTTACGATCACTGCAACCGCAAGTGACCCTGATGGTGATACGGTAAGCTATCAGTGGACAGTACCAGCTGATGTCGTCGTCATTGGTGATATGAGCAGCAATACGCTTCAAGTAACAGCACCAGTCACTGCATCCGACATCACGTATACCATTGGTTTAGACGTTTCTGACGGTGAGATCTCTACAACCAAAGCGACACAACTGATTGTAACCGGTGATGGTAGCGGTGGCGGTGATGATGGCCTCTGTGCGGATATTGCCCCGTTTGTACAAGGCCAATATCAACCCGGCGACCAAGTTACATATGAAGGGAGTTTGTATAAAGCGGAACGTTGGACTGATGGTGATAAAACGCCAACTACTCCTTATGCCGGTTGGGCGCTTATCGGTAGTTGTAATCGTTAATTAAAACCCGAAGCTCCCTGTTTGATGGGAGCTTTTTATTGAAGCTATGGCATCTCGCTTTTACCTCTGGGGTTATCACGAATCAATGCACAAGCCGTCGTAGAGAAAAAGGCAAGTACTATTTTTGGGGAAACGTGCAGATAGGCTGGATAGTTACATTTATTCTCTTTTTTTCAGAATGATTCCGTTTTATCCATTGGCATGTCCACAGTGTTCCTCGCTAGGATACTCAGTATTACAGCACAGTGTGCAAGAGTAAGTTTCAAGTTCAAATTATTGTATTATTTTGTGGGAGTCGTTTATGACAGGTTTAAATATAGAGCAGATACAACCTTCTGTTTTGGAAGATACGTTCAATAACATAGGGAAAGGGTTTCAAGAAATCTTAGATTCTCTTGATAAAGCAAATGCTAATGGTAAGGCGCTCACCGTTCAAGATACGCTATCACTACAGCAGTCGGTTTTCCACTATACAATGTTCCAAGAAACGGTGACTAAAATCGCTTCAAAATCAGCGAACGCGATCAATGAAGTGACGAAGGCTCAGTAATGAATAAGCTGTATGTCTTGTTGTTGCTTTTTTTATTTGGCTGTGGGGAGCAAGGTTCTACACAAATTGCTAGCTTTGAGTCTGCTGACATTGCCAATAAAGTCATTGTGATGCTGTCTCAATACCAAGTACCCGCAACGCTGTCGACGCAAAAAGAGAACTTTTTGGTGTTTGTTGATGAATCAGCCGAGGAGAAAGCTCGTACTTTATTGACAAAATTTAATTTCTATTTCCAGCGTGAAGATCTCAATGACCTTCTTGAATCCAAATTTGCCAGCTTAAGCAAATTAGAAATGGTAAAAGGCAACTTATTAGAAAGCCGAGAGATATTTAACAAGTTGAGCGTAATTCCAAACGTATTGCGAGCAAGTGTAGTGGTTACGGGTGATGTAAACAAACGCGTTTCAGTACTCATCATGAGTTTTCAAGATATTGAACAAGAAAACAAAAATAACATTGAACGTTTTTTAAAAGGACTGGTTTCCGAAAAAGACACGTTGACCATTAGCTATTTTGTTCAGAACGTTATAAATGAAAATATCTAAAAAACGTCATCAAAAACTACTTCATTATTATCTGAGTAAAAGGATCTTGTCTCAAGAGGTGTTCTCCGTCTTAACGTCTTTAACGGAAGAAGAAATTGAATCTTGGCTTTCTATCTCTAAATTCAAAGTCAGAGAACACGTCTTACGTTTGGGGTTAGTACTGGAGTACCAAAAGTGTCGGCTAAGTAATGAAAGTCAAAACTTCGCATCACTGCGGAAACAATTAGGGCAAGAATTATACCTTTGGTCAGACACTGTTGGCTTTAACCAGATTCCCAGCATGTCATCAACGTTGTTGTCTGGATTGGTGTTGTTGACTGAATACAACAACAGGCAGGCGATCGTATGGTCGATTCGATTGGGGCTAGATATTCCAGAAACATCGATTGACATTAAATATCCTTATCGCTTAACGGGTGTGATGCATAGAGCGATTGGTTCTTCATTAAGCCGAGCTAAAGTAGCTAGATAATCACAGTTCAGGACAAAGAATATGAAAGAAACAACCTTTGATTTTGTAAATAATGAAGAAGAAAACTTGTCTCTACTGGATAGCAAAGGTATTGAGCAGAAGCTGGCAAAATTACGTCAGTCTAAAAAGGTAACGGTGACGCAGCTTAAAGAAATTTATGATTTGGGTGTTAACTTCTACAACCAATTACAGTTTAAAGAGGCCGAAATTGTTTTTTCTGCTTATACCTCGCTTAATCCTTATGATCACCGTGGTCCCGGTTGTTTAGCGGCGATCTATTTAGAAAAGGGACAATTTAAAAAAGCGCTGGATATACTCAATGTATTAAAAACGTACCCTACCAATGATTTGGATGAAACGGTGTTAAATATTGCGTTATGTCATTATAAGTTAAATGAACATCTGCAAGCAGCGGCAATGTTATTAATTGTACAAGTTCAAAATTTAAATGAATTTTACGAAAAACGTTATGCCTACTTGCATCAACAGTTGCAACCCTATATTTAATAGGCTGATGGTTGAATTAAATTATAGCTTATGTTTGATGTGTTTGCTTTATGTGAACATTTTTAATATCAAATAAGAAAAATGAAATGGAAAAATAGGAGCAGTCATGCAAGTTAATTTATTTAATAGACCACTTCAGTCGTTTAATGTTCAAGACCAACATGATGAAGCGCACAACATCTCATTAGAGAAAAACCTTAAGACTCTTGATAAAGCACAGGCTGAATTATCTAAGATTGATAAGAAAATTGCGTCATTGAATAAGCAATCGGCCAGCGTTGAAACGTTAGCAATGCTCGCAGCACAACAAAAGCAAGTCGTGTTGGCGATGTTACGTGGAAACCCAGAAATGGCCATCGCGGCACTATTAGCTCAAGGCATTGAAGGGTATGGAGATCAATTAGCGGACATTCAAGCATGGACGAACGGTGGCGCTGCGATGTTTGATGCGGCTATGTCGGAGATGTTTGATAGCTTAGTCGCAAGTGGATCAACCGACGGCTATACACTGGAAGATTTATTCCAACTTGCAATTATGGATTTTATGTCTCATGAGTACCCATCTACATCGGTACTGGATTCGATTATGGGGCATTTCCTTGAGAGTACTGGATCCGGATCTCATGGTTACCACGAAGGCTGGGATGGGGATGGTTTCGCCAGGGAGTCCGATGCGTTGTTTGATCATTTATTAAATAATGCGCCAGCGGGTAGCTTGTGTCATGACATTCTGACCTACATGAATGGTACGTGTGGTGGGAAAAGCGCTTTAGCCAATCAGCTTCGAAATAATTTTGATAATGCGGGGGGCTTTGTTTGTGACAGTACTACCTACCCGTCAGGTATGGGGCTCTCCCCAATGTTACGGTTTGCGATAATGTCAGGTTATCTTGCTGCTAACCCTGATATTGACCAAGCTACGATTGAAATGTTTTTAACGATGCCGATTGTGGATTTGAATACTTTCATTAGTGATACGACGACATACTCTTCTGCAATAGAGTTTCTTTTTGATAATGATGGTTATCCTGGTAACGATGGTTCTGGTACTCCATTGGGTTGGCGCCCTGCTGGTCCTCAAAATAATCATGCAGTTATTGACTGGAATGGTAACGGCCTGTCCTTGCCGTATTTTGAAAATTTATACGCCACTTTCCCCGCTCGTGAGCTAACAAAAGAAGAATTAAAGGAAGTGAATCGCATTGGCGATCAGATCCAAATGCTGCAAGAAACCTTGAAATATTGGTTATCGATAATGCGTGATGAACAGTTAGCTGCGGCACGGAATATTTAAGCCTAAGAATCCAATAAAATAAAAGGGCATGCCACTGCCGGGGGACATGCCGCTCGTGCCACGAGAAATGTGTTGCTATCAAAGAGGACGCAAAATCCCGGCTAATAACATGAAGGGAAAACTCATGAGTACATTCATGAATACCATCTCAGCGCCGGTCTATGTCAGCGCAGTAGAAGATGAAAGCCAAGATGTTCAACGTCAACCTGCGCAACGTGCAGCAGTAAGTGATATGACGCCAAATCAACCACTTCCTGGTAGTGCAGTTTCACTTAACGCGTTATGGCGTTTGATTGAAGATGCAATGAAAGAAGTGGCCAATGCGACCTCAGGGACTGGTAAAGAGAACTCTGCGGCGAAAAAATCACTGATTGATGTGCAAAAAGAGTCGCAAATTAAGCAGCTTAAAGATCGTGAAAAGCAGATTGAAGACCAGAAAAAAGCGCAAGCGAAACAGAGTTTTTGGAGCAAATTCACGATGGCTTTGGGTTTCATTGCTGCGATTTTGATTGCACCGTTTAACCCTGTGATGGCGGCCATTATGATCGTTACTATGGTTGCGTCGATTGTCATTCCTAAAATTGCCGATGAAATCATGAAATCGGCAGGTGTTCCGCAGAATGTTCGAGATAAAGTCAAAATGGGGCTTGAAATCGGCATTGGCATCGTTGGTATGTTGGTCAGCTTTAACCCCGCGCAATTGGTTAAGAATGTGGCCAAAATGGCTGCGGATACGGCGATAAAAGCGGCGACGATGGTTGAGCGCACTGTTGTTGCTCTACGCAGTATGTTGGTGAATTTAAACCCAGCTAAATTAGCGGCAATGCTCGGTAAGTCTGCGGCTAGTAGCGCTTCGAAAGCGACTAAGTTGTTAGATACAGCGATTGATGCGCTTAAAGCTTTTAAAACAACCGCACTGACGGCGACTAAAGAGGCGCTATCTAAAGCGGCTGATAAGGTTGCTCAGGTTGTTGAGCATGCATTAAATGCGATTAAACAGATGAAAGCCACCTTGCTTAAAGCGTTAGACAGTGCGGTTGATAGTATTAAGTCAGCAGGTTCAGCACTGAAAGAACAGCTAACCAGCTTAAGCAAAGCTGTCGATAAAGTATCGGCGTCTATTGATGACTTACTCGCCAGTCTGAAGAGTTTAAGTCCTTCAAACTTGATGAATAAAATGTCGCAAATGGTCGATAAAATGTCTGATTTGCTCAATTCACTCAAAGCGATGCGCCCAAGTCAATTGGTGACTAAAGCCAAGCAAATGCTGGATGATGTCGCAGATGCACTCAAAGATTGGATGACGAACAGCGAGAAAGTCGCTCTGCGTACGACTCGTGTGAATCAGGCTGTTGAGGTGAGCTCAAATGTTACGTCTGTCGTGAGTATGGGTTATGGCATCAAATCTGCCGATATCAGAAAAGATATGGAGATTGCACAAGCAAAACAGGAAGCATTGGAGACTCAAATCCAACAGATCTTAATGATGCTTTCTCAAGCGATGCGTGCCGTCACTCACGCCTTTGAATCACTGTCTAAAACCAACAGCGATTTCCGTGAATTTAACGATAAAATGATTTCGACCCATATGTAATCTGGAGATAACTAAATGAGTTCTATTGTATTTAATACCCAACCTTCGGATATTACATTTGCTGAAAAATCACACGCTCGAAACGCAGTAGTGGTTAATGAAAAGCAGTGGAATAGTTACAGTGAGAAACTGGACAAAGTTGAAACAGGCTCAGTTTCAATGAGTGACCTTCTGGCTTTGCTTGCTCAAATCATTGAATCATCTCAACGTTTACGTGCCCAAATGATGCAAAATCGCATTACTGAAGCGGTGGCGACGAGTGATTTAGCGGTTAAGCTTTCGGGCGATAAATGCAGCGACGCACAGCGGAAATTCGGTATTACACTTGCCGCTTCCGTTGCGACGATGGCCATGTCTACGGCGGCAACAGTACGCATGGGTCAGAGCAAAACATTGAAAGATAAGCATGTTACGGATTTAACGAAAGGTAAAAATACCTCAGTGAGTTCATTGGATTCACGCTCGGTGAATAAGTTTACCGCTAATCTGCAAGAAGGCCGTACTGCCAAATACCGTTCTGTTTCACAAATGAGTGAAATGGCCAGCAGTATGGTAGGTAATGTCAATGAAATGCAACATGCCGATCAAGTTCGCAAGCAAGAGGAAACTCAAGCGAGCAAAGAGTTGAAAGAGAAATTTGACTCACAACTTGACCAGTATATTCAAGATTTAACCCAAGAAGCGGTGAAACTGAATGAGATCTTGGATTCAGTAGCCAAAGCAAGCTTGGTACACAACCGATAACCGGAGTAGGAGCGAGCTTCGGCTCGCTCTATTTTATCTATGCGTAGTGTGTCAATTTCTATTTTAGCGAAGACTGAACGGGTCTCAGATGTTTCTCCGACAAAGCAAACTCGTGAAGATAATCAGCCCAAGCGAGTAAGAGATGTAAAGCAAGCGGAAAAACGAACGAAGAAACATCCACGGTTGTTTCGCATTCGGCGTAAGTTGATGACGCCTCAGCATCAACGCCAGTTTGCTAGGATGTTGAACAGTTATCAATTAAAAGCATTAAGAGATTGGCAAGGTTTTGCCGATACCATCACTGATATCAAATCACTCAATGATGCGCAGCACTTTATTTTGCAAGCCGCTCAACATTCAGAACACCTTTATCCTGCAGCTCTTCGTAACAAGATAAAACAATACCTCAATTCTTTGGGAGTTATGGCTGAGGAGATGGAAGCAGACAGTGGAACGTTGCAACAGTTAGTGGCTTATGAACATTATCTTGAAGGCCTACTTTCGTTGCTGGCATTGTGCAGGAAATACGATACACGAGAACGTAGCGGTCCGAAATTAGCGCGTAAAAAAGAACATGATGATGAAAAATAAGCAAACTCGCATGACCCATTGTCAATTAGAAAATAAGTCACTGGATCCCTACGAGATTTTGAAAAGTAAATCTCAACGTTTGAGTTGGAATCGCTTATCGGATGCCGAGATCTATCTCGATAAGAAAGCTGTGGTTTCTTGGTTTGAACGACTAAGAAATTATTCAGAAGGAACCGTTAAGGCCATTATTGTCGAAGGAATTCTAGAAAGTCAGTTCCACAACATTACTTTTATTCTGCGTCTTGTTCAGAGCCCGGATTTTAAAACGATGACCTCAAAAGAGAGTTATCAGTTGTTGTATGAGATGGTGTGCGAAATACCACAAGGTATCCGGGATTGGATCGACGAAAAAGATTATTTAATGAGCCGCGATGTACTTGCGCTCCTTTCACGAAATCGGTGACGAGTATGAAACAACAGACAACAGTAACGGTAGAAGCCCGTTATCAATTGACATCAGAACTTTGCAGACAAATCAACAACGTTGCAGGGCATCAATTTGATAATCAATCGATAACGCTTGATTTTATTGCCCCCCATTTTGCGCCTGATTTTGCCGAAGATTTGCTGGAGATTCGTGTTATGCACATCGGAATCGAAGCGAAAGGTTATGTTCGTGCCTCAGAAGCGGAACGCTTGATTGGCGTTGAAGTGAAGTATTTAGACAACGATTATCTCGCCTACTTAATGACGCAAACCGTAGCGTCGAAAGGTGTGCATTATCAAGGTTACCAGTCTTATCCGCATGAGTCGGGGATTGCTCCATTATTTGAATGCGTCCTAACCTGCGATGATTTGCAGGCCACGCTTTATTTGGATATTGCATCGTTGGATATTGATGATGATGGGCTTGAATTACAACCTATCCAGCTGTCGGAGGATCTGCGTTTGACGGTGAATTGGTCACCCTTTGAGACCTATCTTGATACTCAGGAGATCCTTGAGTTGTCTGATGAAGATTTAGTCTGGGTGTTTTCGAAATAAATGCCAGTGACACTCAACGAAATAGAGCAGTTTTTACTGCACATAGAACAGAATGAAGAGGTTGTATTTGAACAGTATACAAACTACTTACTTCTTCCTATCGTGCCTTTTTTTCAGTTGGTTCATGTACAGAATACGCAGCAGGTTATTAATGGCTTACTGTGTTTTGAGCCAGCATCAAATGGTTTTTTGATCCGGGTGGATGGTTATCTGACCTTAGCTTGTGAAGATCACAGCATAAGAGACGATGACCTTCGCCGCATCACTATTCAATTATTAGAGACAATGAGGTTTTAGTATGCCGCATCCAATTAGTCATATCAGTTCAGTATCACCAGCCCAATCTCTGCACTCTGCAACAGATTCTCCCGTTTCTTCGGCGAGCCCAGAGCCGTCTGCGCTTGGGAGTCAAGAGCCACACTTAGCGTCAAATCAGCCTCCACAGACTCCAGATAGTGCTTTACCTACCGCCTCAGTAATCGATGCAGAAGATCCTCCAGCAGAAAGATTGACAAGTTCTACCACTGACTCAGAAGCACAAGCGAATAAAAAGAAGACTCACAAAAAATCGAATCGATACGCTAATCAACCCAAAGCGAAAGCTCATATAGGCGCTTGTGCGTTTGGTGGTATTACCTTGGGTATTCTGGCAGGCCCGATAGGGCTAGTTTTTGCCGCCGCTTACATTAATGCTATGTGTGGAGCCATGTATGGTGGCTCAGAATATTTTACCGGGGATAAAACTAAGCATCCAAAAACAGAGCCAGAACCACAGCCTGAAAATACCCCCCCTAGGCACAGGCCAAATCCTAACTCGGTACCATCTGAAGAAGGACGTAGGCCCGATGAGTCAGACACCGAACAGGGAAGGGAACATGTTGGTCAACCGAATGCAACCATTGGTAGTAATAACTTTATTTTTGCTCCGACTAATATTTTTGCTCCAACTACCATTACTTCTCCAACCACTACGGAAGGTAATGTTTATTTTTTCCGTGAAGATGATAAAAATCATAAATCGACCACCGAGCAGAAAACGTCATCTACCGCTTCTCAAACCAACAATAGTTCACAAGGTTTTTCAACTTCGGGAGTAAAAAAAGTAGTCGGGGTGAGCACGCTAAATCGTCAGCAGGCAACTGCGGATAAACCAGCGTCAGTCGCGGCTGGTGTTGAGGAATTTTTTGATAGTTTTGATGGTGATACCGCATTACATGTTAGGTTTGATGATGGTGTAAATGCCTTTGTACACGCTCCTGAATCGATGACAAGTGGTATATTGACTAAGCATTCTCATCTTTTAAATAGGCCATCGTCGACGGTTGTCACTACAGGTAAAGAGAACGATCAAACTGATGCTAAGGAAGTTCAACACCCTAAAACGCCTCAACACCATCGAGCGGATGGTTTTGATCAAATGTTGGATGCGCAAATAACCCATTCACAGAATAGTGCGCGCCTAGTGGCTAATGAAGAAAAACCATCGATAGGTAAAAATGGCACTCATAGCTGGCAGCTACAGCAACAAGGAAGTTGGGAGTTAAAATCCATTGACTCAGTAAATGCTAAAACAGTTCAACAGCAGGGATTCGATAGAGCTGATGGTGTGCCAACTTCTTCAGGAAGTGCGTTCGAACGGCTTGATATGGAGTTAAAGAAACGTAATCCTCAACCATTTGACACTTTGCCGATGATTATGGCGCAAAACATAACAGAAAAGTTGGAGGTTATGCGAGAGAGCTCCGAGAAGGTGATGAAGCTAGAGCGACAATATTCCAAGCCGCTAGCAACTAAGGAGTTAACGGTGGAGACTTCTTCAAACCAGTGGACTAAAGAGATCACCGAAAACGGCCAATCTCGCTGGGTTAAACCAAAACAATCTTCAGGTAATGATAAAGTTTTGCTCACGGGTGGTGCAGTCAGTGGCCTAGGCCAAAACTATACTCAGGGAATTCGTAACAATTTGAAACCACTTGATGAATTGAAAATGGCGCATTTTCAACAGTTAAAAAAAAATATAAAAAATAATAATGAAGCTACACGACAAAGCGTTTTCCATAGTGGAGGGTTGGTTGTGGCAGGCCAGTCAGTCAGTGAGCGGAATTTAATTCGGGCATCAAATTAAAGATATCAAGAAATCTCATTCTTATTTTTAGACCAAATCAGGCTTGTTCAGATTTGGTCTTTTTTTTTCTTTTGTGGTTAAGCGAGAGTCTAATTACATTACGCTCAATAATGAAGTGAGGTGCACATTGTATATTGAAATTGAACCTGCAGAAAAACGCATTCCGCAAATCAGCTTGAAACGTAATCGAGATTCTAATGTTATTAAAAAAGCAGAGTTGCGTATTTACCACGAAGCGCGTGCTTTGCTGATGGCAATGGAAGAACGAGTGTCCGAATACCAAGCGATTGTGGAGCAGCAAGTTGTACAAATGATCCAAGACAAGGAACAGTCTTTAAACTCTCACATCAATGAAGCTTCTCAATCGGTCATTGATGGTTGGTTTGTCCAACAAAAGCATTGGTTAGATACGGCAGAAGAACGTTTGGAACATTTGTTGGCAGAACAGGAAGAAAGTTTGGCACTGTTGAAAGATGAAATAAAGCATTCAATTATTTCGGCCATCCAATCACGTCTAACAAAACTAAGTCAAAGCGATAACTTAATTTGCCATCTAATTGAAGTGCTGCATGGTGAAGTTGAGGATGAGATGAAGTTACTGAAGGTTGAGCAGGTTCGTGATAATCATGGTGTTACACTGACCATTGAAAACCAAGATAGCATCATTAGCATTAATACTGCTGAGTTGGTTAACGAGCTACACACTGGTTTGGGGCTGATATGATCCCGCTTCTTAAACGTTATCCAATACTGTTCAACCCGAGTAGTGTGATCATTACGCTGTTGCTGCCCACCATCATTTTGGTCACCTTGCCAGGCGTAGTGATTGATTCCCTTATTTTACTCAGCTTTATTAGCTCTATATTGCTGTTGGTCATCATGTTAGAAAACGATCAGCCTTTAAGAGTGACTTTTTTACCCACGGTCGTGTTGCTATTAACGACTTTCCGTTTATTGCTTTCAATTGCGACAACTCGAAACATTATTGCTAACGAAGACGTTGGCCATGTTATTGAAACTGTTGGTGAATTTGTTATGGGTGGCAACCTTATTTCAGGGTTGTTGATTTTCGTCATTATCACCATTGTTCAATTTTTAGTCGTCACGAAAGGGGGAGAGCGAGTTGCCGAAGTCGGTGCGCGCTTTTCACTGGATGCATTACCTGGTCGACAAATGACCATCGATGGCGACCTAAAAAGTGGCTTGATTAGTGGCGAACAGGCACAAAAACTGCGTGCCGATTTAAGTACGGAAAATAAGCTGTTTGGTTCTTTAGATGGGGCGATGAAATTTGTAAAAGGTGACTCGATAGCTGGAATTTTGATCAGTTTAGTCAACCTTTTTGGTGGGATTTACGTTGGTATCAACCAATTTGATCTCTCATTATCGGAAAGTGTCAGCCGCTTCTCTGTACTCACCATTGGTGATGGTCTGGTGTCTCAAATTCCAAGTTTGCTATTGTCCTTAGCGTGTGGGGTTTATTTAACGAGGATCAAAGGTTCTGAAGAGGAATCTCGTCCTTTTATCGGCCAATTGATGACGCAAATTCGTTCATTTTGGAAAAGCTTGTTGATCATCGGTGTCGTTATCTTATTACTCGGCGTATTCAATTTGGATTTATTGCATGTCTGTCTTCCTTTGGCGTTATTGTGTGCAATTCTCTCCTTTGTTTTGCGTGGTAAGCATGATGCGCCTGCGGCATCGATTACTTTCGATCCGAAAGGCAGTGGTGTATTCGAATCTCTCAAATTCGTTTTGCGTGATAGCCAGTCGCAAATGGTCATCCAACGTCGGCTGGAGTTAATCGAGAGCTCGATTTGGGGTCAACACGTAGGGATTCCGGCTATCATCGTTGATGAAGCACAACAGTTTGATATTGAAGTGTTTGTTTCCGACATTCGTATGTTTGGTTTTACACAATCTGATGCGGACGATTTGGTGGAGATCATGAATGACGATGTCTTTGTGCGTAACCATGATGTGCTGGTGAATATCGCGCAGATAGCAGACTATTTTTTGCGTAAGCGTTTAGTTGAAAAATACAACTTACAGTACACCAGCAACATCATTGCTGATCTGTCTAATGAAAGTGAAGTCATGAAGAGTGAAGTTGACGCGGCCATTGGGTTAAATCGCGTCCATGATGTATTGAAAGAGATGATCCGAGCCCCAGAGTTTTATCTTGATCGTATCAGTTTTTTTGAGGCCTTGATCTATTGGTCACGAATGGAGAACGAGCCCAAAAACTGGCTGACTCGTATTCGCAGTCAAGCTAAATATGAAATCACTTCGCGTTTACTCAATAAAGAAAATCAGATCCACGTTGCACTTTTAGAGCAACCACTCACGGAATTGATCGAATCATTTGTGATGGGTGAAATGGAAGATGTAGACCGATTGCTTGAAGTGCAACAAGAGCTTCGTGCTGAAGTTCTTCGCTTAACTACATTAAATGGTAATAAGCCGATCCTTGTGGTGAACGATAATGAGATAACGGCAGTGAAGGCTTTCTTCCAACAAATTGTTTCAACCATGCCCGTCTGCAGTCATGGTGACATTGCCGATTCCGCTTGTGTTGCTTCATCTGAAGCTTTGCAAGTTGCGGCTTAAGAGAATCCCACATGGAATCGACAGAACCCAAAAAATATCCGCCCACGGAAAAGAAACTGCGTGATTTGAAAAAAAAAGGACAGTTTCCCAAAACAGAACTCGCAGAACCAACGTTGGAACTGGTCGCTTTCGCTCTGATATTCAGTGGGATGCTTTTTCTTATGTTTGAGCATAACGATGAATGGTTTGAAGTGATCCTCTACGCTGACACTCAAGTTGGTTTTCATCTGGTGGTGTCGGTTCTGAGTTTATGTATCGGCAGCATATTCATGATAAAGCTGGTCATGGCCGTGATTAACTGGGTACTGATTAATAGCACGGTGATCAGTACCGAGTCGCTTGGATTCAAAATTGAAAAGATCCATCCAGTGACCGGTTTCAAAAACATTTTTGGTATAGAAGCGCTTTCGCGCGCCTTACGAAAGGTGCTAGAGCTATTGTTTCTGCTCTTTCTGCTCAAGTATGTTTTCGATATTACTGGCGGTGAATTAAACATGCTTAAAGAGACCAATAACAGTAGTGATTTCCTCTATAAGCTAATGTTTTATATTGCTTTTGTTTCAATGCTCTATGTCGTTTACGGTGTGTGTGTAGGCTGCGTCGATTTTTTAGTGGAGCGTTATCACTTTCATAAGAAAAACCGAATGACCTTTACGGAAATGAAAAATGAAATGAAAGAAACCGAGGGGTCGCCAGAAATCAAGTCTGAACGGAAACGTAAAATGCGCGAGGTCATGGATGCACCAATGGTGAAAGGGCGTCGTCCAACCTTTGCTTTGGCAAACCCTACGCACATTTTGGTCCCAATCTGTTATGACCGAAATATAGATCGTGCCCCTGTTGTATTGCAGATTTGTACTGATTCATTAGCTCAAGAGGAGCGTAAGCGGTTGCAAGAGATGAATGTGCCGATTATTGAAAATAAACCGTTGGCTCGTGCGTTTTATCGCAAGATGAAAAATGGTGAGGATTTTATTCCGAAGGAGTTTTACCGCGACGTCGCTATTATTCTTTCCGCACTTAAAAGGCATCAGAATGCAAAAAAATCATAAGGTGAGTTTTATTTTGGCAGGCTTGCTTGCTCTCACAGCTTGTAGCAATCAAATACGTGATGACAACCTAGCGCTGGATTATGACTGGGAACCGGATGTGTATAACCTAGTTTACTCTCATGTCGCTGATGCCGATAACCTGCGTTTTTGGGTACGTCGTGCACCCGAATATGATGAAGGCTCTCCCCACCAGCGCGGGTGCATTGAAATTGCCCAGCCTCAAAGCCCCAACCGTTTTTACATCGCTAACCTTAATACTTATGGGTTGATAGAAGTAAAGAACTGTGACGGCGATTATTTGGCATTTAGTAATTTGATCGCGCCCGAAAAGAGCCGCGCTTTTGATGTGTCTGCGTGGCAGCGTTCTTATGGCATCGTGGTTACAGAACTTGATGGTGCTCATTGGTTACTGAAATTTGAAAACTTATTTGTTGTCAATCAATACCAATTAACTGTGCAAGGTCGTCACACTTTGCTTGCGATGCTCAGGGAACTACAAACTCTCCCGGTGGAGAGCCTTTTAGTGTACGGCGTTGCTGATTCATCGGGCTCATATGCCAAGAATCGACAATTGTCCGATCAACGCTCGAGAGTGGTGCGCGAGTTTTTAATTGAAGAGGGGATGAGAAATATCCCTATTGATATTCGGGCAAGTGTTGAAAACGCCCTTCCAACAGCGCAAGAGCGAGTTGCTCAACGCCGTTTTATGATTGAGGTAAAGCTAAAAAACAATGAAAAATAGAAAATTCTCTTTATTAGTCAGTGAGTTTATTCAGTTCACTCAAGGTACGGCGATGAAAGTAGAGCTCGGTGACGCTTTAGCTTGCCACTATGGAAAGCGCTTGTGTCGAATTGAAGATGGCCAGCGCGTAGGTTTAGCTAATCAGTTGCTGATTTTGGTGGAAATGCCGGAATTGGCAACACAGCCTGAGTTGGCACTGCGTCTGAACGGTGAATTTCATCTTAGTCTTGATGGCTATTTGGCACAGCTTCGCCAAGGTGGTTTTCATTTCATCCGTCATCGGCCGATGACCGAATACCCACAAGAGCTTGTACGTTATTTGAGTGAGAGTGTCACGTTTGCAGAACGGTTGAGTATAGAGATAAAACAACATGTGGCTGATTGAGTTTGTTGGGGGCCATTTACAAGGAGTAACACTGCCGCTTGATTCATCACTTGAAATAACAGGGAATAAAGAGAGCCAGCACCCTGACGCGTTAATTACCCCTGAAAGTTTGCCAGCGGATATGACATTGTTGATTGAGCTCAAGGGGTCGGTTCCAATAATTAAAGGGTTCAATAAAAGTCATAAAGTGAAGCGGTTGATCGCCAATCGGGTATATCGTTTTAAGGGATTGAGTTTTTTTCTATATAAGGAAGGAGCGCGTAAGCCTTGTTTAAAGCGTTATCGTTTCAGAGAGTATCGTCCTTTAATTGTGTCTAGCCTGTTGCTCAATATTATAATGACGGCGCTTGTATTCTTGTTATTTCAAATGCAACAGCAAGCGGCAATCGTTGGTTATTTGCAACAGTTGGGATCGGGTTACCTCAAAGACGGAAAATTTTATGTTTTTGAAGAACAATCGCTAGTAGGTTTACCCAATAGCTGGCTTGAGAATATCAATATTGTGAGTTCAGATAATTATCTACAGGCCTCTCAACTGACTCTTGAATTAGTATCAGCATACTCAGGTCAACCTTTGGTTGGGAAATTAGTTCAACGTGAAGGACGAGATCAAATACGCGTTGAAACTAATGAAATAGATCATCAGGTTATGGCGTTATTTGGACAATATGGTCTTGAGTTCAAGAAACAAGGCGATGATTGGTTTGTGTCCAACCGAACCAGTGCGACTCGGCTTTTAAAAGAAGCGGGATTGAATCAGGTAATAAGCCGTGTGAAATCTCGTGAAGGTGAAGAGGAAATTATTGACGATCAAGCTTTTCCTTATTCCGTCTTTTATTCAACAACCGCAGGTCGTTACCTTTATGATGCACTTGACCGTTATTGGGAAGGTAGCGAGGTTCCATTGCTGGGAGTAATAGAAAGTATTAGTCCCAATAAAATAGTGTTCAAAGAGGGTTTAAAGACCCGAATATATTTAATTCAACCTTAGTAGGAGTATTGTATGACAACCATCAGCCCCGTTATGTCTACTTTTTTGGATACTGACGATAGAGCATCCTTAGATAGTGCCACAAGACGACTGTTAGATAGCGAAGTGGTCAAACGAGCCACAACTGGCCATCAGAGCAATCAGATTCGAAGCTTATTTTCATCCGGTACTAAAGATCCATTATCGTTAATTGATGATATTTTGTCGAAATACACGAGTGATCAAACATTGAGAGCTGATCAAGCGGCTAATGAAATTGAAAAGAAAGCAAATGCTATCGCAGAAATCAACCGTTTATGGGGCTTGATAATGCAAGATAACTTGCCGAATACTAACCCAACAAACAATGATAAAACACCGTTAGGAGATGGTGCTTCTGCTAGTTATCTAGACCAAATACAGGCAATTATCGCAAACGATTTGAATGATTCAAGAGGCATTGCTGCGATTACTGGCAAGAATTTAGCAGACTCAAAAACTCATCGAGTGAGTTATAACGATCTACAAGCAATGAATGCGACCATGACGGCATTCTGTGACACGATTCAAGTTGACCTAGATACCGAGCAACAACTGTTTAAAAATATTATGACGGACATCTCTTCTGCGCAAGAAGAAATTCGTGATATACGCAGAGCTATTGTTGCTATGGCGAAGGGGTAAAAATAATGAAAATTGCCATTGACGTTGTGATCGGCCATTGCACGATGACGTTAAGCGAACTCCATCAATTACAAAAGGGACAGATAAAATCATTTTCAGATTTCGTTCAATCGCAAGTGATGTTGAAAAGTGGTAATGAATTGATCGCAGTGGGGACTCTGGTCAAGGTCGATGACCAATACTGTGTGTCCATTGAGCAAGTAAATGCAATAGAAAGTTAATTTTTAAAAAGAAAGTTGGTGCCGTTCACTACCTTTCTTTTTATTCCGTGTTCCGTATCCTGTTATTATTAATGCATTAATTTTTTTTTGCAAAATAACACGTAATTCACAGGTTCACGGGGGTGCAATTTATCGGTTTTTGGTGGATTTAAGGACTTTAATTTCGAAAAAATAGAAGAGGGTAGACCTATGGAAAGAAATTATACGTTGGGAAAAGAAGTTATTTTTGATGCCCTGAAATGTGAAATTCTAGCAGATGAACAAATTGTTAGTCTCGGTAGCCGAGATGGTGCTATTTTAAAATTGCTATGTGAACAAAGTAATACAGTTGTTCTTAAAGAAGAAATTCATGAACAAGTGTGGGGGAAAGTATTAGTCAGTGAAACCTCATTGACTAAAGCCGTGTCAAATTTGCGTAAACATTTGTCATTGTTTGACGGAGTGACATGTGAAATTAAGACGGTTCCTAAAGAAGGGTATATGTTAATTACGGAGGTTCCATTTTCAGATTTATTATGGGTTGATATTCCTCCAGCAATAGAAATAAAACGTGTGACGAGTAGTGAACGAAAATTAGCGGCACGACCTACCTTGAGTGCTGTAAATAGATCGGATTCTTCGACAATGCAGATGGAATATAATGATTCATTTATTGATTTATTTGTTAGAGGTCATTTGGTTTTTTTTGTTGTCTTTTTTGCAGCGCTAATCGCTTCACTTTGTACGATCGGGTTTATGGTCCTCTGGTCGTGAATGGGCTGAATATTTTAAGTTTTATCTTAAAGCAAGTAGTAAGGTTAAAGGTATTTTGCTGCTTGTTTTGAGTGAGCACCATTTTTGTTTTTTTAGTTATAAGTGTTGATAGCCATTGTTGTTCTCTTTTTTTTAAAAAATATGTTATATGGCTATTAATAAGTAATTGTGCAGGCATAGATTGTATTTCTTATTCTACGAAGAAGAGTGGTAATCCCTATGGTTACGAATGTACCGGCTACGCAGATCAATTCTATTCATCAAGACATAAACGAAAACGAAAATGGATTAATGTTTAATCCTATTCGTCCAGATACTATTAGTGCTCAGCACTTTGTAGACCTTACCAGTGTTGATCAACCTCATGGTCTTAAAATGATGGCTTCAATTCAAGATGGTAAACTCATTCTAATCACGGGGAAAAACCGTGGTTTATTACGTGAGATGTGGCATCGTCGGCCATTCCATCATCGTAAAGCTGATTATTTATTCGCACCCATTGAAATCCCTAATAAGCGAATTACTCAACTTTGGATTGACAAAAAGCAAAATCTTCAAGCTGTTTATACGGATATAACGACGGGTAATACGCACTGTAACCACATTAAACTTATGCCTAAATTGACGAGTCAGGGTCAATTAGTTGTTGATGTTCATACATCGGCGAATACTGAAGTGACATTGGGAAGTGATAACACGCCACCCGTAACGCTCATGCTGAAAGGTGAACAGGAAGCAGATGTAAAAATTGATTCCTTAAACAATCGCAGATTAAGTGTCGCTAGTGGTAAGGCGCAATTGGCTCCACCCTTGTCAGACCAAGAATATATTCAGCACATCAAGCCTTGCGGGAAATGGTTACAAGTCACTATTGCAACCATTGGCGAAAATACAGGTAGACAACGAATTATTTATCTCGATACGCAACATTTGGAATTCCGAACAGAAACAAATGCATTACCTGAAAAATGGCAATCGGCGGTTTCTGATACGCCACCAATTGCTTTTGCGCATTTCGCGGCCAACAACAGTAGTCATTTTGTCAATGCTAACCCTTTTGTTGGCAACAAAGTGAAGCATATTGGCAATCAATTTGTGCCACTGTCTGGCTGGATTGATGGAATTAAGCATCGAGTCTCACGCGGCAACGAAAAGTGGCAACGAGGTAGAAAAGTCGATGCAGCTAAGTCTTATGCTAAATCGATTGATCCTGGGTTACATACCATGGCGTTATGGGGAAAACAGAGATGGAATCATCGCCATCTGCCCGCTGAAATTGTAATGGCTGAACAGCGTTTGGCTAAGCAGCTGAGTTTGAAGTCGTATTTAAGACATGAATGGAATAAGTGTTTTTTAACGGATGAATTTGATAAGGATAGATCACGATTAGATTCACGGCTTCGTGTTGCACTCAGTATTTCTTGCGTTGGAAATAACACTAGAGATAGCGATAAAATAGAAGAGCTAACAGCAGAGAAACTCATTCTTGACTCATTGAAATCGAGTGAAAAAGTGCTCGATCAAGTAGTGATTACCAGCGTGAGTGGTAAACGCTTAATGGATTCTGCCTTAAAAGAAAATATATCAATATTAAACAAACAGCTCTCGGATTTGCTTTTACACTCCGATGCTCAGAACTTATCAATCGAGCCTATCCACTCAATCCTACGGTCAATGCAGAATCAGTTAACAACATTGACAGATTCGACCCATTCTTCGTTTAAATATAAAGAGATTGACCTTTATCTCTCATATATTGAACGAACGCTGATCAATACTCGGCTTTATCTCGCCTGTCAGGGGGCTTCTGAATCCATTAAAATCCAAACAAATCCGATGGATACCCTAAAACATAAATTGTTGAACGAGAGAAGTGACGAGTTGAATAGTGCTATCCAAACGGGTTGTCCTTCGATGAAGGCATGGCGGTGTGCTAATAAAATACATTCTCGTATGGCTGAGTCACTAAACAACCAGCAGAATGGTTTGGGGAAAGTATGGACGCATGTTACAGGTAATCAAACACCCGCTCATCAGATCTTGGATCAAATCGTTCAGCGTATGCATGCCTTACCCAAGGGAGATGCGTTAACGTTAAGCGCACAGCAGGGGCTGAGCGGCTTTGCTGGAATTGCCCATTTTGGTTTACCTTTTGCCGGGGGCTATTTTGCAGGTGTAATGGCTTATTATGAAAAGCACTATGATTGTAAGTTAGTGGCTCTTGGTGATGAAAAAACGCAAATTCAGTTCGTTCGAAAAAAAGATAAAATGGCAACAGCGATGCTTGGTACGGGTGCGGGCATGGAAGACATTGCCAACCTGGTGAAGGATCAGTATGGATCTGTGGTGACTGTGTTGCCTTTTGAAGCAACCTTAGCTTTAACTGCGAAGAAAGAACATGAACAAAATTTCGCGTTTAATGTAAAAAATGCCGACTTATCAAAAACGCTAGGCTACCTCTTCAAACTCGAAGATGGGGATAAAGTTCTGCAAGAGTATCAAGATACGATAAGTCATCCCCAATATACGAGTGAGCAGACAAAAACACTTAAGGTGACGTTGGCCGAAAACTCTGAAGTTCGGCTGCAAAGGGGGATAAATGTGTCACCCAATATGTTTATGGTGGCACCACGGTCTTATATCAAATTTGGGGCCGATGTTTCGGTGGCCAGAGAGAATAAGCGCGTCACTAAAATAGGAAATGAGAGCAGTTTACATGTCCAAACTGACTACGTTGCGAGTTTAAATGTCTCCGCGGGTTCTGGAGTGACAGCGATGGTGTTTCCACTTGCTCCCCCCTATGCTTTCCCCACAGCAATCGATGAAAAAACGTTTGCAACCACCACCCCTAGTTTGGCTCAGCATGGTTATGTTACACGTTTTAACCAGTTAGGCAGCCATGAACTGCCTTTAGCCTCAATGCATGGCATTAATGGACCAATTGATGATACGCCTGCGGTCGTGCTCCAAAGTAGTAACGTGATACAAAACGATTGGATGACTCAGAACGACGTCAGCAGTAATGATCTCGATTTGTTACAACCCATTCAAACTGACCACCAAAATCATATTCAGTTGAACCAACTTTATCATTGGTTGAACACGAACGGTACAGGAGAAAAACAGCTACAAGCTAGGGGGGTAAGTATATTGACCAAATTGGCTATAGCAGAAAAAATGGGTTACCACGAAGTCAACAAAGAGATTGCTGCCGATAAAATAGAACACTTGAAAGTGAGTTATGATCAACGAATTCATTGGCGTTGTCGTTGGGCTGATAATATTCGTCGTCATATTCATATCAGACCTAAATATTCGCGTTCTCTTAGTCAGATAATTGGTGGTGAAACATCAGCTACAGGACGTAAATTTCTGCAAGAAATTAAAGCATCGAGCCAAAGTCAAAGCCAATTACTCAACGCAGGGCGAGAGTCTTTTGTGCAAGCGACGGCAAAATATCGCTTAGAACGAAACCAGTTAGATGTACTGACAAAGGAACTTGTTGAGCAACTTACTCGAAGTAAGAGCACCAAAGCTGCACACAAACTATTGGCTAAGTTCGATCAACAGCTTTCTCGTAGCAGCAAAGCGGATCGTAACCAGTTTCAATTGACCGAAATCGCGTTTCAGCGCATTTCTTCAATGAGCCGACATCCAGCGGGTATTCTCCCCATGATTAAAGTTAAACAAAAAAGTCAGATAATGATGACAGAGTCTCTCGGGGAGATAGTATTTACACCATCAAGCCCAGAGATGGATAAAAACAA
>NZ_CAWNMR010000024.1:0-35808 GCF_963875615.1 Vibrio sp. V09_P4A23P171
TTATAGGACCCCGCGACTGGGGGGGCCTGGACCATGCGCGTATTTATAGAAATCTCCGAGGGAATACCTCTTTCAACCAAGTGACTCTTAGTATAGTTAAACTCGATTATTGAACCGTCGGGGTTCATTAGAGGTTTGTGTTCATTAACGCTGATTTCAACGGAAGCGTTGAGATCACAAGTCACGCGAAGTCCACCGTTACCCTCAGACACTTCGCCAACACGAACAGGACCAAACGATACATGTTTGACTATAACACTTTCGCAATTCACGGTGGGCGTGGGCGTTGTGGAACCGATACCATCGAAATAAATCCCAGAGTGCCACCCATTGTATTTATCATAGTAGTTAATCGCGATATTGTCAGGAGGTAAGGATGTTGGGATCGCAGGTGAGAAATACCACACGCAAGACTCGAGTATTTCGGAGGCCTCATCCATATAGCGTAGCCGGAGTGGGTCATCCGGTGGAAAACGAAAGATAACATCACCTCGACCGACCGTGTTTGGTCGGTTGTCACAGTATCCGGTTGACTTTAAGTAGGGGTTGTCCCACGTCAGCACTATTGACGCCATTCTGTAATTGGTGAGAAAATCAATCGATGCATGGGTATTGAGTTCCGAAGCGGATACCTTAAGCTTGCCTGTCATATCATCATTAATTTCAAGTTCAGCGCCTTCCAGAGTTTGGACACATGTGAGTGCAAGCGATATTATTAAGGTTCTAACGACGCTGTTCTTTGTCTGTAGTTTTCTCATTTAAAGCATCTTCTCCACCGAACCCGATAATTCTGCACTCGCGCTAGGCACTCCTGATGGGAATATCCTAGCCGACGAGCTTGCTCATAAAGCCGCAGAGATCGGGTACGGTAATGGTGCAGGGCGCGCGGCGCAATGCCCACTCTTCCCTGCTCGTTATACCAACCACCCAGCCAATCGAACCCTTTGGTTAGTTTACCTATCTGGGTTTTGTCTGGGTGAAGTGAAAAACCGCCTTCGTCCAAATGGCCGCGTAAGGTGGCAATGGCCCGTCGAAGCCGCCAACGGCTACGGGCTAGAATAATAAAATCATCCATATAGCGGGCGTAATAGAGATCGGGGCGCTGTGCAAAATCGCTGTCTATGGCGTAAAGCAAACTGGCCCCAATCAGTGGGCTCAAAGCACAACCCCTCCCAATGCCAGATTCGGGTGTGTAAAACTCCCCGCCATCTTCCACCGTGTAATAGAGGTATTGCCGAATCAACTCTCGCCAAATGGGCGATGGCAGCGAAGCCACTACCCGTTCTAGTACCTGATTTTTATTGATATGCCGATAATAACCACGAATATCGGTACGCATCACAAATGGGTAACTGCCTTTTACCCCATTTAAAAACCGCTCTAGACGACTTCTGGACGCTTTAACCCCCATGCCTAAACCATGCTCACAACGTGGATGTATAGGAAGCCATGGCGCGCATTGCAATGCGACCCATTTAAGCACTAATGCATCTTGAGCGGACCATAGGGCATGCTGCCCTATCACCTTCATGGCACTTAATCGGTAATCGCCGGCCAGAACTTGACTTAACAGTTTTTGCGAATAGTTCGGCCAGTCAAAACGCAAATGCCATATATCTGCGTTAGCTGGGTAATGGCGTCGGCGTTTGCACACCCATTGGAACGCCAGTTGCCAAGCCTGCTCCAAATGCATCAAGGGATAGAGGTTAGTCATAATCCAGCGTGAAATTGGCGGTGGCATTAAAGGCCCCCGGCGTCACCCCGGCTTGTGCCGAAGGCAGTAACTGCACATAGGCGGCAAAATCAAGCACATTACCGCCCTCAGCTAAAGTGAAAGCACGGCTTGGCTGGTTAATCGGTAACGCTTGGCCGCCTTGCTCTAGCCCTATCGCAATGCCTTTTGCCTGACTGTCAGCAGAGAGTGCCAATAGCGCTCTCTCTTCACTGGCTACCCCGGAAAAAGTGACGCTGACACTGTCTGCGATGGAGGGATCGCACTCATCCAGGTGCAACTGAAACGACCTACTTGGGGTTCTGCCATCGCGCAACAGTTCTTTATTGTTAATATTGCCAAAATCGACAGGAATAATTTCATCCCCCGGACGCAGTGAGCATGGCTGACCCACCACCTCGGCGGTGATGGTCATCATCAGTTCTTGGCTTCCCGCTACGGCGTAAAAAGGTAGCCAGAGTGGCAACAATGGCAGAGCAGCGACCCAGCTTTTGCGCCAATTTTTGCACCGATTGGCAGCCTGCGCCGCCTCATGTGAACTGCACATCATGTTTGCTTCCTCACTTGGCCTCTTTTTCTGCCACGAAACGACAACTGTTTGCACACTGATAGCTGATGGTTCTGCGTCCACCAAAGTCATCGACATAAGTAAAGGTTGGGTTGGCGCCGAGTTTGGCAGTCGCCACGTTGAGCTCAACACTGCTGTTTGGCGCAATCATGACTGCTTCAAAACCTTCAATGCCTTCACTTTTTACACTCGTTGCTGCGGCCACAATCGTCACATAATAAGGGGTGGGATTGTTCAACTGATATTTCCCAGCCGATTGCTGCAGTGTTAATTTCTCCTGCCACGGAGCTTTGTTGCTGCCGGGCTCAATCAAGAGGCTTGCAGGGCGGTAAAAGAACTTAATGCGTGTTTGCAGAGCCAACTGCAGCGTGTTCGGTTTATCACTGCGTGGTGGTACTTCTCGTAGGCTAAAGTAGAACAAGCTCTCTTTATCTTGAGGTAGCTGCACGACACTAGGGAGTGTCTGGATTTTTACTAAGCTCTCCATGCCCGGTTCCAAACGCTGAACCGGAGGCAGCAAAGTAAAAGGCTGGTTAACTTTATTGCCCTCAGAATCTTCCAACCAAGCTTGTGCTAGGTAAGGCATGGTTTTGTTGTTGTTGCGAATGGTAAGGCTCATCGATTTGGCCTCTCCCGGGTAAATAACCCGTGTTCTATCCAAAGAGACCGCAGCCTGTGACTGGCCCGCCAGCAGGGCCAGTAACAGAGGAAAAGTATAGCGTAATGTATTGTTCATATTGTTTATCTCAATCTAATAATCAACTATCGGTCATTAGTACAGGTGAGTTTAGCCATTGTGTCCAATGCAGGTAACGGTGAAGGTAGCTGTATGTGACAATGTTGCTCTCTCCCCCAACGCGCTTCGACGATATCGCTACTATGTAGGCCAGCTAAGTAGGCCATGCCATCCTCGCCAACCATCCCCAAGACCTGACCTTTCTTATTGAATACTTCAGTGGCAAAAGGTACGGGTTTACCGTCCGATTTAACCAGTTCAAGCATCAACTTACTGCCCGAAAGCATATCGAAATGGCGGTAACCGATAGCCCCTTCTGTTAAGGTCCCCATGGATATCGGGGTGCCGATTGGCTCGGCATTTTCACCTAACTTATTGACATCAATACTGGTACGTTGACGATAGTAGCTAGCAACATCGGCTACCACTGCCTTGCCGTATTTATCGGTATACGTTGGCAGCCCACCGGCATGTACTGGAACATCCTTGGTACCATCCGTGTCGACCATAATACGGCTCCCCCCCATCACACCAACACGATGCACCGCAACGCCTTGCCCTGTCGCGGTAATGCCACCATTCAGTGATACACCTACTGCGGTTGACCCACCTGTTTGATGGCTAATATTGGCCATAACATTGGCTTTATCACCAGTATAAGTATAGAAACCGCTCGCACTTTCACCAGCCGGTGACGTTGAAGCAGTCACTGAATAGCTGTTGCGTTCATCAACTCGATTATAGAAGCTCATGCTATTGGTGGTTTTTCCGCCCATGGTTGAAGCGCTGTAACTAACGTGTTTATTATTTCCAAAAGGTACCGACAGCGTAAAATAAAGCCCATCATCAGTGCGATCATTCTGCTCAAGATGATAAGCGCTCACTGAGGTGCTTAGATTTCGCCAGTCCATCACATCGAAGGAGTGAGAGAGCGAAAGACTAATTCGATCACTATCAGTCTGCGACCAATAGGACTGATGTGTATAGTCTACGTAAGCACCCAGCTTTGCATCTCTAAACTGCTTACTCAATACCACGCTGTACATCTCTTTCGAGCCACCACGGTATGGCTCGCCAATCTCTTTAGCGACCATAAAATCATTCATGGTCATAAAATCTCGCTCAGAGAAACGATATCCCGCAAACGCGACTTGGCTGTCATACTGTTCAAACATTTTCGAATAGTTGACTCGATAAGAGCCGCCACTTTTCGTCCCTTCTGGAAGTTGAGCTCGCGACTCAGTGACATCGAATGAAATAGCACCAAACTTAAGCAGATCTCGGCCGACACCTACGGATAAGGCTGAATAATCATCAGCAAGTAAGCCGCCACCAAGTAGTGACCAACCATTATTAACCCCCCAAGAAAACTCAGCACTGGCAAAGGCAGGCCCGTCTAACTCATGTTTTCTGCTGCTAACTTTGCCACTGTTGAATTTGTAGCGTAATGAGCCGGGGCGAGATAGGTACGGAATAGTGGCGGTGTTAACTTGAAAAGTCTGCACTGAACCATCTTGCTCTTCTACCCGCACATCCAACATACCACTGATAGAGCTGCTCAGATCTTGAATTCTAAAAGGCCCAGATGCGACTTGTGTTTCATAAATAACTCGGCCTTGTTGGCTTATCACTACTTTGGCGTTTGTTTTAGCTATTCCTACCACTTCTGGCGCATAACCACGTAGATTCGGAGGCAGCATCTTATCATCGGTGATCAATGAAGCTCCGGTAAATTGGAAACCGTCAAAAATTGAATTACCGAGATCTTGTTCACCCAACGTCAATTTGGCATGCAGTTCGGGTAAAGCTCGATAGGCATAGACACGACGGACATCGAACTCGCTTTCAGAATCTTCTAGACCATTTTTATTTTCGTTGTGTTGGTAACGACCTTGCCAATCCGCTCGCAATCGCCACACGTCGGCATTAATTCCAGCCACGCCGTAACCAGTTAGGCTAGTTTTGTTGTTATTTTCTGAATGGTCATTACGGAGGTTGATACCGTAATCAAGTAGCGCACCATTCACTCCATTATCCCAACGAGAAGGTGGCTCCCAAGAGTCACTCATATAATTTCGATAAGCTTGAGGCACGGAGATTGTAAGAGTGTCTTTGTTTAATTCACCCTTGATCAGCATACCCTCAAGTACTTCAGGATTATAACAAACTGAACCTTCTTCGATCGACATAAGTGGACTTGCCAATAAACGATCAAGTTCGGCTGTTTTTAAGCCTAATTCATTAGCTAAGTCAGATGTTAAGCAAAGTTGTGATTCGTTCTCGCCCTGCTCATAAAAAAGCACTTTGCGTTCACCAATCAACATATTATTGACGACCATTTGCATGCTGTATTCGCCAGGCACTATGTATCCAGCTTGCTGAAAAACACCAGATTCAATGCTTTCTTTATCTTTAACATCGAGTAGATCAGTATTAAATTCAATATTTGCAGCAAGAGATGATTCCATCCCACCCAGAATGGCGGATGAAACAATCAGAGATAATGTTTTTTTGTTTATATGTTTCAATTACCAACCCCATGCAAACCTTAAAAAAGACGCGCATCCCTGCGCGTATTGTCCTAATAATGCTTAGACTTACTCGTAGCTGATCATAAAGTTTGCAGTGGCAGTAAACTCACCAGGAACTGCTTTTTCGCCTTCTTTAACTGTACCAACAAGCTTGGCACCAAAGTTTAGAATGTTGTCACCTTCAATTAATTCGATACCCTTAGTTTTTGTACCTAGTTCAATTGAAGCGCTGTCATTCATGTTGACTAGAGAAATAGCAGCGCCTTTGCCTGAACCTTGGATAGCAAGAGATTTAGTCATAACACCGTCAGCATTACCTGTGAATGTCATAGTGGCTGCTTTCGCAGTTTCTAGAGAGCAAGACTCAAGATGCACTTCAATAGGACGTAGTGGTGTCTCACCATTTTTTTCTAATAGAACATTAGAAATCTGACCCATTTGGATGGTCTGATCGATACTTTCTGGAGCAATAGAACATGGCGCATCAACGATAGAGCCCACAAAGTTAATTACACCATGGCCATGGTCAACTGGTGCTTCCGCAGCGAACACAGAGGCAGAAAGCATTGTCATTGTCATTGTCATTGTCATTGCAGAAGCGATAATTGTTTTTTTCATTTCTTAATCCTAGTTTCGTTTTTTAAGCTATTAAAAGAAGAAGATATTAGATTCTTCTTTTAGTAGACTTAGGTTGGAGGTTGGTTTCTTATTTTGTTTGGTTTGATTGGTTGATTTTGATTTGAGGAGTTAAAAACTTAACCAACACCAATCAATTGACGAAATGAATTATGCACAAAAAAAAACAGGATTATAAACTCCAAAAAAATACTAAAAAATACCATAAAAAACAAAAAGATAGCATGACCGCAATAAATTGGAACATATAAGGTAAACCGAAGAACCTAGGGATAAGCCTTTAACCACTGAAAAGTGTAAAAATAAAATGGTAACCATTTTAAGTAATAAAAACCCAAGATGTGGATATATTAAAAAATGAATTACCATTCCATTCATTACGAAACATTTCAATGGAAAATATAGAAACTTGATATGGTCTGGTTTTTTAGAGAAAAGTAACCGTAGTAGAATTTACTCTTTTTATCGTATTTATTTGAGAGATATAAATATAGGAAAATAAAAAAAGCCAGCAAATGCTGGCTTATGCACTAAATCCAAGGCTAGTCGCAATATCACAGCGACGATCTAATACCCATTGACTATCAAATGGCCCCCAATCAGAGAGTTGATAGTAACCATCATTGTGACGCCTTCCATCTTGAACAAACATCAGTTCAATCCCTATTCCTGGCAGTGCTTTCAGGACATCCTGAATCGTACGGCGAGGCCACCCCGTTTTTTCGATGAGTTTGGGCACGTTTGGTCTTTCAAGGCTTTCTACTAACAAAGCTAAATACAGTCGCCTTGCAAAAACAGGACTCAGTTCCATTGACACCTCCTATTACTGTGCCGCTTCATTATTTCTGTTTTCACATTTAGAGTGTTGCGTTCGATCAATAACTTTCCAATCGTAAGCAACTGAAACACATTTTTTTTAAACAACGAAATAAAAGCATCTCTATTTTGTAAGCCACAGCGCTTCCTGATAGGATTTGACCATTAAAAAAATAATACGCCTCAACAAGGATTTTTATGACGATCACTATGTATGGCATCCCCAACTGCGACACCATTAAAAAAGCACGGAAATGGTTGGAAGCTGCGGGGGTGGATTACCAATTTCATGACTACCGTAAACAAGGTATTGATGCCGAGCTCGTGGCTCAGTTTTGCCAAGCACTTGGTTGGGAAAATGTACTCAATAAACGCGGTACAACCTTTCGTCAGCTCACGCCCTCACAAAAAGAGTCGTTAGATGCTCACAGTGTTGTGACCTTGCTGGTTGAGCAACCTGCTATGATCAAACGGCCTATTTTATTGGTCGATACCCATTACCATCTCGGTTTTAATGCTCAGCAATACGCTGCTATTTTCTCTTAATACAAGGATTTCAAGGATGACAGACAGCCCTATACTGGCGCTCGCAAAAGATCTCATTACTCGCCAATCAGTAACTCCTGAGGATGCAGGTTGCCAAGACCTGATGATTAAACGCTTACAAGCACTAGGGTTTGAAGTGGAAACAATGGTCTTTGAAGATACCACTAATTTTTGGGCTCGCCGCGGCACCCAATCGCCTCTTTTTGCCTTTGCTGGCCATACGGATGTGGTTCCCGCGGGTCCTTTAGCGCAGTGGCATACAGCGCCGTTTGAACCGACTGTAATTGATGGTTATTTGCATGGGCGCGGGGCGGCAGATATGAAAGGCTCGCTTGCTTGCATGGTTGTCGCTGTCGAGCGCTTTATTGAACAGCACCCTAACCATCAAGGTTCGATTGCCTTTTTGATCACTTCAGATGAAGAAGGGCCATTCATCAATGGCACCACTCGCGTAGTCGATACGTTAATGGCGCGTAATGAGCCAATTGATATGTGTATCGTCGGTGAGCCATCGAGTACATTAAATGTGGGCGATGTGATAAAAAATGGCCGTCGTGGCTCAATTACAGGCGATCTACAGATAAAAGGGATTCAAGGACACGTTGCTTATCCTCACCTTGCTAATAACCCGATTCACCAAGCCTTGCCTGCGTTAGCCGAACTTGCGGCAATAAAATGGGATGAAGGGAACGCTTATTTCCCACCGACCAGCTTCCAAATTCCAAACTTGCAAGCTGGCACGGGAGCATCAAACGTCATCCCCGGTGAGTTTGACGTGCAGTTTAACTTCCGTTTCAGTACCGAGTTAACCGATGAAGAGATCAAGCGCCGCGTGCATTCTATCTTAGATGCCCATGGATTGGATTATGAATTACGCTGGACATTAAGCGGCCAACCTTTCTTGACCGATACGGGTTCATTACTGACTGCCGTCGTTAAAGCCGTCGATGAGGTGAACCACAAATCCCCAGAGCTATTGACGACAGGGGGCACATCTGATGGACGCTTTATTGCCCAGATGGGCGCACAAGTGGTCGAACTTGGTCCTGTTAACGCGACAATTCATAAAGTTAACGAGTGCGTTAAGATTGCCGATTTAGAGAAACTGACGGATATGTACCAAAAAACCCTAGAGAATTTATTGGTGTAACCCATGACTCCAGAGCAGTTGACCGGACAAACCGACTCCCATTTAACATCAGTACTGATTGGGCGGAAATCTTTCTTGGTTCACCCCGGGGTGATCCAAGATTTGCTCGCTCTAAAACAAGCGGCTGACGACGCTGGTTTTGATTTCCATATCGCCAGTGGGTTTCGTGATTTTGAACGCCAGTTGAACATCTGGAATCGGAAAATGTCAGGGCAAGCCGAATTACTGGATAATAACAGTCAACCGATAAACCCTGCTCAGTTAAGCGAAGAACAAAAGATATTCACGATTTTGCGCTGGTCAGCGCTGCCCGGTAGCAGCCGCCACCATTGGGGGTGTGACTTTGATGTTTTTGATCGCAAAGCATTACCGACAGGTGTCACGCTCAAGCTTGAACCTTGGGAATATCTCTCAGGCCACCAAGCTCCTTTTTATCAATGGATGAAAGAGCATTTACCTAAGTTTGGTTTTTTCTTCCCCTACCAAGGAAAGAAAGGCGGTGTTGCGTTTGAACCTTGGCATATTAGCCACAAAACAGCGGCTAAAGACTGCCTTGACCTGTTGACGCCAAGCGTATTGGCGACACAGCTTGAAAACATGCCGCTCCTAGGTGTGTCGACGGTACAAGAGAACTTAGATCGGATCTACACTCAGTACATTGTTAACATCAGCCAACCGGAGTCCTGATATGGAATTCATTACCAACCCTTGGGTTATCACTATTGTAATCTTAGCGGTGTTTATCGGTAATATTGCCGCGCTGAAATACACGGCTAACATGAAATTTGGCTTGAAAGGGAAAAAGAGTGATCTGGATAAACTCAACGAACTTGATAAGCACGAAGACTCAGATTCAGAGCAAAAATAAAGGGACTTTCGTCCCTTTATTTTTCATGGATTCGTCATCACAATTACTGACGCTCGGCAATCGCCGACAGTACAGGTACCATATCTTTCAGTAGTTCTTCTTCCACTGGCTTGCCGGCTGAATTGGTCACGTTGATCGAGGTACGGTTACCTAGATCACCTAACAAGAAGGTGTAAGTTCCACTTTTTAGCGAGATAGGTTTCACGCCAATGTCTTGCCAAAAGGCGTCATCTGGCGCGGAGTATTTCGCTTTTATTGTACCTTGAGATTGGTTGCGCTCTTCGAGCGTAAAACCGATCTGCGGCATAAGATTAGGCAAACGTTGCCACAGAACATCGTAAGAGGTACGAGCAATAATTACAGGGAAACCACTACGGTCACTGCCCATCGTAATGGGGATCTGTTTAACCAACTGTTGGGCTTTACGTGCTGCTTCTTGACGTAGATCGGTATCGTAACGAGCCGTGACCAAATTGGTCATGAACGCATTATAACGCTCTTTATTGGTGGCACTCACTGGCATCTCTTTGCCACCTTCACGCCAACCAGTCAATGAAATCTTAAAACCAAAACGATTATTCGCCATCACCCGTGAGATTTGGTAGCGGCTACCAATCTCAACTTCTTCATCTTCAGAAACCCAAGTCACCCAATCAGTATCAATCTGGTTTTCACTTTGTGCAGCGATACCAATGTCTCGCTCTTTAAGCATGGCTAACGCAGTTTGCCACACCTTATCGGCTTCCTCTTGCTTGATCATCCATAATGTCACTTCGCCATTTTGGCGCTCGGCACGCGCACCAGGGATCAATTCTAATACTTGTTGAGGAGGACGAATATCCACAGTACGGCCAATGCCACCTTGGAAGTCACCTTCAGGGATCTGGTAATTAGGGTAAAACTGCGGAGTGGCTCCTTCAGGAAGTTGCCACTCTTTTAGAGCAGGGGTTTCTAAATAAGCAAAATCATCTTTTGCTTGGCGACGCTGAGAAGCGTTACCAGCACATGCGCTTAAAACAAAAACAGCTAGTGAACTGATAACTAGCTGATGAGTAAATTTCATTCAAACTCCTAGACTGCCGAGGAAAAAGCCTCGGCACAATATTGAATCGATTTAGAAGATACAAGCTTCGGTCATGGCTTGGGCAACCGTTGAACGTACAGGTTCAGACAGTTCAGTCAAAGGTAGACGTAGATCACCATTTGTAATCAATCCCATTTTGTGAGCAGCCCATTTCACTGGGATCGGGCTCGACTCAACAAATAGACCTTTATGCAAAGGCATTAAACGTTGATTAATAAGCTCAGCCTCGTCGAATCGGCCTTCTAATGCTAAGTGCATCATCTGCGCCATATCTTTAGCGGCAATATTATTCGTCACCGAAATAACACCTTGTCCACCTAATTTAACAAACTCCAAACCCGTCGCGTCATCGCCACTTAATAAAATAAAGTCTTTTCCACAAAGCTCACGATGAAGAGCCACTCGGCTCAAATCACCCGTTGCATCTTTCAAAGCGACGATCGTTTTAATTTCAGCAAGGCGAGCGACGGTTTCAGGACGCAAATCTACCGCTGTACGGCCTGGTACATTATAGAGAATCTGAGGGATATCAGTCTCTTGAGAAATTGCTTTGTAGTGTTGAAATAAACCTTCTTGGGTTGGTTTATTGTAATAAGGAGTCACACTTAAACAGCCAGCAATACCTGTGTTATTTAATAAACGGCTAAACGTTACCGCCTCATGAGTAGCATTCGCACCCGTTCCCGCAATAACAGGAATACGTCCTTCGGCAAATTCGACGGTTTTTGCGACAACTTTGACATGCTCTTCAACGGTTAGCGTGGCAGATTCACCCGTTGTTCCGACGGCAACAATGGCGTCAGTTCCGGCTGTCACGTGAAAGTCCACCAGCTTCTTCAAACTAACAAAATCAACCTCACCATCATGATTAAACGGTGTAATGAGCGCTACGATACTTCCTGAAAACATGTCCATCTCCCTAATTTGTTACTTTCTGCATGGTACTGTAAGGCGATTGAAAAACACAAGGGATTAAATTCGCTTAATCAGCCCATTTGGATGAATATTTATCAGATGTTAGAGGTTTAACAAACAACATCAATTAAGGGCAAACTTTATAGCGGATCTGAATATGTCGATGTCAACAACACGTTATTTTCAAGACGGAGTTCTTAAAAAGCTATTCCACCACCGTTCCTCTATAATTTAACTGTGATAACATGCCCAAAACGATAAAAGTGAAGCGATATTATGACTCAGCATCTAGTGATCACTGCTGTAGGGACAGACCGCCCTGGTATCTGTAATGAAGTGGTACGTTTAGTTACGCAATCAGGCTGCAATATCATCGATAGCCGAATTGCTTTGTTTGGCAAAGAGTTCACGCTCATCATGCTGGTCTCTGGCAATACAAACCACATCACCCGAGTAGAGACAACCTTACCTCTATTAGGCCAACAACATGATCTCATCACTATCATGAAACGTACATCACCTCATGATTATCAAGATAATGCCTATACGGTTGAAGTGTTTGTTGAGTCTGAAGACAAAATTGGCCTAACAGAGAAATTCACTCAATTTTTTGCCAATCGTAATATTGGTATGGCTTCACTGAGTGCGCAGACGATTCATAAATCGAAGTTACATCTTGATCACGACCAATTTCATATTGCCATTACCGCCAGTGTCGATTCAGGGTGTAACTTAATGCAACTACAAGAAGAATTTGACAGTTTATGCAAGACACTGGATGTACAAGGTTCGCTCAACTTTATAAAAAACAGTCAATAAAAAAGGAATAATAATGAAAACGCTTACTGCAGGCACGCCAGCACCTGCTTTTTCACTTTTAGATCAAGATGGAAATACCGTTTCCCTTGCTGATTTCTCAGGGAAAAAGGTGTTGTTCTACTTTTACCCTAAAGCCATGACACCAGGTTGTACTGTTCAGGCTCAAGGCCTTCGAGATGTAAAAGCGGAACTCGATGCTCACAACGTAGTGGTACTCGGAGTCAGCACCGATCCCGTGAAGCGTTTAGGTAAGTTCATTGAACGTGATCACTTAAACTTTACTTTATTATCCGATGAAGACCACGTGGTTGCTGAGCAGTTCGGCGTATGGGGTGAGAAGAAGTTCATGGGCAAAGTTTATGATGGCCTACACCGGATTAGCTTTTTAATTAACGAGCAAGGTATCATTGAACAGGTTTTTGATAAATTCAAAACCAAAGATCACCATGAAGTGGTACTTGATTATCTAAACGCCCAATAATCAAAACTCGACTGAAATAAAAAATGCCAGTTCTTAATACTGGCATTTTTGTAACACGGCTAATCAAAAGTTGATGTGTAATTACACAATGAACTTATTGAGCAGAGCATCTTGCTCACGAACGTTTTCCGTTTGAACCTGCATTGCGATATTGGCTTCTTCAGCAGATTGTGCCACTTGCGTCGACAAATCTTTAATCTTCACTGTATTGGTGTTGATCTCTTCAGCCACAAGGCTTTGCTCTTCTGCCGCAGATGCAATTTGGATATTCATGTCCGAAATCACTTGTATCGCATCACGAATACGGTTCAATGCCGAATTTGCCGTTTTCGCTTTATTCACCGCATCAACAGCCGTCGTTTTACTTTCATTCATAGCCGAAGAAACCGAACTCGCTCCTGCTTGTAATTGCTCAATCATACTACGAATTTCGGTGGTCGATTGCTGAGTGCGCTGAGCTAGTGTACGCACTTCATCAGCAACAACGGCAAAGCCACGGCCAGATTCACCCGCTCGAGCCGCTTCAATCGCCGCGTTTAAGGCAAGCAAGTTAGTTTGATCAGCAATGTCATTAATCACTTTCAAAATAGTTTCAATATTTGCCGTCGCGGACTCTAGGCCTTTCACCTCTTCCACCGCTTGGTCAATGCGGGCCGATAAATTGTCGATCGACAATGTCGTTTCACTGACCACACTGGAACCATCTTGCGTTGCTTCATCGGCTTCTTTCGCCGCTGCTGCTGCACCTTGCGCATTATTGGCAACTTCTGTCGATGTCACTGCCATTTCGTGCATTGCAGTGGCTAGTTGCTCTAACTCTTGTAACTGAGTGCGCATCGCTTCTGCTGACTCATGAGCACCTTGCACCGTGAGCTCTGTGCCACGCATGATCTCTTCACCAATCGCTTTTGATTGCGTGATCTGCTTTTGCAGCGTCTCAGTAAAGGTATTAAACCCTGATGCGAGTTGAGCAAACTCTTGGTCCGTATTGGTATCCAAGCGTTTGGTTAAATCCCCCTGCCCTGAGGCGACATCTTGAATCGCTTCATTGAGCACACCTAATGGACGCATTAACACTTTAATCAGTAGCGTCAAGCCAATCACACTCAACACAAGCCCAATTAACGTATAGATAATAGAGCTATTGCGTAATACGCCAATCGCATTGAAGGCGATGGATTCATCAACAATCGCACCGATGTACCAGTTCTCACTTGGAATATGAGTGAAGCTGACGAGATAACGGGTACCATCAATTTCAATCTGTTGGTCCCCCTCTTTCAGAGTCACTTGCGGTAAATAAGTCGATAACTTCTCACCATTATTTTTGGTATCAGGGTGAGCAATCGTCGCTCCGTCACCTGAAACGATAAAGAGGTAACCCGCATCGAATAAATTAATAGAGTTCACCAATTCAGCTAAACCCGTCAATTCCATATCGTAGAACATGGCACCAGAGAATCGACCTTGATCATAAATAGGCGTACCAATAGAAATGATCACATTTTTGGTAGAAATATCGACATACGGCGCTGTAACGATAAGTTTTTTCGATGCTTTAGCATCCACAAACCAAGGGCGCTTGCGAGGATCGTAATCAGCGCTTGGCTCCCAACCGTCATCATTCTCCACCACTTTGCCATCGGATTCATACCCTAACCCTATGGCTAAAAAGCTTTTTTTCAACTTCGGTTTTTCAAGAATGTTTTTAACGTAATCCCGGTTGAGCGGATCAAGCTCAATCACCTCAGTCATTGACTGAGCCAAGGATTTTTTGCTTTCCATTTCAGAAACAATGGTGTTTTTAACCCCTGCTTCCATTTCATTCAGACTTTTTGTAACTAGGGATTCTATTTCCGAGCGAACAATGCTCAGTTGCTGAATGGAAATAAGCGAGACGGTAACAAGCAGAAGTGCAGAAGAAGCTGCAACTATTTTTTGGCTAAACTTCATAAGTATCCCTCATTGATGCCAAATTAATTATCATTTTTGTGGTTATAGTTAGTTATCGCCAAGTTACAAAAAATCTATAGCTTTTTTACACATCCACTTAGTTCAGTCTAATCAATATTTACTATTTGGCAAAAAAAAAGCCCAAAACGATTACGGTTTAGGCTTCCTTAGAGATTCTGTTTACTCTCTATTTTTTATTTATAATTCAGTGATTTTAGGGTGATTCAGCCTCAACAACAGGTTCATCAGTGCTGGGCAAAGCATGCCATACTGCTTTTACTAGAGTGGCAAGAGGAATTGCAAAAAACACGCCCCAAAACCCCCATAGCCCACCAAAGACTAACACCGCGACAATGATAGCAACGGGATGTAGATTAACGGCTTCAGAAAATAGAACGGGAACCAATACGTTGCCATCCAAAGCTTGGATGATGCCATAAGCAATTAATAATGTGTAAAATGGTGGAGTCATGCCCCATTGGAAGAGACCGACGATGGCAACTGGCACCGTCACAGCAGCCGCGCCAATATAAGGGATCAAAACCGATAGACCCACAGCCACAGCAAGCAACACCGAATAACGTAAATCAAGAATGGCGAAAGTGACGTAACTGATACTACCAACAATCAGTATTTCTAACACTTTTCCACGGATGTAGTTTGAGATTTGTTGGTTCATCTCTTGCCATACTTTAGCCGCGAGTTTACGGTTGCGTGGCAATAACCCACTGGTCATTCGCAGCATTTCATTCTTATCTTTCAATAAAAAGAAGACCAGCAACGGCACTAGAATGAGATAGACACCCAAGGTGGCCAAACTCACAAGAGAAGCAAGTGACCCTTTAACGACACTTTCCCCCATACCTAAAGCCTGGTTCTTCGCATTGCTTATCACCGACTCAACAATCTGTAAGTTATCGAGTTCAGGGTAACGTTCAGGAATACTCAAAATGAAGCTTTGCAACCCTGCATACATGTTAGGAATGTCATTGATTAAATTACCAACCTGTTTCCAAATGGTTGGTACTAAACCAAAGATAGCCAGCAGCATCAAACCGACAAATAGCAAAATCACCAAAATTACGGAAACGGACCTAGGAAGCCCAAAACGGCGCAATTGCATTACTGGCCACTCAAGTAAATACGCCAGCACAATGGCCACAAGCAGCGGCGCAATCAAATGGCCGAAGAAATATATCGTTACAAAACCAAAAAACAGAATAGCAACCAGACTAACGGCATGAGGATCAGAAAAGCGTCTTTGATACCAACGAGTTACCATTTCAAACATTTAATCGAGTTCCTTAATTACTTTTAGCCAAAAATAGCCGGGTGACGTGTTCCACTGGCAACGAAAGCCATGAGCAGACAAATATTTTTCTATATCCTGTCCTGAGCTGACGTCGTTAAGCCAAATGTCTAATACCTCACCCAAAACCAATTGAACAGTGTGACGCTTCGCAAGTAATAAAGCCATCGGACAACGCTGCTGGCGTAAATCCAGAATATTTGGTTCCATTCTTCTGCTCAATGCTTAATATAGGCCTGCCATTGTATCGAGTTTTGACTGGCATGCCAGTGTTTATCGATACTCAAACACCGGCTGGCTTACTCTTCTCTCTCTACAATTTTTGGCCGTTATTTTGAGTTGGAAACCAATTCACACATTCAATGTCATACAGACAAGAAGATCACGGAATATCACTGACAAATATGAAGTTTAAACGCGCTCGATCCTTACTTTGCCTCTGTATTACTGTGGCGATAAACGCCCCTTCCTTGAGCTATGCCGACACCATAGAGCTACCGGACATTGGGACAGTAGCAGGTTCGACCTTGACGATTGATCAAGAGCTTATTTATGGTGATGCTTATATGCGCATGCTGCGTAACAGCCAGCCTATCGTCAATGATCCGGTGATCAACGAGTACATCGATAGCCTAGGGCATAAATTGGTTGCCAATGCCAACGATGTAAAAACGCCGTTCACCTTTTTTATGATCCGCGATCGCAATATCAATGCGTTTGCCTTCTTTGGCGGTTATGTTGCGTTGCACTCTGGGTTGTTTTTGCATGCACAAACAGAAAGCGAACTCGCTTCGGTTCTTTCGCACGAAATTGCCCACGTCACGCAGCGCCATTTAGCACGCAGTATGGAAGATCAAGCCAGACGCTCACCAGCAACAATCGCCGCATTGGCAGGCTCTTTGTTATTGGCCATTGCGGCACCTGAAGTGGGCATTGCCGCCATTACCGCCACCACCGCAGGCAGTATGCAAAGCCAAATAAACTATACGCGCAGTAATGAAAAAGAGGCTGACCGATTTGGTATTGCAACGCTAGCCAAAGCGGGGTTTGATGCCCAAGCCATGCCAAGGTTTTTTGGCCGCCTCGCTGATGAATATCGTTACGCTAGTAAACCGCCACCAATGTTACTAACCCATCCGCTGCCAGAAGATCGTATTACCGACAGCCGTGAGCGTGCCCAACACTACCCGCCTATGCGCCTTCAACCTTCGTTGGATTACCATTTAGCACGCTCGCGAATTGTTGCTCGCTATGCTGGGATTGATAATGAAGCCGCTCTTGATTGGTTTAAGCGTGCGGAGAAAAAAGAGGGGGCGGCTCTCGCGCCAGCCTTCCAATATGGCAAAGCCTTGGTTTATCTCGATAGCAAGCAATTTGATAAATCAGAGGCGATTTTATCAAAGCTGGTTGCACAAGACCCAACAAACAATTTCTATCTTGATGCGATGGCCGATCTCGATATCGCTCTAAATCAAGCGGCCAAAGCCCAAACCTTGCTCGAAAAGGCGCTTAAACAGAAACCGAACAATCCAACCTTAACAATTAACTACGCCAACAGCTTGTTAAAACAAGATAAATTGTCTGATGCCATTCGGGTATTGCAGCGCTACACCCATGACAACCCTAATGATACCAACGGCTGGCATTTGCTATCAGAAGCGAATATCGGCATTGGCAATAGCCAAGAAGATCTCGCCGCGCGAGCGGAGCTTTTAGCGCTCAAAGCTAATTGGAATAAAGCGATTCAATATTACACTCAAGCAAGTCAACTCGCCGAACTTGGCAGCTTAGAACAAGCTCGCTACGATGCACGCATTGACCAATTGATGGTGCAACGAGACCGATTCTTATCACTCCAATAATCACAATACAACGAGGAGAAGTTATGTCAGTCGTGATTTATCACAACCCTAAATGCTCAAAAAGTCGTGAAACTCTGGCACTACTAGAAGACCGCCAGTTAAAGCCACAGATCATCAAATATTTAGACCAAGCCCCAACCATCGAACAGTTGAAAACCTTGTACGCTCAACTCGGGCTACAACAGGTTCGTGATATGATGCGCACCAAAGAAGATCTCTATAAAGAACTTGGCCTAAGTGATGATGCACTTACTGATGATCAACTATTTTCAGCCATGGCCGCGCACCCTAAGTTGATTGAGCGTCCCATTGTTGTCGCCAATGGTAAAGCGCGCCACGGCCGTCCACCAGAGCAAGTACTTGAGATTTTATGAGTATTAAAGTCGTCGTACTTTATTACAGTAGGCACGGTTCAACGCAAGCACTGGCACGACAAATCGCACGCGGAATTGAAGCACAAGGCGCGACAGCGCTCTTGCGCACCGTTCCGGCGCTAGACAATCATGCAGAGCAAACGACCGATCCCTACCTGACTCTGGATGAGTTAAAGCAATGTGATGGTTTGGCTTTTGGCAGCCCAGTCTGGTTTGGCAATATGGCCGCGCCACTGAAGCACTTTTGGGACCAAACGACCCCTTTATGGATTAGCGGCGCATTAATTGATAAACCCGCTTGCGTGTTTACTTCTTCATCCTCTTTGCATGGCGGCCAAGAGAGTACGCAACAGAGTATGATGCTGCCACTGATGCATCATGGCATGTTAATCGTTGGCATCCCTTATTCAGAGCCTGCACTGCATACCACCACCTCTGGAGGCACGCCATATGGTGCAAGCCATGTCGCAACACACTCGCCACAACTCACTACGCACGAAAGTGAACTGGCTAAAAATTTAGGAAAACGGCTGGCAATGCTAGCCAGCCGATTAAAGGACAGATTATGACGGCAGAAATGATGCCAAACACCAAGCAGTACCGATGGCTAGCTTTACTGAGTAACTTATCCCTAATTATATGGGTGGTTTTATGGCAATTCTCGCTCTCTCCTCACCCTCATCTTAATCATGTTGCATTGGCCATTGCATGGGTTATCCCACTGCTTTTACCATTACCGGGAATTTTGGCCGGAAAACCCTACACTCACGCCTGGGCCAACTTTGTTTTAATGCTCTACTTTCTACACGCATTGACGCTGATTTATGTTGATGGAGGGGAGCGCTGGTTAGCGGTAGTAGAACTGCTACTTACATTTGCCGCTTTTGTCGGTAATACCTTGTATGCTCGCCATCGCGGTAAAGAGCTCGGACTGAAACTCAAGCGTCTATCTGAAGTCGAAAAGCAAGAGAAAGCCAATTTTACCCACGATAACTAACCATAGAGTCAATCCATGACAGGATTGCCTATTCTTCTCATACAAAAAGAGCCCTGATGGGCTCTTTTTGATTATCTCAGCATTTGTTCAAGAGGTGACTGAGTACTTTACGCTTGCCACTCAAAAGAGAGCACTCGCTTCACTGGTTCAGTGATGGCCTGAGATAATGACGGTTCAGGTGTGACTTGCAAAGAGCCTGACTCCACAGCAGAATCATCAACCTCTGCTGCTGGGGTAAGCTGTGTTGGCACACTCTCTGGCTGTGGGTCGTCAATTTTAGCGACTTTGCCCATGCGTAGCACTTCTTGCTCAAACTCGGACTCTGAAGCCAACAAATGCACTTCGAAAGTGATTTCCTCACCTTGAATCTTGAGAATGTCCAAAGAAGCAACAGAGCTTAAGCGCTTCAACTTATTCTCCAAGGTAAAGAAATCCATTGCATCATCAATCGGGCTAAAACGAGCAAGCAGCGAAGAAGAGGATTCACTGGCCACGATAACCGAGCTCTTTCTTGCATAGTAATCACTCAATTGATCGACCATTTGTTCAATGGCATCGTCACCAGACGCTTGACCAGACAGTGGCGCTTTCGTGGCTTGTGCCATTTGAGCGGCGGGTTGATCATACAAACTCCAACGCACACCATTACTTTGCACTCTGACCACCAATACAGCATCGGTTGGATAACGTTGGCTAGCCATGCTGATAGGCTGCACGAAACCGCCCCACAAATCCGAGACTTCCACACCGGTAATATCATCAAAATCACCCACAGGCACTGTGATAGGCAAACCGCGAGTTTGAGTCGCGCCTTTAAGCTGTTTTAACGTACTCGTGTCAGAATGCTCCCAAGCGATACTGCGGTCATAACCTGACTCTTCAATCAACCAGACTAAAACATTAGCTCGGTTTTCAGGCCAAAATGGTAATTGAGCTTGAGTTAATAATGTGCGGATATGCGGTGCGCTAAACCCCATGACAATCGAAGATTGCGCCCCATTTTGACCATAACTGATTTGCGCTAAATATTGCGAATTCTGCCTTAAGGCTTTTTTAATCACCTCATTGTTCACCGCATTCCTATCACCCGAAGCTCGAACAATCACTTCGCTCATCCCTTTGATACGAGCATTCGCGTCGGCATTGTCTTGCTGTTGATCAATCACGACTTCGGTATGGTATAAGTCGACCTTGGTTAAGGCATAAGCAGGGAGAGTGAGTAAGCTCATCACCAACATAGCTAAATAGCGCATACTGTTCCTATGATCTGTTTTGTGAACGTCGATGATAAGCAACTATCCGGTCCGCGGCAAGGAATCCACGGCAGAGTTCGGTGATAATTTCATCAACATTTGTGACTTTATTTGATCTAGTTTCAATGGCAATCGTTTGCAAAAGTGATAGAATCCCGCGAATTTTTATTTTGCTTCAGGGAAATCATGATGAAAAATGCCATCCAAGGCGCACAGATGCTCTTCGTCGCATTTGGTGCGCTGGTTCTTGTCCCACTGTTAACTGGGCTTGATCCTAACGTTGCACTATTTGGCGCCGGTGTCGGTACCCTTTTATTCCAACTTATTACTCGCCGCTCAGTCCCCATCTTTCTTGCTTCTTCTTTTGCCTTTATTGCACCGATTATGTTTGGCATCCAAACTTGGGGCGTTGCCTCGACGATGGGCGGTTTAGTGGCCGCTGGTTTTGTCTACATACTACTGGGAGCGATCATCAAAGTCCGTGGCGTAGAAATCATCCACAAAATTTTACCTCCTGTGGTCGTTGGCCCGGTGATCATGGTGATTGGCTTAGGCCTTGCGCCTGTTGCTGTAAACATGGCGCTAGGTAAAACTGGAGATGGTTCGGTACAACTGATTAGCTCAGATGTAGCGATGTGGATCTCTTGCGTTTCACTGTTAACCACCATCACGATTAGCGTTTTTGCCAAAGGTTTTCTCAAACTATTGCCGATCTGCGGCGGTATTTTTGCAGGCTATCTTTTGGGCCTCTATTTTGGTGTAGTGGATTTTACTCCTGTTACGCAAGCGGCTTGGCTGTCAATGCCGAACTTCACTTTCCCTGAGTTCAACATCAACGCTATCTTGTTCATGATCCCAGTTGCAATTGCTCCGGCAGTCGAACACGTGGGCGATATGCTCGCGATCTCAAACGTCACCGGAAAAGATTACATCAAGAAACCTGGGCTACATCGCACCATTGCGGGTGACGGTGTTGCCACTATCGCAGCCTCGATGCTGGGTGCGCCACCAAACACTACGTACAGCGAAGTGACGGGTGCCGTAATGCTGACGAAAGCCTTTAATCCAGTAATCATGACTTGGGCTGCGATCACCGCGATTGTATTAGCATTGGTTGGTAAGCTGGGCGCGCTACTACAAACCATTCCAATTCCAGTAATGGGCGGCATTATGATTTTGCTGTTCGGTTCAATTGCAACGGTTGGCCTAAACACACTGATTAAAAATCATGTCGATCTTCACAAGTCTCGTAACTTAGTGATTGTGGCAGTGACATTAGTGTTTGGTATCGGCGGCATGGCCTTTGGTATCGGAGAGTTTAGCCTACAAGGTGTCAGCTTATGCGGTATCGTAGCCATTATTCTAAACTTGATCCTTCCTAATGACTTAGGAGAAAACCATGTGGTGGATAACGCCCAGATGGAAGAAGAGATCAAACTGAAGAACTAATTTTGCCAGTCAATCCGGCCTCAATCGAGGCCGGATTTTCATTCTCTATTCTTGACACAATTCAACAAACTCACCTCGCGTTAATAACGCAAGATCGCTCGGTGCCAATTCAATCTCTAAACCGCGCTTACCTGCACTGACACAGATGGTCGATTGATCTTCTGCGCTGAGATGAATGAAGGTCGGTAGTGCTTTTTTCTGCCCAAGCGGGCTAATGCCACCGACCACATAACCTGTGGTTTTTTGCGCTATGTCTGGATTAGCCATTTCCGCTTTTTTCGACTTAGCCGCTTTGGCCGCACGCTTTAAGTTTAATTTTTGATCAACAGGAATAATCGCGACAGCGAGATTTTTCGGCTCGCCATTTAAGCAAAACAGCAGTGTTTTAAACACTTTTTTCGGATCTTGTCCCAAAACCTCAGCCGCTTCTAAACCATAACTGCTGTGATTAGGATCATGTTGATATTGATGGAGAGTGTGAGGAATTTTTTTCTTTTTCGCCAAATCAATCGCAGGTGTCATCGTGCTTATCTCAAAGTAACCGTTAGTGCCAATAAAAAAGCGATGCCTAAGCACCGCCTTTAGTTAAAATGATTGCTCACAATGAGTCAAACTCTTTATCGAGCTATCACTTATAGACAATTTCGCCTGCTGGTGCATATTGGTTCACATCAATTGGACTGTGTGCTTCGAGGTAATCTTTTAATACTTCCGCGTCCACAAACCCCGTATTCACATAACCTGGATGATCGGAGATTTTTGGATAACCATCACCACCTGCTGCATTGTAGCTAGGCACGGTGAAGCGATACGTTTCGTCCAAACGGAGCTGCTTATCACCAATAAAGACGTTCGATACCTTACCATTGGCCACTGTCATCGAAATCCCCGCGAATTGTACATAAGCGCCAGAATCAACAGGTTTGGTCGCCACTTCATTGAGGTAATCCAACACTTCAGCCCCGGTCATATCGGTATAAGTGAGAATATTGGCAAAAGGTTGCACTTTGAGCACATCTTTATAAGTGATTTTTCCTGCATCAATCGAATCACGCACGCCGCCAGAATTCATCACCGCAAAGTCGGCTTTTGCGCGTTCCATATGAGAAAGTGCAATCAAACGACCTAAATTGGTTTGTTGGAAACGGACAACGTTGCGATCCCCTTCTAACTTGCCATTACTTTGTGCAATGACCACATTCAGTTTCGCTTGGCCTTGTTCTTGATATGGACGCAAGAAGCTAAGCATTTCTGAATCTTCAGCGATTTGATCTTGAATCAGTACGCGCTTACTCTCGCCATTCACGTTCACCTTTTTCTTCAGGTTTACAGGGATCAGATTGTAGCTCACCATGTTCAGTTGACCATTACGGAATTCGTAATCCGCACGGCCAACATACTTACCCCATTCATGCGCTTGCACTATGTAAGTACCGTTTTGCATATCAGGCTTACATTCATCTCCCGGATGGAAGTTTTTCTTCACCACGTTAGGGCCTTCCATGCAGACCGGCTCTTGAGAGTGGCCGCCGACGATCATATCGAGAGAACCTTCATCCAAGTATCGTGCAAGCGCAACATCACCTGGTGCATTCACACCACGTTGACCATTTTCATAATGGCCCATGTGGGTAACGGCAAAAATAAGGTCCGGCTTTTCCGTTTTCTCAATTTCTGCGATCAGTTTTTTCGCTTCTTCTTTTGGATCTCTAAACTCAATACCACCAATATATTCAGGGTTGCCGATTTTAGCGGTATCTTCAGTCGTTAAACCGATAACCGCTATTTTCACGCCCTGTTTATCAAACATTTGGTAGGCTTGGAATAGACGTTTTCCGGTCGCTTTATCGTAAATGTTGGCCGACAGCATTGGGAAATTCGCCCACTCTTTTTGCTTAAACAGCACCTCGAGCGGGTTATCGAATTCATGGTTACCTAACGCCATCGCATCATAACCAATCTTGCTCATGCCTTTAAAATCAGGCTCTGCATCTTGCAGATCAGATTCAGGAACTCCGGTATTAATATCGCCACCAGAAAGAAGCAGCACGCTGCCGCCTTCAGCTTCAATATCAGAGCGAAGATCGTCGATCAGCGTTTTACGTGCCGCCATACCATACTCACCATATTTGTTTTGCCAGAAACGACCGTGGTGGTCATTAGTGTGTAACACGGTGAGTTTATAAGTCGTATCTTCTTTCCACTCATGAGTGGGTTGAGTTGCGCAACCCACAAGGGCTGTAAGAATGGCCGCGCTGAGCGCTGTTTTTAGAATAAGACGTTGTTTCATTATCATACCTTTGAACTTGAAAAATCCACTGCTTGTGAGGGGGAGGCTATGGTCAACGTTGCAAACACAAAATCAAGCCATACCAATAAACTTGACCCAGTTTAAATTAACATCTCAAAGGTGACAGATTGATTTCATATTTATGTAGAATTGATCACTATAAAATCAATTCAAAAATGTAACGGTTGCCACAGGTTACACGTGAAATTTTAATGGATCACAGGCAATCGTTTTCTTTCCTAAACACGAAAAAATAAGGAAAAGTGAGCACTTAGACAAGATAAACAGGTTTGGGAAACATTCGATAAAATTTGACCACCTTGCGGTGGCCAAATCATGAGTGATAGATCCAACAAAAAATCAGCGGATATCGATATGAGCAAAGCTCTTGATCAAATCATCTAACGCTTTCATTTGTGCAAGGAAAGGTTCAAGTTTATCCAAAGGCAGTGCCGATGGACCATCGCAACGCGCTTTATCTGGGTTTGGATGCGCTTCAATAAAAAGGCCCGCAATCCCGGCAGCAAGACCTGATTTTGCTAAATCAACTGTCTGTTCACGACGCCCACCAGAAGCTGCGCCAGAAGGGTCGCGCATTTGCAGTGAATGGGTCACATCAAAAATAATTGGGCTGCCGTTTGATACTTTTTTCATCACACCAAAACCCAACATATCAACGACCAGATTATCATAGCCATGGCAAGCACCACGTTCACACAAAATCACTTTGTCGTTGCCGCACTCTGCAAATTTTTCCACGATATTGCCCACTTGACCAGGGCTCATAAATTGTGGTTTTTTCACGTTGATCACTGCACCTGTTTTCGCCATCGCTTCGACAAGGTCAGTTTGACGAGCAAGAAACGCTGGCAGTTGAATCACATCAACCACCTCAGACACAGGCTGAGCTTGAGCTTCCGTGTGCACGTCAGTGATGATTTTGACGCCAAAGGTCTCTTTTAGCTCTTGGAAAATTTTCATTCCCTCTTCCAAGCCAGGGCCACGATAAGAGTGAACAGAGCTGCGGTTGGCTTTATCAAAAGAAGCTTTAAACACATAAGGGATACCGAGTTTATCGGTCACTTTCACGTAATGCTCACAGATTTGCATCGCTAAATCACGGGATTCAAGGACGTTCATTCCAGCAAACAGAGTAAACGGTTTGTCGTTGGCAACGGGAATATCACCCACGTGGACGATTTTTTGTTCCATTTCATTCTCTCTCATTTAGCGGTTAATGCAGCGTAATAGCTTCAAAGCTTAATGCATTAACTTGATTTTTTAATAACTCAGCCGCCGGATCATTCGGACAATGATCAATAAAGTATTGATAATCGGATAAGGCAATTTGGTGACAATCCAGTTGCTGATAGATAAAACCGCGATCGCGGATCTCATACGGATCATCAGGAACAAAAGTCAGCGCTAAATCAGTACAACGCAGCGCTAAGGTATAACGCTCTTCTCTTAATAGTGCGCTCTTTAGTAGTGCCAGCCAACGACCGATCACCGTCGGATTATCTGTCACTTCCAAATGACTCGATTTCAGCTTAGACAAGACCCCTTTATGCCCAACTAACCACGCTTGTAGTATATGTAATGAGACGATTTCACCAGTAAAAGGGTTAATATAAATCGGTGATTCATCGCACCAATGCAACTGCAATAAAAACTGTGTGGGAAAGGTAATACCTTGTAAAGGAAAGCCTAGCTTGCGCGCAAAATAGAGCAACAGCGCACCTAAACTGACGGGAATACCTTTGCGGTGCTGCAACACTTTATCGATGAAGGCATTACGTGAATCAAAATAAGCCTCTCTGTCACCGCGAAAACCCCATTGTTGGTAAAACAGATGCAACAACGCTTCGAAACGCTGTTTTTCATCCTGTTCATTAGCTAACTCGTGTTTTGCTTGTGTAAGCAAACGGGCCAACTCTTGGCGTGCCCATTCATCCTCAGTTTCAGGATTGACGGCCTTGTTTAAGATCAGCGCCCCTTCCACCAATTCCATTGCATCAAAATCTTCATCGAACCATTCAAACATAATGCCGCTCGGATGCTGTTAGCCTAAAAACATAGCCGTTTTTACGATGGCGATTTTTCCCGCCATAGCAAGCCAACCTAATGCGCCCAAAAAAGCAAAGGTACGCAACATCTTATTCCGACCCAGTTTGAGCGCAAAGAAACCCAGTGCAATGTACGCCATCACACAGGTCAGCTTCTCAGTTAACCAAGGTGCGGCTGGGGTAAATGGGATAAAACCAGACATCACAATCAACGCGATACCCGATAACAACAACAGCGAATCGTTAATGTGAGGAAAACGTTTCAAAAAAGGGTGTTGCAGCCATTTGGAATCCATCATCATCAAGGCATAACGTACCGACAACAATAGTGCACTGATCGCAATGGTCAGTAGATGAAAATGTTTTAATCCTTCGTACATGATGCTCTCTCTTCTGAGTGCGAATATTGACCCAGTGTCACTCGGTCATTACCCGCATAATCCTTTTCTGTCACTACGTGGTGATAGCCGAGTGACTCAAATAACGCTCTGACTGCCGCCCCTTGATCATAACCATGTTCAAACAGCAGCCAGCCTTGTTGCTGCAAATAGTGACGCGCATTCTCTGCAATGTGTTTAATGTCAGCCAAGCCTTTGTCTTTGGCCACCAGCGCACTTAAAGGCTCAAAACGTACATCCCCTTGCGTTAGATGGGGATCATTTTCTTCAATATACGGTGGATTGGAGACAATTAAAGCAAACTTTGTACCGAGCTTTAAAGGTTCAAACCAACTGCCTTGTAAAAATGTGACATTGGTAATAGTTAAACGCTGCGCGTTTTCCAACGCTAAGGCTTGCGCTTCTGGGCGTAAGTCGATACCAACCACATGACGTTCAGGTAACTCAGACGCTAACGCTAATGCTATCGCGCCAGTTCCTGTACCTAAGTCCAAAATATCCCCTTGCGTCTGCTGGCTTTTTTCTAACGCAATTTCAACCAAGCGTTCAGTATCCGGCCGAGGAATTAATGTCGAAGGCGAAACTTTCAGTGGCAGCGACCAAAACTCACGTTCCCCAACCAAATAGGCCACAGGCTCCCCCGTCACTCGACGCGTAATCAGCGAGCAAAATTGCCGCGACTGCGTTTCGCTTAAGGTCTTTTCAGGCCAAGTCAGCAGATAAGAGCGTGGTTTATCCAGTACATGGCAAAGCAGCACCGCTGCATCCACAGAAGGCGAATCACTGCCGCCTTCTTGGAGTTGAGCAATCGCGGCTTTCAACGCATCATCAATACGAGATAACGTCATGGGATCAGTGTTGATCGGCAAGAGCGGCAAGTTGGTCTGCTTGATATTCTTGAATGATTGGATCAATCAAGCTTTGCAGATCTCCTTCCATCACTTCATTAAGACGATAGATGGTTAAGTTAATACGATGATCGGAAACGCGACCTTGCGGATAGTTGTAAGTACGAATACGGTCGCTACGATCACCAGAACCCAGTAGGTTACGACGAGTATCGGACACTTCGGCTGCGCGCTTCGCTTCTTCCGCTTGTGCAATACGAGCGGCCAATACGGCCATCGCTTTGGCTTTGTTTTTGTGCTGTGAACGCTCGTCCTGACACTCAACTACCGTGCCTGTTGGTAAGTGGGTAATACGGATCGCAGAGTCGGTGGTGTTTACGTGCTGACCACCCGCGCCCGATGAGCGGAAAGTGTCAATTTTCAGATCGCTAGCTTTAATTTCTGGAATTTCGGCTTCAGGAATTTCGGGCATGATCGCGACGGTACAAGCGGAAGTATGCACACGACCTTGAGATTCCGTGGCCGGAACACGCTGTACGCGGTGACCGCCTGATTCAAACTTAAGCACACCGTAAGCGCCATCACCACTCACTTTAGCAATCACTTCTTTATAGCCGCCATGCTCAGCATAGCTAGCGGACATAATTTCGATACGCCAGCTCATCTTCTCAGCATAACGGCTGTACATACGGAACAGATCGCCAGCAAAAATACCCGCCTCATCACCGCCCGCCCCTGCACGAATTTCTAAGAAGCAGTTGCGATCATCGTTCGGATCTTTTGGTAGCAGCAGAATTTGCAATTCATCAGTGAGACGTTCGATCGTCGCTTTGGCTATTTTGATTTCCTCTTGAGCCATCTCACGCATCTCGGCGTCTTCTTCTTTGGTCATCTCTTCCGCGGCAACCAAATCCTCTTGCGCTTGTTGGTAAGCTTGGAAGCATTTAGTGACTTCCTCAAGCTGAGAGTACTCTTTTGACAAAGTACGGAATTTGTTTTGATCACTAATTACGGTAGGCTCGCCAAGCAGGCGCTGAACCTCTTCGTAACGCTCAACAAGGGATTCAAGCTTAACTAAAATCGACGCTTTCATAGTTTCTTCTTTAATTCGGAGTGACGGATATTATCGAGGGTCGTCAAGACCCAAACTTTGTCTAATCACGGCCAATTTAGCCGGTTCACCTAACTCTGCAGCGCTTTGCAATGCTCGGGTTGGTGTGTGGATCAATCGATTGGTGAGTTTGTTACTTAACTCAAGTAACACTTTTTCAGGATCGCCCCCTGCAGCCAGTGCCTGCAAGCTTTTACTGAGCAATTCTTGACGAATTTCGTTGGCCGATTGACGGTATTCTCGGATGCTGTCTACCGCTTGCAAGGAGCGCATCCAGCTCATAAAGGCTGCGCTCTCTTCACTGACAATCGCTTCAGCTTGAATGGCTTCAACTTTACGCTGTTCCATATTGCTGTCTACAATCGACTGAAGATCATCAACCGTATACAGATAGGCATCGTTTAAATCCCCAACCTGCGATTCAATATCCCGAGGCACGGCAATATCAATCAGTAACATGGGTTGATGGCGGCGCACTTTAATCGCACTTTCTACCATCCCTTTGCCAATAATCGGCAGTGGGCTGGCGGTGGAACTGATGACGATATCCGCGTGGGCGAGATAGTCAGGTATCTCATTGAGTGCAATCACTTCAGCGTCAAACTGCTGTGCAAGCCCCATCGCTCGCTCGCGGGTTCGGTTGGCAACTATCATGCGTTTACATCGATGGCTGGCTAAATGCTTCGCAACCAGTTCGATGGTTTCACCCGCTCCAACCAACATTACCGTTGAATCAGAGAGTGATTCAAAGATCTGCTTTGCCAGCGTACAAGCAGCATAAGCCACAGATACCGCACTGCCGCCTATTTCGGTTTCGGTGCGCACACGTTTAGCTACCGAGAATGCTTTTTGAAACAGTTTTTCAATCGCTGAATCAGCCGCGTTATGCTCGCGAGCATCCGCATAGGCTTGTTTCACCTGCCCTAAAATCTGCGGCTCACCCAATACCAGTGAATCCAGACCACAAGCCACTCGCATCAAATGACGAATAGCGGCTTGTTCTTCGTGTACATACAAACTCGGTTTAAGATCTTCAGGATTCACATGATGGAACTGAGACAACCAATCGATTAACTTACTTTTGCTCGATGATTTTACATCACAATAAATTTCCGTGCGATTACAGGTAGAGACAATAACGCTACCTTGAACGCTGGAACTGGACGCAAGTTGTCGCAAGGCTTCTGATAATTTATCAGGACCAAACGCCACTTTCTCTCGCAGTTCTACCGACGCTGTATTGTGATTTATTCCAATAGCAAGCAAGGACATCTATAGAGGTTTCTCGGTTCAGGAAATGTAAATAGGAGCAGAATTTTACTTGATGCCCTGTTTTAATGAAAGGGCAACAAGGATTTGTTTTCCCGACTTCGTGATATCAATGATATAGTGAGGCGTTTTTACGGCCTTCACTGTGTAAATAATGGGCAGATATGACACGCGCAAATAGACTGATTTTAACTCTCCTCACTCTGCTAACACTCTTTGGTTGCACAAACTTACCCTCAACAAGGGTCGAGAGCGTCGGCTGGCAGCAACACCAACAGCAATTGCAAACGATCCGCGAGTACCAAGCCAGCGGAAAACTCGGCTATATATCACCACAACAGCGCCAATCCCTCAATTTTCATTGGCAAAAAAATGCCGACCATAGCCAGCTTCGTCTCTCAACATTTTTAGGGCAGACCGTTTTAAATCTCTCCATCTCGCCTCAGGGCGCCCAGGTCAAAACGTATGATGATCAAATTATCGATGCGCAGAATGCGGATGCTTTAGTTTACGAGTTAACTGGGTTATCGATCCCCATTGAGCAGCTACAAGATTGGCTGCTTGGGCTGCCAACCGAGGCGGATGGTTTTCAATTGAATCAAAATAATTTGTTGGCATCGTTAGATAAACAGCTAGGGCTTAGCCGCTGGCACTTGGAATATTTGAACTACCAAGCTTATCCCTTCGTCTCAACATCCGCTTCTTCCACTTCAGTGCCACTTCCGGCCAAACTGAAGCTGACTCAAGATCAAGTTTCATTAAACCTCGTCATTTCAAAGTGGACCTTAACGCCATGATTTGCACCCCAACCCACTGGCCATCACCCGCTAAGCTCAACCTTTTTCTGTACATTACCGGGCAAAGAGCCGACGGATATCATGAATTACAGACACTGTTTCAATTTCTCGATTTTGGTGATGAGTTAACCATTACCGCCAATCAGTCTGGCGAAATAACTCTCACACCAGCCATTGCTGGCGTTGCGCTACAAGACAACTTGATTTGGAAAGCGGCCATCGCCTTACAAAAGGCAAGTGGATGCCGCTATGGCGCGAACATTGAATTAAATAAAGTTTTGCCAATGGGCGGTGGCATCGGTGGCGGCTCTTCCAATGCTGCAACCGTGCTTGTTGCACTGAACTACTTATGGCAAACCAATCTAACACAGCAAGAACTCGCTACGCTCGGTTTAACACTCGGGGCGGATGTTCCCGTTTTTGTCCATGGCTTTGCCGCATTTGCTGAAGGCGTAGGTGAAAAACTGACCCAAACCGAACCAAAGCAAAAATGGTATTTGGTGGTTCGGCCTAATGTGAGCATTGCAACGAAAGATATTTTCACTCATCCCCAATTGATAAGGAACACGCCAAAACGAGCGCTAGCAACGCTTCTCGAACACCCTTACGAAAACGATTGCGAAAAAATTGTCCGAATGCTGTACCCAGAGGTTGATAAGCAACTTTCATGGCTGCTACAATACGCGCCGTCAAGATTGACTGGGACGGGATCTTGCGTTTTTGCCGAATTTTCTAGCAAAGTAGAAGCGGAAGCTGTCCTTGCCAAGCTCCCTGACACAGTCTTCGCGTTTGTCGCCTTAGGGTGTAACATTTCGCCACTGAAAAAGACTCTGGCTGAATACCAATTCGCCAACACCCGACCTATTTAAAAACTGGACGCAACCCTGAGGTTTCCACCGTGCCTGATATGAAGCTATTTGCTGGTAACGCCACACCTGAACTAGCCCAACGTATTGCTGAACGTCTATACATCTCTCTTGGTGATGCTACTGTTTCTCGTTTCTCCGACGGTGAAGTTGCAGTGCAAATCAACGAAAATGTTCGTGGTAGCGATGTATTTATTATTCAATCTACTTGTGCTCCTACTAATGACAACTTAATGGAATTAGTAGTGATGATTGATGCAATGCGCCGTGCTTCAGCAGGCCGTATTACTGCTGTCATCCCATATTTTGGTTATGCCCGTCAAGACCGCCGAGTGCGCTCTGCTCGTGTACCGATCACTGCAAAAGTTGTTGCAGATTTCCTTTCAAACGTTGGTGTTGACCGCGTTTTGACCATCGACCTTCACGCAGAACAGATCCAAGGCTTCTTTGACGTCCCAGTAGATAACATCTTTGGTACGCCAGTGTTGCTTGAAGATATGAAAGCGCGTGGGTTAGAAGATCCTGTTGTGGTTTCACCTGACCTTGGTGGCGTGGTTCGTGCTCGTGCGACTGCAAAAGCATTAGGTGATATCGACATCGCAATCGTTGATAAACGTCGTCCACGCGCCAACGTGTCTGAAGTTATGAACCTGATTGGCGATGTTGATGGTCGCGATTGTGTGATCGTGGATGACATGATCGACACTGGCGGCACTTTGTGTAAAGCCGCTGAAGCGTTGAAAGAACGTGGTGCAAAACGTGTGTTTGCTTACGCAACGCACGCGGTATTCTCAGGTAACGCAGCGAAAAATATCAAAAACTCAGTACTAGACCAAGTTATCGTCACAGACTCGATCACCCTATCTAAAGAGATGGCGGCAACCGGCAAAGTGACACAATTAACCTTGTCTAGCATGCTTGCTGAAGCGATTCGTCGCATTAGCAACGAAGAGTCTATTTCTGCCATGTTTAATTAAAACTCAGTTTATTTACTGATTTTTAAATGCTTTTAAAGCACTTCATTGAAAAATGAAGTGCTTTTTCCTTTGTTATTTTAGCGCCTCGCACCCTTTCCCTTTTGTGTGCTATCATACCGCGCTTTTGATATTGCAAAGAGATCCTAACCTTGAGCCAACCAATCAAACTTCTTGTCGGGCTAGCAAATCCTGGCCCTGAATACGCCAAAACGAGGCACAATGCCGGCGCTTGGGTAGTAGAAGAATTAGCCCGAGTTCATAACGTCACCTTGAAAAACGAAGCCAAATTCTTCGGTTTCACCGGACGTATCGTGGTTAATGGTGAAGATCTGCGTTTATTGATCCCAACAACTTTTATGAATTTATCCGGTAAAGCCGTGGCGGCCATCGCCAAGTTTTACCAGATAAAACCAGAAGAGATCATGGTGGCACATGATGAACTAGACTTACCTCCCGGGGTCGCTAAGTTCAAAATGGGCGGTGGTCATGGCGGGCATAATGGCCTTAAAGACACCATCAGCAAACTCGGCAATAACAAAGAATTCTACCGCCTGCGGATTGGTATCGGCCATCCGGGGCACAAAGATAAAGTAGCAGGCTATGTTTTAGGTAAAGCACCCGCCAAAGAGCAAGAGTGCCTAGATGCCGCGGTTGACGAATCGGTTCGTTGCTTCGACATTTTACTAAAAGATGGTCTAACTAAAGCACAAAATCGCTTACATACGTTCAAAGCTGAATAAGGTTACAGTCATGGGTTTTAAATGTGGCATCGTGGGTTTACCAAATGTGGGTAAATCAACATTATTTAATGCACTAACTAAAGCGGGCATCGAAGCAGCAAACTTCCCGTTTTGCACTATCGAACCAAACACGGGTGTGGTTCCTGTTCCAGACCTTCGTCTCGATGCGTTAGCAGAAATTGTAAACCCTCAACGTATCCTTCCGACGACAATGGAATTTGTCGATATCGCAGGCCTAGTGGCTGGCGCGTCAAAAGGTGAAGGTTTAGGCAACAAATTCCTTGCAAATATCCGTGAAACAGATGCGATTGGTCACGTTGTTCGCTGCTTCGAGAACGAAAATATCGTTCACGTAGCAGGCAAAGTATCGCCAATTGAAGATATTGAAGTAATCAATCTAGAGCTTGCCCTTGCCGACCTTGATAGCTGTGAACGCGCCATTCAACGTCAAGCAAAACGTGCCAAAGGTGGCGATAAAGACGCTAAATTTGAAATCACCGTATTAGAGAAGCTACTCCCTGTATTAACGGAAGGTGGTATGGCTCGCACGGTTGAACTCTCAAAAGAAGAGCTAGCCGCCGTAGATTATCTCAACTTCTTAACGTTGAAACCAACCATGTATATCGCCAACGTGAGCGAAGATGGCTTTGAAAATAACCCGTACCTTGATGCTGTCAGAGAGTTTGCAGAAAAAGAGAACAATTCTGTAGTTGCTGTTTGCGCAGCCATTGAAGCTGAACTATCTGAACTTGAAGAAGAAGATCGCGCCGAGTTTTTAGCCGATTTAGGCATTGAAGAACCCGGTCTAAACCGCGTGATTCGTACCGGTTACGAACTGCTAACGCTACAAACCTACTTCACCGCTGGCGTAAAAGAAGTGCGTGCCTGGACGATTCCGGTCGGTGCGACGGCTCCGCAAGCGGCGGGTAAAATCCATACCGACTTTGAACGTGGTTTCATTCGCGCTGAAGTTGTGGGTTATGATGATTTCATTCAATATCGCGGCGAAAATGGAGCCAAAGAAGCGGGCAAATGGCGCTTGGAAGGTAAAGAATACATCGTAAAAGATGGCGATGTTATCCACTTCCGCTTCAACGTGTAAATAACTCGTTAATCAGCTATTAATACACCATTAAAGCCGACAGATTCTGTTGGCTTTTTTGTTTTTTTCTCAAAATCAACCTTAGCGACAAGCAAGGAAAAATCAATAAGCTTAATGATTTATTAACCGTTTTTGATCACAAACACGTCTCTTTGTTCAAAAAAAGTTCGAACGGTTGGTTTCAAAGAATTTATTCAAAAAAACTATTGACGCTCTAGAGCCATATCCGCATAATGCGCTCCGTTCTCGACATTAAGGCAAACTTAAAGAGAGAATAAAAATGGCTACGTAGCTCAGTTGGTTAGAGCACATCACTCATAATGATGGGGTCACAGGTTCGAATCCCGTCGTAGCCACCATTTCCTAAGTGTTTTTCTTATAAAAATATTTAGGAAAGTTGCGGAAATGGCGAAATTGGTAGACGCACCAGATTTAGGTTCTGGCGCCGCAAGGTGTGAGAGTTCAAGTCTCTCTTTCCGCACCATTATTTAGATGAGCAATCATCTTGTAGGGCTATCGCCAAGCGGTAAGGCAGCGGCTTTTGATGCCGCCATCCCCTGGTTCGAATCCAGGTAGCCCTGCCAATATTGAGATGACTAGCGAATAAACTGGTCATAACAACGATTCAATGAATACCAATATTCACTGAATCTACAGGTTAAGTTGCGGAAGTGGCGAAATTGGTAGACGCACCAGATTTAGGTTCTGGCGCCGCAAGGTGTGAGAGTTCAAGTCTCTCCTTCCGCACCATTATTTAGATGAGCAATCATCTTGTAGGGCTATCGCCAAGCGGTAAGGCAGCGGCTTTTGATGCCGCCATCCCCTGGTTCGAATCCAGGTAGCCCTGCCATTATTCAAATGGGTCAGTGTTTAAAAAACCATTGGCACATGAGTGTGGATTGTATTATATTGTCTCGCTCAAAAAGATGGCTACGTAGCTCAGCTGGTTAGAGCACATCACTCATAATGATGGGGTCACAGGTTCAAATCCCGTCGTAGCCACCATAATTTAGTTGTTAGCTAAGGCTGGCAACACATAGATATCGAGCTGCGGAAGTGGCGAAATTGGTAGACGCACCAGATTTAGGTTCTGGCGCCGTAAGGTGTGAGAGTTCAAGTCTCTCCTTCCGCACCATCTCGATAACTAAAAATTTGCGGAAATGGCGAAATTGGTAGACGCACCAGATTTAGGTTCTGGCGCCGTAAGGTGTGAGAGTTCAAGTCTCTCTTTCCGCACCATATTTAGATGAGCAATCATCCTGTAG